>NZ_JBFPKM010000011.1:0-251191 GCF_040948755.1 Paraburkholderia sp. BR13444 | reverse complement strand
AACAGGACCGTGAAACGACTCCACGCCGATGATAGTGCGGATTGCCCGTGTGAAAGTAGGTAATCGTCAGGCTCCCCCAAAAGCCAGAAACCCCACCCGCAGCGGTGGGGTTTTTGCGTTTACGCGGCCGAAATCAAAAGCAAGATGCTCGACCGAGGGCAAACAATACGCGTGGCCGGACGGCGTTGCCAGCCACTGGCGAAAGTAGCCCGTTTATCGACGGGAACTACGTCGCGCATATGGCCAAGCGCTGACGCGCCAACGGCGCTCTCGTATATTGAACACTTCAATGAGCGCCACCCGCATAAAGCCCTGAAATCCGCTCGCCGCGCGAGTTCAGGTGTGCTGCAGTGAGTTCATAGACCTAACGGTGTCCGCATGTCCTGAGTGACAGGGACGACAACTCCACCCATCTGCACTGAGTCATCTACGCATCCCATTTGCGCCACCTCGGCAAGCAACGCTTCGTCGCGCGCAATCACCTTGGGCAGATGCGAGCGCAAGAATTCGACCCACGTGCGCGTCTTTGCATCGATGAATTTGCGAGACGGATAGAGCGCATAAACAGTCGTCTTCTGCAGCGTATATTCTGGCAAGACGCGAACCAGCGTGCCATCGCGCAACCCGGAAATGGCCGCGTAGAGCGGCACCATGCCGATGCCCATGCCTTCGCGGATCGCCACGATCAGTGATTCCGCGATGTTCACATGCACGGGTCCGTCGACTTCCATCAACTCACTGCCGTTCGGGCCGTCGAGCGTCCATTCATGTGGCGGGAACGCCGGCGTATGAAGGATCAGGCATTCGTGATGCGCAAGGTCAGCCGGTTCTTGCGGCGCGCCGTGCGCGCGCACGTAAGCCGGCGATGCGCACAGGATGCTGAACGTCGTCCCCAGCGGAAACGATATGAGGTCCGAATTCGGCAGCATCGACGCGCCGATCACGGCCACATCGGCGCTGCCCTCGAACAGATCGGGCATGCGCTGTGACAGCGTCAACTCGACGGTCACATCAGGATAAAGCTCGCGATAACGCGAAATAGCCGGCAGGACGTAGTGCTGGCCGATGCTCGCAAAGCTATGCATGCGCAGCGCGCCGGTTGGTCGCTCGTGTGCGCAACTGGCTTCTTCTTCCGCGATATCGACATCCGCGAGGATCTGCTGCAATCGTTTGAGATAGCGCTCGCCGGCGGTGGTCAACGCAAGCCGACGAGTCGATCGATTCAGCAGGCGCGTGCGCAGGTGTGCTTCAAGTTCCGAGACCGCGCGAGACATCGCGCCGGTCGTTGAATTGAGCGATTGCGCGGCCGCGGTGAAGCTGCCGGCTTCAACCACGCGCACGAACACTCGCATATTTTGTAGCGTGTCCATCAAACCTTCTGTTTCATGACCAGGATCATATTTTCCGTCAGTCCCGGGGCACTATTGTTGTCTGTTTTGGAACAGATGTTCTGCACTCGTCGTCTTAATGCGTGCAACGGGGACTCCTACAATCGGCGCCTCGCCTGTCGGTGTCAGCGATTCTGCCCGGAGGCTCTCTCAGCGACCACGTGGGGTGCACTGTTTTCAGATGAAACCCGATCATGCGATCGAACCGTCGTCGGATTTCTTCGGTCCGCGCGGTCTCATGCGGCGACGACTCGGTCGAGCCAAACTCAATCGGGTCTTGCGTGACTGGGCCAGCAGCGACGGTCTGACCTGGCTTCATCTGCTGAAGACGGTAACCGCCGGGCTGCTGGCGCTGGGCATCGCGATGCTGCTCGATTTGCAGCAGCCGCGCATTGCGATGACGACGGTCTTTGTGTTGATGCAACCGTTCAGCGGCATGGTGCTCGCGAAGAGCTTCTACCGGATTCTCGGAACGGCGGGAGGGACCGCGGCCGCGCTCGTGCTCGGCGGGCTGTTCGCCCAGCAGCCCGAACTGTACATGCTCGGCATGATCGCGTGGGTGAGCGCCTGTATTGCTGCGGCGGTCCGGTACCGGCATTTCAGATGGTACGGTTTCGTGCTCGCGGGTTACACCGCCGCGCTGATCGGCATTCCGAACGTGACGACGCCCGAGGGACTGTTCCTTGCAGCACTCGCGCGCGCGGCGGAAGTGGCGGTTGGCATCGTGTGCTCGAGCGCGGTCAGCGCATTGCTGCTGCCGCAACGCTCGAGCCTGGCGCTACGACGTAACCTTCAGATCAGGTACGCGGATTTTACTGCCTTTGCTGTCGATGTGCTCGCACGCGGGCTCGAGCGCCATCAGTTCGAACGGCGGTTCGCGGATTTCGTCGACGAAATCGCTGGCTTCGAAGCAACGCGTACCTTCGTCGCATTTGAAGACCCGGCGATGCGCTCGCGCAGTGCGCATCTGGCGCGCCTGAATACCGAATTCATGGATGCATGCGCGCGTCTGCATGCGCTGAATCAGTTGCTCAAACGGTTGCGCGCGAGCGGCGCGGTGTCGATACTCGCGGCCATCGGTCCATACCTCGACGAACTGGGAGCCTTGTTCGAGGCACAAGCACCAGTTGAAGCAGACGTCGAAGCCTCGCACGGAGTAGCCGATCTGCGCCTCTTTCGAGCAAACCTGCCACGCCGGGTACGCGAATCGAGGCGGCCCCTCGAAGCCGCGTCCGCGGAATCGCTTGCGGACTTCGACACGGTAGCCGAATTGCTGTATCGATTCGTGGGCGAATGGATGAATTATTCGCAAACCTATGCAAGCTTGTGGCGCAAATCAGAAAGCCGGCAGCAAAGCCTGCGACGCGGCTCGAGCCCAAAAAAGAGCGACTGCACGAGCAGACCGATCAGCCACACAAACCACTTCGCCGTATTGTTCACGTTTCTGCGCTCGGCTGTCGTCATCGGGATTGCCGGCGCGTTCTGGATCGCGACCAACTGGCCGAGCGGCGGCCTTGCCGTGATCGGCGCAACGCTGGTCTGTGCGTTGACGTCCACCGCGCCGAGCGCTACCAGGATGGCCATGCAGATGGCGATCGGCGCGGTGCTCGCGACGCTGACCGGCTACGTGTTCATGTGCTACGTGTATCCCAACATCGATGGTTTCCCGCTGCTTTGCGCGGCACTCGCGCCGGTGCTCGCACTCGGCGCATTCATCGCGACACGTCGCGGCGCAGCGGGGTTTGGCATCGGCTTTTCGGTGTTCTTCTGTCTGCTGGCCGGACCGGATAACGTCGTCAGCTACGCGCCTGATCTGCTGATCAACAACGGCATCGCGCTGACCGCGTCGATGCTGCTCGCGGCTGTTGCATTCGCGGTGGTCTTTCCCGCCGATATGCGCTGGCTGATCGACCGGATCATGGGCGACCTGCGGGCGCAAACGGTATCGGCATGCAAGGAGGCTCTGCCGGGACTGAACCGACGTTTCCAGGCGGGCACGCACGATCTGACTTCACAACTGCGCGTGCTGCTGACGCGTCGTTCGCGACGACGGCGCGACGCACTTCGCTGGATGCTCGCGACGATCGAAGTAGGTCACGCCGTCATCGATCTGCGCAACGAAGCCGCGCGCGCGGATTATGCCGACATCCTTCAGCCGCGCTGGCGCAGCGTGATCGAACACACCTGCGACGATCTCGCCCGGCTCTTCGAACGCCCCGGTCCGGGCTCGCTCGAACGCGCACTCGTCACCGTGCGCTCGGCCACCTGGCTCGCGCAAGACCTGCTGCGGACCGTGCATGCCGAGCGCGACCGGCGTCACGATCTGCAGCGCATCCTGAGCTGTCTGCACTTCATTCGTAGCGCGTTGCTCGACAAAGACGCGCCGTTCAATCGTCGCTGAGCAATGCTTCGTGGATTCTTCTGCCAGATGGAAAGATCTCTTCCGGGCGGCCCCGTTAATCCGGGTTGATGACGGTCATATAGTGCCGTCACTGCCTCGCAGTAGGCGTCGCAGTAGTTGTAAGCACTGGAGAATGAGATGAAAGTCTTGAAGTTGGTCCTGATCGCCTGTTCTTTGTCTACCGCTGCCGCCGCCTATGCACAGACGGCGCCGGCCGCGCTGGACCAGCAGGTTGCGCAAGCGGATAGCCAGCGCGCCGATAAGGGTGCCGCGCGCAAGCATGCGGAAGCGCCGAAAGCGAAAGCCGACGAATGCGTTGGCCCGTTGAGCTTCTGCAACATCTTCTTCGGCAGCTGAGTCCGGCTGCTTCACGCGCAACACCTGTCGCGGACCTGTCACGCGACCCAACACCTGCTCGCGACGCCGTCCGATCGAGACGCCGCGACGGGTGCGGCTACCGCCTATTGAGCGAAGCACACCGCAGACGTGCGCACCAGTAGACGGAGCTGGCGACTATGGAGAGACTCCCTTTCATGTACGAAGACCGAATTCGCTGCGCCGCGCTGCGCGGAAAAATCACCACGGCCGCCGACGCGGCGCTTCTGATTCACGACGGCATGCGCGTTGGCGCAAGCGGTTTCACGCGCGCGGGCGACGCGAAAGCGGTGCCGGTCGCGCTTGCCGAGCGTGCGCGCCAGTTGGCCGAGCCGCTGCGCATCACACTAATGACGGGCGCCTCGCTCGGTCATGACGTCGACCGCATGCTGACTGAAGCGCACGTGCTCGCGCGCCGTTTGCCGTTTCAGGTGGACAAGACGTTGCGCGACGCAATCAATCGCGGCGAAGTGATGTTCGTCGATCAGCATCTGTCCGAGACCGTCGAGATGCTGCGCGCGAACCAGCTCGGCAAGCTCGATGTCGCGATCATCGAGGCCGCCGCGATCACGGAAAGCGGCGGTATCGTGCCGACAACTTCAGTCGGCAATTCGGCGAGCTTCGCGATTCTCGCGGACAAGGTCATCGTCGAGATCAATCTTGCGCAGCCACTCGAGCTCGAAGGCCTGCACGACATCTGGATTCCGGGGCGCCGGCCGCATCGCGAGCCGCTGCCGATCGTGCGCGCGCAGGATCGCGTCGGCACACCCGCGATCGAGATTCCGCCGGAGAAAATCGTGGCGATCGTGATCACTGACATGGCCGACAGCCCGTCCACCGTGCTGTCTGCGGATCGCGAAACCGCGTTGATCGCCGGCCACTTGATCGAATTTTTCCAGCACGAAGTCACGCGTGGCCGCATGCCGAAGCAGTTGCCGCCGTTGCAGGCTGGTATCGGTACGATCGCCAACGCGGTGCTGGCGGGCTTCGTCGATTCGCCTTTCGATGTGTTCGAAATCTATTCAGAAGTTTTGCAGGATTCGACCTTCGATCTGATGGACGCCGGCAAGGTCGCGTTCGCGTCCGGCGCGTCGATCACGTTGTCGGCCGCACGGCAGGCGCAGGTGTTCGGCGATATCGAACGCTATCGCGACCGGCTCGTGCTGCGTCCGCAGGAAGTCAGCAACCATCCCGAGGTGATTCGGCGGCTCGGTCTGATCGCGCTCAATACCGCGCTCGAATTCGATATCTACGGTAACGTCAATTCGACGCATGTCGGCGGCACGCACATGATGAACGGCATCGGCGGCTCGGGCGACTTTGCGCGCAATGCGTCGTGCGCGGTGTTCGCGACCAAGTCGACCGCGAAGGACGACCGCATCTCGAGCATCGTGCCGATGGTGCCGCATTGCGACCACAACGAACACGACGTCGACGTCGTCGTCACCGAGCAAGGTCTCGCCGACCTGCGCGGCCTCGCACCGCGCGAACGTGCGACGCTGATCATCGAGCATTGCGTACACCCGCGGTATCGCGAACTGTTGCGCGACTACTACCGCGATGCGTTGCGTTGGGGAGGGCAGACGCCGCATTGCCTCGATCAGGCGTTTGCATGGCATACGCGGCTGCGCGATACCGGCTCGATGCTGCCGGCCTGATCCGCAACGGCCGCAGCGCCCACAATCGCCGCGATAAAAGCAGGAGAAACGGGCAATAAAAAAGCGCCAGCGGCACGAGCCCGCTGGCGCTTGATGAAATCGAATGCTGTGCTCAGGAGCCTCGTCGCACGAGCCGGATAATAAACAGCAGAATGACCGCGCCGATCACCGCGGTGATGATCGAGGCGATCCAGCCGCTGCCGATCGAGATATGCAGCACGCCCGCGAGCCAACCGCCGATGAACGCCCCGATGATCCCGACGATGATGTCGACGATCAGGCCGAAGCCGCCACCCTTGACCAATACGCCCGCGAGCCAGCCAGCAATCGCGCCGATGATGAGCCATGCAATGATGCCGTGTTCCATATTCGAGACTCCCTGGTTGAGTGTGAACAAATCACGGTGACAGAGCTTAGTCGAAGGTTATGGGACGGTCCACGTTCGGGACGCGGAATTAACACTATCTGAATCTGCTGCAAGCTAAGTGTAGACGATGCGCGCGAACAGAGGAGACTTGTGCACAGCGCTTCACTCCGGTGTCGGTTCCGCTTCCCGCGCGGTCCAACTGACGCTGGAGACGCTCTTTTCCATGCTCAGGCGGCTCGCCATCTGTTCGAGCTTCGATTGATCCTTCGGATGCATCGTCAGCGTCGCCGTCACGCGAATGCGCGCCGGCTCGTCCTCGACATCCTCGCTGGTCAGGCTCTGGAACGACAGCGGCGCCGAGTACATCGAGTTGGAAATCGCGGTGCGAATGTGGATCTCGTCGGCTTCGCGGCAGACGATCGTCAGCACGTACTCGCGCACGAGGTCGGCGTTTGAAACCGGTGTCTGGTTGATCATCCGGCTCACTTCGCGCAGTACGGTGTTGGCCAGCAGCACGACCGCGGTGCCGGCGAACGCGGGTCCGTAATGTCCCGCGCCGCTCAATACGCCGACGGCCGCCGAGCACCACAGCGTCGCCGCGGTGTTGATCCCCTGGATCGAGCCCTTGTCGCGCATGATGACGCCGCCGCCTAGAAAGCCGACGCCCGACACCACATAGGCCGCAATCTGCGTAATGCCGCTGACGCCGTTGCCGGTCAGCACGCCGAGCGTGACGAACAGGCACGCGCCGCTCGCCACGAGCGTGATCGTGCGCAGGCCGGCAGTGCGCTGGCGGATCTGTCGTTCGAGGCCGATCGCGACGCCGCAAGCAAATGCGGTCAGAAGCCGCAGGAAGAATTCAAGTGTCATCGTTCAGAAAGGTTGGCGTGCGCGCTGTCGCAGTGTGAAGCCTACGCGTGAGAACACCAGATCGTCTACCTCGTGCGCGGCAAGTGCATGCGGGCGGGACGAAATACGCGCGAATACGCGCGCACACGCATGCAGCGGCCGTAGCGTGCGGTATCGGCATGGCATCGAGCCACGCAGTGCTTTACCGACAGTAGGCGAATAACAATGAAATGAGAGCGACGTGCGCCATCAAGCCTGAGGGCAGGACGGCGACAGAAAAGACTGACGCGGAAATCCTGCGGCTCAGGCGAGCGGGCAAATCGATACTCGGCTCGTACAACTGCTACTGTCCAAGATCGTGATTCCGGTTAGAAGAATTGCGCGAATTTTAGGGGGCTGCGCAAAGATCAGTCAAGCCGCGGGCGGCACGGAGTGTGCATTTAGTGTTGCCATAGCCCTAATGCTGAAAGACTGCAATTAATTGCTCCGGACTGCGAATGTTGAGTTCAATCGGGTTCGCCCGGTACGAGTCTCAACCGTGTGATCTCCGAAGGCGCGCCGAGTCGTTTGGGCGGTCCCCAATAGCCCGTGCCGCGACTCGTATAAACCCATAGTCCGTCCAGACGCGCGAGGCCCGCCGTAAACGGCTGCTGCAGCCGCACGAAGAAATTCCACGGAAAGAACTGACCACCGTGCGTATGACCCGACAACTGCAGCGTGAAGCCGGCCGCCGCGGCCGCTTCGGCCGAGCGCGGCTGATGCGCGAGCAGCACCCTGATCAGCACGTCCCCCGGCGCGCCGGCGAGCGCCGCGACCGGGTCGCTACGATGCGCGGGGTCGTGATGACCGGCCGAGTAATCGGTGACGCCGGCGATCACGGCGCGCGCGCCGTCATGATCGACGATCACGTGTTCGTTCAGCAGCACCCGCAAGCCGAGCCGGCGGAATTCGGCGATCCACGAGTTCGCGCCGGAGTAGTACTCGTGATTGCCGGTCACGAGAAACGCGCCGTGCCGCGCGGCGAGCCGCGACAGCGGCTGCGTATGCCGGCTCAACTGCGGCACGCTGCCGTCGACGACATCGCCCGTCACCGCGATCAGATCCGGCTCGAGCCGGTTCACCGCGTCTACGATCGCGTCGACATAGCGGCCCTTGATCGTCGGGCCGACGTGGATATCGCTGATCTGCACGATCGTGAAGCCGTCGAGCTCGGCAGGCAGATCGTCGATCGGTACTTCGATCGTGACGACACGCGCGCGACGGCGCGCGTTGACGAGGCCGATCAGCGTCGATAGCAGCGCGAGCAGCGGCACCGCCGCGGCCGAGCCGGTGCGCCAATGCGCAATCGTGAGCGTGTTCGGCAAGATCGCGTCGATCGTCAGCAGCGACGCCAGCATCAGATCGCGCGCGAACGTCAGTACCAGCAGCGACGAGAAGAAGCCCATCGCGAGCAGGCCAACCCACGCGAGCCGGTCGCCGAGCGGCTGGCGCTTGAAGCCGCGCGCCATCATGCCGACCGGGATCAGGTAGATCGACAGCAGGAGCCACAGCACGCACAGTCCGCGGCCGGCCGAGTCGATCGGCATGTCGGGAATCAGGCGCAAACCAACGTAGATATGCAGCAGGATGCCAATCAGGATGATGCGGACAAGAAACGATGAACGTCGCATAAAGAGGATCAGGACGGGAAGGGGGCCAAAGGGCCGGCATGACAGCGACAGCGCGGCGGCGATCCGTTGGCGGGCAGTGCTTGCGTGCGCGACGGTTAGCGAACGCGGCGAATCATTCTACCGACATGTTGGGTCCCTTGCCGTGGCTGCAATATTCATGCTCCCGCACCGCACGAGACGCCCGCCGGAAGGCGCCGGGACGCGCTACGACAGCGCTTCGCCGGGGGCAGGCGCATTCCGTGCTCAGCACATACTTACAAGGGCACGCGCGACGTATTTAATGCCTATGCAAACGAATTAAATGGGCTTTGAATGGTATTCATGCGTGGAGTATGCTTGAAACCAAACAGCTTGTTGCCGGGGCAGCGCAGCGCGCTTCGGCCATGACTGGTTCTGTCGCCGGAGAAGATCGGCGGGGGGAGGCACACCATGAAGCTGCTCAAACCGGGCCACCTGTGGCATCACGCGGACGACGTGCATCATGCTCATCATGCGCATCATGTCGGATACGAGGGTAGCCATGTGATGCTGCCGCTCGTCGGCATTTCGCTGATGGCGATTGCGCTTTACATCGGCGTGCGCGGCATCGATTTCTCCGAACTCGGCAAAAGCGCGCTGTTCGACGTCGTGATGGTGTGTGTCGCGCTCGGCATCGCGGGCCTGTTCGGCGCGGTCGGCGCGTGGCTGCGCTCGAATGGCGACGAAGCCGAAGAGGGCTTCTGCTTCGTCGGCGCGTTGATCGGCACCTTGGTGTTTTATATCGCGCTGCTAACCTGACGAGATTCGATTCAACGCGAGGCGCGACACCCGCCGCGTCATCCATCATCAACGCACCGTCACACTATCCGCGCCGCTTCGTCGAACGAAAAACGCGGGCTGCGAGGAAACAGCCTGGACGGATCGCCATAGCCGAGATTGATCAGGAAGTTCGACTTCACCGTCGTGCCCGCAAAGAACGCTACGTCGACCTTGGCCTGATCGAAGCCCGACATCGGCCCGGTGTCGAGACCGAGCGCACGCGCGGCGAGAATCAGATAGCCGCCTTGCAGCGTCGAATTGCGAAACGCCGTGTCCGCGATCAACCGCTCGTTGCCGACGAACCAACTGCGCGCATCGGCATGCGGAAACAGTTTCGGCAGCTGCTCGTAGAAGGCCATGTCCATGGCGACGATCACCGTGACGGGCGCGGCCATCGTTTTCTCGAGATTGCCGGTCGACAACGCCGGGCGCAGTTTCTCCTTGCCCTCGGGCGTCCTGACGAACACGAAGCGGCCCGGACTCGAATTGGCCGAGGTCGGGCCGAGCAGGACGAGCTCCATCAACTCGCGCAGCACGGCGTCGTCGATCGGTTTGTTCTGCCAGCCGTTGTGCGTACGCGCGTCGCGAAAGAGCTGCGCGAGCGCCTGATCGGAAAGTGTCATGGAAGCGACCCGTGCGAAAGAATGGAGGGAACGCGCAGAGCCGCGTCGAATGAAAGAGCAAGGCGGGTGAATCAGCGCGTGAGCCGTCGTCGCCATAATAGCCAAGGTACTTACTCGTCCGCTTGCATCCAGGCATTCCGATGAACACCGATCTTTTCAACGACCTGCCGACCCCCGACGTCGACTGGTATCCCGACTGGCTCGCACCGGCCGACGCCGAACGCCTGCTCGCCCGCCTGATCGACGAAGTGCAATGGCGCCAGGACATGATGGGCACGCCTGGCGGCCGTGTTGCACTGCCGCGTCTGACCGCCTGGCAGGGCGAGCCGGACGCGGTGTATGTGTACTCGGGCATCCGCAACGTGCCGCAAGCGTGGACACCCGCCGTCGCTGAACTGAAGGCCGCCGCAGAGGCGACCAGCGGCGCGCGTTTTAACAGCGTGCTGCTAAATCGCTACCGCAGCGGCGCCGACAGCATGGGGTGGCATGCGGACCGCGAGCCCGAACTCGGCAAGCAACCGGTGATCGCGTCGGTGAGTCTCGGCGTCGCGCGCAGGTTCGATCTGCAACACAACCGCAGTGGCGTCGTGCAATCGTTCTCGCTGAAGGGCGGCAGCCTGCTCGTGATGAAGGGCGACACCCAGGCGCAGTGGCGTCATCGGGTGCCGAAAGAGCCGCGCGTGAGCGGCGAGCGCATCAATCTGACGTTTCGCTGGGTCACCCCGAGAGTCACGCCCGCCTGAATCAGCGAGCGGCAATGCTCTGATCGGCGCGCTATACCAAAATTGATATCGAGGGCGCGAATCATATGATTGGACGGTTAACGCGTCGCACAGTACGCTACATCACGATCCATGCGCCGTGAGGGCCACGAGGGCCGGGCTGACCGCTGGGTCGTCTACACAACAACGATTGGAGACTGTCATGGCGAATACACGACGTGCCGCGTGTCGCGCTCTGGGCGCGCTCGCGCTTTCCGCGAGTCTCGGAGTGCTAACGCTGGCCACGCCAGGCGCGCATGCCGAAGACAAGAAAATCACGCTCGGTTTTGCGCAAGTCGGTGCGGAAAGCGCATGGCGCACCGCGAATACCGAATCGGTGAAGTCGGCAGCGACGGAAGCCGGTATCAACCTCAAATTCTCCGACGGCCAGCAGAAGCAGGAAAACCAGATCAAGGCGATCCGCTCGTATATCGCGCAGAAGGTCGACGTAATCGCGTTCTCGCCGGTTGTCGAATCGGGCTGGGAACCGGTGCTGCTCGAAGCCAAGGCCGCGAAGATTCCGGTGATCCTGACCGACCGCAACATCGACGTAAAGGACCCGTCGCTGTACGTGACGATGATCGGCTCGGACTTCCTCGAAGAAGGACGACGCGGCGGCAAGTGGCTCGCGGAGAACTACAAGAACGATAAAGGTCCGATCAACATCGCCGAGCTGCAAGGCACGGTCGGCTCCGCGCCGGCGAATGACCGCCACGCGGGTCTGATCGAAGTGATCAAGAGCGATCCGAAGTTCAAGATCATCGCGTCGCAAAGCGGCGACTTCACGCTTGCTGGCGGCAAGCAGGTGATGGAAGCGTTCATCAAGACCTACGGCAACAAGATCAACGTTGTCTATGCTCATAACGACGACATGGCGCTCGGCGCGATCCAGGCGATGGAAGAAGCCGGCATGCATCCGGGCAAGGACGTCGTGGTGGTTTCGTTCGACGCAACCAAGGGCGGCTTCCAGGCGATGGCCGCCGGCAAGATCAACGTCGACGTCGAGTGCAGCCCGCTGCTCGGACCGCAGCTGATGACGGCGGTGAAAGACGTGGTGGCTGGCAAGCCGCTGCCGAAGCGCATCCTGACTCAGGAGACTGTCTTCCCGATGAGCGTCGCTGCGCAAACTTTGCCGTCGCGTAAGTACTGACGCGGCGCGCAACGTCGCCGCGGCATCGCTCGCGCGAGTGCCGCGGCGTGTGCGGTGTTCAGGCGCCCAGGCCGACGCGGCCCACGGCGCGAAGGAGATGTGCAGTACGGACGCATCGAACAGGTTTCTCCAGTGGTGCCTGACCGCCCGGGCTGCTTCCTTCTGCAGCGGGCGGTCTCTTTTCAGGAGCCTGCGTCCGCGGGAGCATGCCGCTGGGGCCTGCCGAACCATGCATAGCCGATCGAGCGAGGTCCATGACCCAATCCGCTACCGAACCGACTCAGCCGGACCAGCCGCAGCGCGGCACGCCGCCGGGTGCGCGAAGCCAACAGAATGACATGAGCGCGCGCGAACCGATCCTGGCGACCTCCGGCGTCAGCAAGACATTTCCGGGCGTGAAGGCGCTGCAACACGTCGACTTCCGCCTGTTTCCCGGCGAGGTCCATACGCTGATGGGCCAGAACGGCGCCGGCAAATCCACGTTGATCAACGTGCTCACCGGCGTGCTCGCACCCGATGCCGGCACGATCCGCCTCGGCGGCGAGGTGGTCGCGTTCGCGTCGCCGCAGGAAGCCGAGGCGGCCGGCGTGCGCACGCTGTACCAGGAAGTGAACCTGTGCCCGAATCTGTCGGTCGCGGAGAACATCTTCGCGGGCCGGCAGCCGCGCCGCTTCGGCGCGATCGACTGGCCCGACATCAAGCGGCGCGCGCAGGAAGCGCTCGCGCGCCTCGACGTGTCGCTCGACGTCACGCGCTCGCTCGACGCCTATCCGATCGCCGTGCAGCAGATGGTCGCGATCGCGCGAGCGTTGTCCGTCGATGCGCGCGTGCTGATTCTCGACGAGCCGACTTCGAGCCTCGACGACAGCGAAGTCGCGCAGCTTTTCAAAATCCTTCGCCATCTCAAGCAATCGGGCATCGCGATCCTGTTCGTCACGCATTTCATCGAGCAGACCTACGCGATCTCCGATCGCATCACGGTGATGCGCAACGGCGAGCGCGAAGGCGAATATCTGGCACGCGATCTGTCCGCGGATCAACTGGTCGCGAAGATGGTCGGCCACGAGCGCATGAGCGCGCGTCTGCGCGAAGCGGCGCACGAAGGTCAGGCCGCCGACGATCTGCAGGAGATCGCGCACGATCACCCGGAGCAAGCACCCGCCACGCAGCCGTTCATCGAACTGCGCGGCGTCGGCCGTCGCGGCACGCTACAGCCGATCGATCTCGAAGTGCACGCCGGCAAGATACTCGGCCTCGCGGGACTGCTCGGCTCGGGGCGCACCGAAACCGCACGTCTCTTGTTCGGCGCGGATCGCGCGGACAGCGGCACGATCCTCGTCGAAGGGCGTCCCGTGCGATTGCGCACCCCGCACGACGCGGTGCGCCACGGCATCGGCTATTGCGCGGAAGACCGCAAGAAGGAAGGCATCGTCGCCGAGCTGTCGATTCGTGAAAACATCATGCTCGCGTTGCAGGCGCGGCGCGGCTGGTGGCGCAAGATCAGCCGGCAACGCGCGCGCGAACTCGCCGATACGTGGATCGAGCGGCTCGGCATCAAGGCGTCCGACGCCGAGCAGCCGATCGCGCTCCTGTCTGGCGGCAACCAGCAGAAGGCGCTGCTCGCGCGCTGGCTCGCAACCGATCCGAAACTGCTGATCCTCGACGAGCCGACCCGCGGCATCGACGTCGCCGCGAAGTTCGACATCATGGACCGGCTGCTCGCGCTGTGCGCGAACGGCCTGTCCATCCTGTTCATCTCGTCGGAGATCAGCGAGGTGCTGCGCGTCAGCCATCGCGTCGCGGTGCTGCGCGATCGCCGCAAGATCGCCGAGGTGGCCGGCAAGGCATCGAACGAGGACAACATCTACCGACTCATCGCAGGGAGCGGCGAATGAAGCTATCGAACTGGTTCGCGCGCGACGGCGTCGAGCGGCCGCTGCTGTGGCCATGCGTGACGCTGGTGTTGCTGTGCGGACTGAACCTGCTGGTCAATCCGCATTTTCTCGCGCTGCGCACGCTCGACGGTCACCTGTTCGGCGCGCCGATCGACATTCTGAATCGCGCGGCGCCGCTGGTGCTGGTCGCGATCGGCATGACGCTCGTGATCGCGACGCGCGGCATCGACATCTCGGTCGGCGCGGTGGTCGCGATCGCGGGCGCCGCGGCCGCGACGATACTCGCGACCCAGGCCGTGCCGAGCGGTGCGCTGATCGTGCAGGCGCTCGTGGCCGCGCTCGTCGTCGGCATCTTGAGCGGCATGTGGAACGGGCTGCTCGTCGCGTTCGTCGGCATGCAGCCGATCATCGCGACGCTGATTCTGATGGTCGCCGGCCGCGGCATCGCGCAACTGCTGACCGCCGGGCAGATCATCCCGATCGGTGCGCCCGGCTATCTGTTCGTCGGCGGCGGCTACTGGCTCGGCGTGCCGTGCTCGGTATGGATCGCGACCGTAGCGGTGCTGGCGACCGCCGCTTTGGTGGAGGGCACGGCGCTTGGCCTGTTCATTCGCGCGATCGGCGTGAACCCGGTTGCGACGCGGCTCGTCGGCTTGCGCTCGAAAGCGATCGTGTTCGCGGTGTATAGCTTCTCGGGCTTGACCGCGGCGCTGGCGGGCATCCTGATCAGCTCGAACGTGCGCAGCGCGGACGGCAACAACGCTGGCCTGCTGCTCGAACTCGACGCGATTCTTGCCGTGACGCTCGGCGGCACGTCGCTGCTCGGCGGCCGCTTCAGTTTCGCGGGCACCGTGCTCGGTGCGCTGATCATCCAGACGCTCACGTACACCACCTATTCGATCGGCGTGCCGCCGGAAGCGACGCTCGTCGTCAAGGCGGCCGTCGTGCTCGCGGTCAGCGTGATCCAGTCGCCTGCGGCGCGCGCGCTCGCGGTGTCGTTCGGCGCGTCGCTCGTCAAATCGCGCGGGGTGGCACGATGACGCGCGTTCTCGAAGCACTCGCCCGCGTGATCGATCCGCGCACACTGCCGATCGCGGTGACGGTCCTGCTGTTCTGCGCGCTATTCGGCTTTGGTTCGGTGATGTACACCGGCTTCTTCTCATGGCAGGTGCTGCTCGATCTGCTCGTCGATAACGCGTTCCTGCTGATCGTCGCGATCGGCATGACGTTCGTGATCGTGTCGGGCGGCATCGATCTGTCGGTGGGCTCGATCGTCGCGCTGACGACGATCGTCGCAGCCGTTCTGTCCGAGCACATGCACGTGTCGGTGTGGCTGATCATTCCGATCGTGCTGTTGATGGGCACGGTGTTCGGCGCGGTGCAGGGCGCGCTGATTCACTACTTCCGCCTGCAGGCTTTCATCGTGACGCTGGCGGGGATGTTCTTTGCGCGTGGCCTGTGCTTTCTGATCACGACGCAGTCGATCACGATCACCGATCCGACGTTCAAGGCGATCTCCGCGTTCCGTCTCAATGTTGGCGTCGGTTCGGTATCGGCGAACGTGCTGATCGCGCTCGTGGCGCTCGCGGCCGCGATCTATGTCGCCCATTTCACGCGCTTCGGACGCAACGTATATGCGGTCGGCGGCAATCCGCGCTCGGCGCTGCTGATGGGGCTGCCGGTCGCGCGCACGCGGGTCGGCGTGTATGCGCTGAGCGGCTTCTGTTCGGCGCTCGGCGGCGCGGTGTTCACGTTCTACGTGCTGTCGGGTTATGGGCTGCAAGGGCAGGGCATGGAGCTGGATGCGATTGCAGCGACGGTGATCGGCGGCACGCTGCTGACCGGTGGCGTCGGTTATGTGGTCGGCTCGCTGTTTGGCGTCGGCATTCTTGGCACGATCCAGACGCTGATTACGTTCGACGGCACGCTCAGTTCGTGGTGGACGCGGATCGTGATCGGCGCGCTGCTGTGCGCGTTCTGTTTGCTGCAACGCTTGATCGAGCGGCATGCGAAGTCCGTGCGTCGGCCCGGCGGCACCAATGCGGTCACCACTACGGGGCATGGGCACGGCCATGACGAGCCGTCGACGACGGCGGCGTCGTCGGATTCGCAGGTGTTGGGGCGCGCGCCGGGCTAGGGCGCGGTCTTCCAGCGCGTCATACGGCGGCGCCCCGTTCTTCGGGGCGCCGCTTTTCCTTCAGTCGCTAACGACTCGATTCGCTCGCGTCGCTGCCTTCGGTGCACGGCGATCGCGGCATCGTCCATGTGCCGAATTCGCGAGGATGCAGGTCCCCGACGAATCGCCCGGCCACCATTTCTCACCCGCGATGACCGCGCTCGAGGCAGCCGCCGACGGCGCTGGTGTCGTCGTCAGCTCGCCGTTTGCGGCGCTACGCCAGTGCGCAGCGACGTTGCCGATGAGCACGTTTTCGTTTGTGTGACCTATTATCAGAAAGAGTTGTGACCAGTACGACCGCGGTTGCGAGGCAACTGATTGCTGATGTCGTGGGGAAACAAGCGATGGTTCGCACGGAAATACTCAACGCGCTGCGGGCATACACCGATCCGTTCCGCGTCACGAGCGGCAAAGATTTCTTCCTGAAGAATTTCGATCCCGGCGAGACGCTGGGACTCAAAATGCATAAGGGAGAGGCGCAGCAACTGCTCCAGCGCGGATCGAAATGGCTCGCGATGGAGCAGGAGATCCTCTACGCGCAGGATTCCTGGGCCGTGCTGCTGGTATTCCAGGCCATGGACGCCGCAGGAAAGGATGGGACGATCAAGCACGTGATGTCGCGCGTCAATCCGCAAGGGTGCGATGTCATCTCGTTCAAGCAGCCGTCGGATGAGGAACTCTCGCACGACTTCCTTTGGCGCTATTCGAGGAAAGTGCCTGAGCGCGGGCACATCGGTATTTTCAACCGCTCGTACTATGAAGAGGCGCTGGTGGTGCGCGTGCATCAGCATCTGCTCCGTGCGCAGAAGATTCCGCCGGTACGGGTCGGCAACAACATATGGGACGAACGGCTCGCCGACATCGCGCGCTTCGAAGACTATCTGACGCGCCAGGGCGTGGTCATAGTCAAGTTCTATCTGAACCTGTCGTACGGGGAGCAGAAGAAGCGGTTCATGGAACGCCTCGACAATCCCGACAAGAACTGGAAGTTTTCCGCATCCGACGTTCGCGAACGTCGCTACTGGAACCACTATATGCACGCCTATGAAGAGGCGATCCGCGCGACGGCCTCCGAAGCGGCTCCGTGGTACGTCGTGCCCGCCGACAACAAGCCTGTCACGCGCCTCATCGTCGCGGCGGCGATCGTCGAGGCCGTCGAGAAGCTCGACCTCGAATATCCGAAAGCGACGCCAGAGCAGATGAAGGATCTCGCCGCCGCGAGGGAGGAGCTCGACGCTGAAGCGGTGGACGAGACGTGACCCGATCAACCCGGGGACGATCCGGATCATCGAGAGCGGCCCCCTGACCCGAAATCACTGGAACCGGGAGACACGAGGATGAGCTCAGTTGAGAGTGCGACGCCGTGGCATGCGATGCCGGCCGGTGACATCGAACGGCAGTTCAAGGTCGATCCCGCGCAGGGCCTCGATGCCGCGGAAGCGGCCGGGCGGCTGGCCACCTATGGGCCGAACCGCCTGCCGCAGGGCAAGAAGAGAGGGCCGGTCGCACGCTTCCTGATGCAGTTCCACAACATTCTGATCTACGTGCTGCTCGTGGCCGGTTTCATCAAGTTCATGATGGGCCTTTGGCTCGATGGCACGGTGATTCTTGCCGTCGTGATTCTCAACTCGCTGCTCGGCTTCATTCAGGAAGGACGCGCCGAGAAGGCGCTCGATTCGATTCGCAACATGCTGTCCGCCGAGGCGCGCGTGATGCGTGGCGGAGCGGTTCGCTTGATCCCCGCCGATGAACTCGTTCCTGGCGACATCGTGCTACTGGAATCGGGCGACAAAATCCCGGCGGACATGCGTCTCGTCGACGCGAGGAATCTGCACACGGAAGAAGCGGCTCTCACGGGCGAATCCCTCCCGGCCGAGAAGAGCACCGCGCCGGTGCCCGCCAAAGCGACGGTCGGCGACCGCGAGAACATGGCTTTCTGCGGCACGATGGTCCTGTCGGGCCGGGCAACCGGTGTCGTGGTGACGACCGGCAGCCAGACGGAGCTCGGCCGGATCAACCAGATGCTCGCCGAAGTCAGCGCGCTCGAGACGCCGCTGCTGCGCCAGATCAAGAAATTCGGCTACGTCATCACGGCGGTTATCGCCGTTGTCAGCGTGCTGCTGTTCTCCTATGGGCATTGGCTCGGACACATGACGTTCGTCGAGCTGTTCCAGGCCATCGTGGGGATTGCGGTGTCGGTGATCCCGGAAGGCCTGCCGGCGCTGATCACCATCACGCTCGCCATCGGCGTGCAGCGGATGGCGCAGCGCAACGCCATCATTCGCCGCCTGCCGGCGGTCGAAACGCTGGGCGCCGTCTCGCGCATCTGCTCGGACAAGACGGGCACGCTGACCCTGATGGAGATGATGGTGACCTCCGCCGTGACGGCGGAAGCGGGCTATTCCGTTACCGGCGACGGCTACGCCAGCGAAGGACAGGTCAGCGCCGATGGCAAGCCGCTCGGCGCCGCGCCGGACGTGCTGAAGCTGATGGGCCGCGTGTCGCTGTTGTGCAACGACGCGGAGCTCTTCGAGGAAGAAGGGAAATGGAAAGTGGAGGGTGACCCGACCGAGGGCGCGCTCTATCCGTTCGCTTCCAAGCTGGGCATGGACCGTGCGGCCGAGACCGCTGCCGCGCCGAGGGTCAACGTGATTCCGTTCGAGTCCGAGCACAAGTTCATGGCGACGCTGAACCGCTCGGCCGACGGCGAGATGCTGCTGGTCAAGGGCGCGCCAGAGGTGATCATCGATCATTGCGACCGGCAGCAGACGGCGCAAGGCCCCGTGCCACTCGATCGCGAGCATTTCGCAAGAGAGGGCGACCGGCTCGCCGCGCAAGGTGAGCGCGTGCTCGGGCTCGCGTGGCTGCCTGAGCCGGGTCTGCGCACAGGGACACTCGGGCCGCAGGACCTGCCGCGTAATCTCGTATTGCTCGGCCTCGTGGGCCTGATGGACCCGCCGCGCAAAGAGGCGATCGAGGCCGTGCGCGAATGCCACGGCGGGGGCATTCGCGTGACGATGATCACGGGCGACCACAAGATCACGGCGGCGGCAATCGCAAGAATGCTGGGCATCGGCGACGGCAAGACGGCCGTGTCCGGCGCCGAGATCGAAGCGATGAACGACGCGGCGCTGCAGGAATGCGTGCGCAGCGTCGACGTGTTCGCGCGCGCGAGTCCCGAGCACAAGCTGCGGCTCGTCAAGGCGATCCAGGCGAATCGGCAGATCGTCGCGATGACGGGCGACGGCGTCAACGATGCGCCCGCGCTGAAGAAGGCCGACATCGGCGTCGCGATGGGGATCAAGGGCACCGAGGTGACGAAAGAGGCGGCTGGAATGATCCTCGCCGACGACAATTTCGCGTCGATTTCCGCGGCTGTGAAGGAGGGGCGCACGGTCTACAACAACATCGAGAAGGCGATGCTGTTCATGCTGCCGACCAATATCGCGCAAGGCGCGGTGATCGCGGTGGCGATCCTGTTCGCCTTCACGCTGCCGATCACGGCGCCGCAGATCCTGTGGGTCAACATGGTGACTTCGGTCGCGCTCGGCCTGACCATTTCTTTCGAGCCGCACGAGGCCGACGTGATGCGCCGCTCGCCGCGCGCAATCGACCGGCCGATCGTCACGCGTTTCGGCATCTGGCGCATCCTGTTCGTCGGCGCGGCGCTTGTGCTCTATACGCTATCGACCTTCTTCTGGATGAAGTCGCACGGGGCGTCGGATGATCTGGCGCGCACGGCCGCGGTCAACGCGATTACGCTGGGCCAGGTGTTCTATCTGCTCAACATCCGGTATCTGCTCGATTCGTCACTGAACGTGCGCGCGCATATGGGCAATCGTCATCTGTGGTACGGGATCGCCGGCGTCGTGGTGTTGCAGCTTCTGTTCACCTATACGTTCCCGTTCCAGGCCGTTTTTCACACCGAGGCTTTGCCGTTGTCGGCGTGGGGGTGGCTCTTTGTTGGTGGCGTCCTGTTCTTCCTCGTGGTGGAACTGGAGAAGCTCGTTTTCCGACTCACCCCCGCACTGCGAGGATTCGTGACTTCCCAACAGGAGGGCGGCGCGGCGTTGCGCAATGATCCGGCGAGGTAGGCCGCCTCGGCGGCCTACCGCTACATCTCATGAACGCGGCGGAGGATGAAATACAGATTTGCGGAGACCGCATTGACGATCGGTATCCGCTCGAAAGGCCGGTTCAGCTTCATGCCGATATTGGCCAGTGCATTGAGCGCTCCGCCGCCCTTGATGCCTTTTGCGAACGTCGGAAAGACCTGATGATAGCCGCATTCTTCTAGCACGAATCCCGAACTGAGAAACAGGCGCTTCGCGTCGCTGAGGCTGTACAGCCGATTATGGCCCGTGTACTTCTTCATCACTCTACAGGCGTTTTCTGTTGCCGATAAGCGGTTGGGTAAAAATGTGATTATCAGCAAACCATTGTCTTTCAGCACGCGCCATAGCTCGTCGATGCTTTTTTGTTCGCGAGCCACGTGCTCGAGTACACCGCTTCCAATCACTACATCGAATTGATTGTCTTCGTAGGGCAGCAGAAACTCATGATCGAGCGCTGCGAAAGATAACCCGGCGTACTGATGGAATTCCGCGAATTGCCCATCATTGCATAGGTCGCAGCCATAAATCTCGATGTCCCGGAAGAGCGTACGAAGCATGCACGAATCCGGGGCGTGACGGCATCCCCAGTCGAGCACTTTCATTCCACGCTTGATATACGGGGCATAAATTTCGAACGCGCGCACATGACGATCGAGACTGGCGTCGTTGGCAATGACCGATTGCACATAGTCCCGGTATTTACCATCGGCGCGATGTGCAAGGTAGTCCTCGCAAAGCTTGGCATAAGTCGTCCTGACCTGCTGCAATTCATTGCTCGGAATCGTTTCAGTGTCGATGGGTCTATGCATATCTCCCTCATATCGGTGCGAAGGCGGAGTTCTGCGCAACTCGTTTCCAGAATGCCGGCTGTTGCTACACGTGTGACATCAGATCGATAAATTCGCGGGAAGTTGATCAGTCTGAATTTGAACCTGCTGCTTCAACTGCGTTGCGGTTCAGGTTTTGTGTAAGGCTCTGTGTAGCTGGACTATCGCTCGAGGGCGGTGCACGCGACATGTGTCGCAGGCAACCCGGCAATGGAACGACGGGGAAAAAAATGTCGCGATAGTGTGGGACAACTCATGGATCCCTCTTTCCGAGTGCGCGCGCATGGGAGTGCGCTCGAGAACGGGTCGACTTCTTTCAAGGATAGCAGTTGGTCCCTGCGCATTTGGCCAGGAATCTCCACGTTTCGCGCCTTATTGTGATGGTTTTGCGCCCTCGGCTCCCGGTGATGCGGTCAAGACCCGTCCCGCCGGGTCGAAGTGGGCTCTGCAAGGTATGCAAATGAAATATCCGGGCGCAGAAATTGATTCGGGCGTGGCAGCGTTGCGTTAGGGCAGACACCTGGGCGAACCTCGCGTTGTTCAGCGGCCGACACATTCTGGGTCAACGCGAAGATTTATATGAAACGCTTATGCTCCACGCTCGAGGCGCCTGCGCACCGTCCCGGCCAGTCTGTCGAACGGCCATGCACTGGCAGTCAGCGCGCTAGTCTCCGAAAAATACTCCCTCACGATATCCGTCAACACCTGCCCCGGCGGCGCCTCGACCAGCACATGCGCGCCCATTTCCTGCATCACGGTGAGCGCATCGAACCAGCGCACGGTGTAGCGCATGTTCGTCGCAAGATCTTCGCGGATCGCGTCGGCCGTATACAACGGCCGTCCACCGCGATTGCCGATATAGATGCCGCGCGGCGTTTCGAAACGCAACTCGCGCGAGTACGCCAGCAGTTCGTCGCTCGCGTGCGCGAGCAACTTGCAATGTGAGGGCACGCTGACCGCGAGCCGGGTGGCCTTGCGCGCGCCGGCCGCAAGTGCGCGTTCGATGAACAGGTCGAGCGCATCGTTCGCGCCGGCCATCACGATCTGACGCGGCGCATTGACGTTGCCGATATAAACGGGTTGCCGCTGCTCTTGCGCCTGCTGCGCGACGAGCGTTTCCACCTGCTGCTCGTTCAAGCCGGATACGGCCGCCAGACCATAGCCCGACGGGTAAGCGGTTTCCATCAATTCGGCGCGCCGCCGCACCATCGTCAAGGCATCGCGAAACGGCACCGCGCCGCTACTGACCGCTGCCGGATATGCGCCGACCGACAGCCCCGCGCTGATTTCCGCCACCAAACCTTCATCGGCGAGCGCGCGCGTGATCGCGACGCCCGCGATCGTCAGGCCCAGTTGCACGGCGACGGTCGAGTCCAGAGCGTCGGGCGAGTCGAGCGTCAGCACGTCGACGCCGAGCGTGTCCGATGCTTCAGCGAACGTGTCCTGTACCGCGCGATGCCGCGGCAGTCGATTTAGAAAGCCTGCGCTTTGCGCACCCTGACCGGGGAAGATAAGCGCGAACATCAGGTAGCGCCATCCTGAGCGACCTCGGCCCACGGATTGGCGATCAAGCGGGGACCGCTCGCGTGGCGGGCCAGCACGCGCGCCTTGCCCGCAGCCCACTCCGCGAGCGCGACGCCGCCCGCGGGCGTTTCGAGTTGTGCATCGATGCGCACACCGATACGAGCCGAGAGCGTTTGAAGTTGCTCCAGCAAAGCACTCGCGACCTTCAACGCCAGCGGTTCGGGCACGCGGATCAACAGATCGAGATCGCTGGCTTCGTTCACGGTGCGAGCATGCGTCGCCAGTTCGAATCCCGTGCTACCAGAAGGACCCCAAGCGAATCCAGAAAGCGGACCGCTCCGGTCACGTTGCAACGAATTGAGCGCAACGAAGGAAGGCAATGCATCACGTTCGGGACCGGGTCGCGCCTGCGCCAGGGACTCCGGCGCTACGACGCCGACGATATGGTCCGCATGCGCCCACGTGCCGTAACGCTGCGCTCGCTCTGCGCCGCGCACGCCGATCGCGACGAAACCTTCAACGGCGAGCGCGCGTCGCACGACCGCATACGGTGCGCGTTCGAACGCAGCGCGGACCCACGCGGGTTCGTCATCGAGCGCATCGAGTCGTCGCAAGCGCAGCAGATCATGCGGCCGCCAGCGCGCGTCGCACGACGTGGCGCAAGCAGTCGGGAAGGGCGCAGCCGCACACACGCGCATTACACGGCGTCCCACTGTTCGGCAAGACGCCGCCGTACCTCGATCGACGCCGCGCGAGTCTGCCGCGCCGCAACCGATTCCAGCCGACGCGCAAGCGTCCGATCCCCGTCGCGCGCGCTGCGAATCTGTTCGATCAGCACGGTGCGCACGCGCTCGATCTGCGCCGCGTCGGGCGCATCCGCGTCGACGCCGTCGATCAGCCGATCGAGCAGCCCCAGCTTCGCGAACGAGGCCATCGAATACGACATCGGCACGATCGTCTCGCCGAGTTCGTCGAGTTCTTCGACCGTGCGGCGCGTGACGCGCGCGGCTGCTTCCTTGCCCATCGCGTGGACCATCGTGCCGGGCACGTCGAGCGCGACGATGCGGTTCGCCTGATAGCCGTGCGCGAGGAACGCGCCGGACATCGCCGGACCGACGATCAGCGCGATCACCGGATGGCCGGCGTCGCGTGCGCTCGCGTAGGCGTCGACCGCGGCCGCGCAGGCGAGGTGGATGCCGAGCATTTCCTCGCGATAGCCATACGCCTGGCTCTTCACATCGACGATCGCGACGATCGGGCGGCGTGTGCCGGCGCCTCGATCCGCCTCCATGACTTCGCGCACCGCGCGCGCGAGTTGCCAGCCCTGTTCGAGTCCGACCACGTTGCTGGTCGCGCGTGGAAAGCGGTTCGCGGCATCGGGCACGACCGCGATAAAGCGCGCGGTGTCGCCGCCGAGCGGCGCATCGCTGCTCCAGACGGGCGCGGCGCTCGAAGATTCGCCGGCCAGTGCGTTGAACCAGCGCGCGCCGCGCGTGACTGTCGTGTCGCTCATGCCTGCTCCTTGTTCGATGCATCGCCCGCTTGCGGGTTGTACACATCACGCATTGTCTCGGGCGTGACGCTCGGCGGATCGATCCGCGCGAGCCGCCGCAGGAACGTGTCGACCTGCTCGCTGCGATGCGCGGCCGGCACGCCGCGCGCAAACGCGGCGAGCACGGCGGCGCGGACCGCGTCGGCATCGTCATCAACCAGGGTATCGGCGAGCGCGCTCGCGACGCGCTGCTCGCCGCCGATCAGTTGCCACACGCGGCGGCGATCGCTCGCATCGAGTTCCTCGATCCCGGCTTCCTGCTCGATCACTTCGGGTCCGTTCATGCCGAGCCGTCCCTGCCTGGTCACGATCAGATACGAGCACAGCGCGGCCGCGAGCGACATGCCGCCAAAACAGCCGACCATCCCCGCGATCACGCCGACCACCGGCACGTGCCGGCGCAGCGCGACGATCGCCGCCTGAATCTCGGCGATCACCGCGAGCCCGAGGTTTGCTTCCTGCAAACGCACGCCGCCGGTCTCGAACAGCACGACCGGGCGCACGAGCTTGCCGCGCTCGCAGTCGCGCCGCGCCATCTCGAGCGCCGCGGCGATCTTGCTGCCCGACACTTCGCCGATGCTGCCGCCCTGGAACGCCGCTTCGATCGCCGCGACCACGGCCGGTTCGCCGTCGATCGTGCCGCGCGCGATCACACAGCCGTCGTCGGCCTGGCAGACGATGCCCTGCATGGGCAGCCACGGCGACGCGATGCGGTCGAACGGTCCGAGCAGTTCGCGGAAGCTGCCCGCGTCGAGCAGCGAACGGGCGCGCTCGCGCGCGGGCAGTTCGATGAAGCTCTCGTGCAGCAGCGGTGCGCGGTGAATGCTGGCGCGCGTGCTCATACGCTGTCTCCTTCCTCGGCCGCTTCGACCGCTTCCGCGAGCCGCAGCGCGACCACGCCCGGCGTCGCGCCGAAGTCGTTGATCTCGATGTTCGCAGCGCCGTCGTAGCGCGTGAAGAAGCGGTCGAGCACGCTCTTCCAGATGTGGCTGTAGCCGTCGACGCTGGTGCGCACGAGCACGTGCGCAGCAAGCGCCGAGCCGCCTGCATCGGCGGCGGGCGACAGCAGCACTTCCAGATCGCCCGAGCCGACTACGCCGACGTGCGCGCGGGTCGTGACGGCGCGTTGCGCCGGATAGTCGAAGGTCAGATGTTCCATGAGGCTCAGCTCCGGCTGGCGTCGCGATGCGCCAGCATGTCGAGAAAGAGGGTGGCGGCGAGCAGATCGGCCGCGCCGCCAGGCGACGCGTTCAGCGCCAGCAGTTCGCGTTCGAGCGCGTCGAGCGCGACACGGCCCGCGGCTGTCGAACTGCCGCCCGCGTCGAGCACGCGTCGCGCGCCGCGCTGCCCCGCATGCAAGCCGGCGAGGCCCGCGCGATGCAGCAGGCAGGTGTCGTCGAGCGTGCTCATGATCGCGAGCAAGGCGTCGATGCGCGCGGTGTTTTCGTCGATGCCGCGTGCGCGCGCCGCGCGTAACGCGGGCAGGCCGACGTCGAGCGCGTGCGGGAAGCCGTCCTGCGCTTCGCGCCGCGCGCCGCCGACCTGATAGCGTCGACGCGCGCGTTCGCCGTGGCTATCGGACGAAGCGGCGAAGCGGTCCGGGAAGCAGGCGATCTGCGCGGCCAAAGTGCAGACGCGCGAGGTATCCAGAGGGTTCGGCGCGCCAGGTCCGTGCGTACGCATCGAGGCACTCGAAGACGTTTCGAGCGCGACGCCCGCAACGAGCAGTCCGATGATCCAGATCGCGCCGCGATGCGCATTGCTACCGCCGGTCGCCTGCATCATGTCCAGTTCGCCCGCGCGGCCGATCTGCGCGAGTTCGGCGCGCAGCAGCGCCGACGGTTCGCCGCGGCGGCGCGCGGTGCGCGCGAGCGCCGCGAACGTCGGTTCGAGCGCGTGCGCGGAGCGCCGCATGATCGCGAGATCGAGGTCGCGATGCGCGCCGCTGCCGCGCCGGTCGACGAGCGCGGGCTTCGGCGTGAGCTCGGCCTCGTCGATCAGCGCGGTGATCGCGTCGCGCGCGAGTTGCGCGTCGGAAAACGGCGGCCCCTTGGGCGATGTGCCGCACGCATCGCGCAGGACAGAAGCAGGCGGCGCGTCCAACCGTTCGAGAACAGCAGCAGCGGACGCCATCGTCACCAGCTCCGGAAGCGCGCGGGCGGCGCGTATAGTCCGCCCGACCACGTGACCAGATCGTCGATGCTGCGCGCCGCAAGCAGCGAACGCTTCGCTTCGCCGCGCCGGATGCCGAGATCTTCCGGATACGCGACGATGCCGCGCCGGCGCAACTCGGCGGTTTTCTCGGGTTTTGCGCGCAGGCCGATCGGCGTGACACCGGCCACCGCCGCGATCGCCGCGCGCCGCTCGTCGATGCCTTCGGCCTTGTGCAGATGCGCGATGCCTTCCTCGGTGACCACATGGCTCACGTCGTCGCCGTAGATCATCACCGGCGCGATCGGCATGCCGTTTTTCGCGCCGACGGCGATCGCGTCGAGTTCATCGACGAAGGTCGGCTCGCCGCCTTTCTTGTACGTTTCCGCGAGTTGCACGACGAGCTTCTGGCCGCGCGATATCGCACCGTCGCCCTTCAACAGCTTCAGCCACGCCTCGCTCGCATGACGCCGGCCGCGCGGATCGTGGCCCATGTTCGGCGCGCCGCCGAAACCGGCGAGCCGTCCGCGCGTGACCGTCGACGAATTCGCGTCCGCGTCGATCTGCAGCGTCGAGCCGATGAACAGATCGACGCCGTATTGGCCGGCCAACTGACACAGCACGCGGTTCGAGCGCAGGCTGCCGTCGTTGCCGGTGAAGAACACATCGGGGCGCGCCTCGATATACGCCTCCATACCGACCTCGCTGCCGAAGCAGTGGATGCTGTCGACCCAGCCCGATTCGATCGCGGGGATCATCGTCGGGTGCGGGTTGAGTGTCCAGTTGCGGCAGATCTTGCCTTTGAGGCCGAGCGCTTCGCCGTAGGTGGGCAGCAGCAGTTCGATCGCCGCGGTATCGAAGCCGATGCCGTGATTGAGCGACGTGACGCCATACGGCTCGTAGATGCCGCGTATCACCATCATCGCGGTCAGCACCTGCAAGTCGCCGATATGACGGGGATCACGCGTGAACAGCGGCTCGACCGCGAACGGCCGGTCCGCCTGCACGACCACGTCGACCCACGAACCCGGAATGTCGACGCGCGGCAACTCGTCGACGATCTCGTTGACCTGCACGATCACGATGCCGTGACGGAACGCGGCGGCTTCGGCGATGGTCGGCGTGTCCTCGGTGTTCGGGCCGGTGTACAGATTGCCGTGACGGTCGGCCTTGTCCGCGCACAGCAGCGCGACGTGCGGCGTCAGGTCGACGAACATGCGCGCGTACAACTCGACATACGTATAAATCGCGCCGATTTCCAGCTGGCCGTCTTCGAGCAGTTGCGCGACACGCAGACTCTGCGGCCCCGCGAACGAGAAATCGACCTTGTGCGCGATGCCGCGCTCGAACAGCGTCAAGTGTTCAGGACGACTGATGCTCGAAATCAGCAGATGCATGTCGTGCAGCTTTTGCGGATCGACCTTCGCGAGCGAGCGCGACAGGAAGTCGGCCTGTTTCTGGTTGTCGCCTTCGAGCGCGACGCGCTCGCCGGGCTGGATCAGCGTTTCGAGCGCATCGATTATGCGGTGCGTGGGCAGCACGCCGTCTTCGAGCCACGGCGCGATGGCCGCGAGGCGGCGGTTCTTCTCGTCGCGCCGGGTCGTCCATGAGCGGGCAGTGGACCGCGATGCGGCGGCTTCGGCGGGGTGGTTCATCGGCTCATTCATCGGCTCATTCATCGGTTCGTTCAGCTCCCGGTGTGGACGCGCGGGCGTCGGCCGCGCGGCTTCGGTTGGTGCGCCAGCGCTTCTTCGCGCGCGCGCTCGGTCAGGAAACGATGCAGAAGCTCGCCGGTGCCGAGCAGATGCGCGACCACCAGCGACTGCGCGGTCGCGATATCGCGGCGCTCGACGGCTTCGAGCAACGCGGCGTGCTCACTGTCGGACTCGCCCTTGTACGACGGCAAGCCGAACTTCAACCGCAGATAGCGTTCGCCGCGCCGGTGCAGCAAGCCGATCATGTCCTCCAACTGCGGCCGGCCGGCGGGCGCGTACAGACACATATGGAACGCGGCATTGCGCGTCACGTATAGCGATGGGTCCTCTTCGCGCTCGGCGGCGCGGCACAACTGCGCGGCTTCGCGCAGCGTCGCCGCGGTGTGATTCGGAATCGCGAGGCCGAGCGCGAGACTTTCGAGCGCCGAGCGGATCTCGTAGATCTCGCGCGCCTCGTTGGCGGACAAAGGCGCGACGGTCGCGCCTTTGTGGACGGCTGCGCGCGCCCAGCCCTCGCTTTCCAGCTGGCGCAGCGCCTCGCGCACGGGAATCGCGCTGACGGAGAAATGCCGGGCGATCGCGTCCTGGCGCAATGGTGCGCCGGGCGCGAGCGTGCCGTCGACGATCGCCGCGCGCAGCGCCTCCGCAATCATGTGCGAGGTGCTTTCGCGGGGTGCCGCGGCCGGAAGAAACGAGCCGGGCACGGGCGCGTCCAGGGGAAAACCTTCAGTTGCGTCGGTCATGGTATCAAATATTATATATAAAAAGACGCGTATTTCAGCGCGGGCAAACCCGGAAGGGTCTTCACCCACAGTCCCGGCAATTTCCCCGCGCCGTCCTCTGAATCAGTTGTACGAGGACATCGCCGATCAATCAACGTCGTCGATCCAACCCCAAGCGCGCCCGTCGTTTTTCGTTACGTTCAACCATCGTAGGCTGGAGGAGCAAGATGAATACAGTGACCGACCGACGAGCGCTCGCGCGTCAGCGCACACCGCTCAATCGTTCGCAGATCGCAGGGTTTTGGGGCGCGTGGGCCGGCTGGACGCTCGACGGCATGGACTCGTTCATTTACGCGCTGGTGCTCACGCCAGCGCTGACCGAGTTGCTGCCGCGTTCGGGCTTCGCGGCCACGCCGTCGAATGTCGGCCTTGCGGGATCGATCCTGTTTGCGCTGTTCCTGGTCGGTTGGGGGTTGTCGTTCATCTGGGGACCGCTCGCCGATCGCTTCGGCCGCACCAAGGTGCTCGCCGCGACGATCTTCACGTTCGCAATATTCACCGGGCTTGCCGCGACCTCGACCAATGTGTGGCAGCTCGGTATTTATCGCTTCATCGCGGGCGTCGGCATCGGTGGGGAATGGGCGCTTGCGGGCACCTACGTGGCCGAAGCGTGGCCCGAGGATCGCCGCAAGATGGGCGCCGGTTATCTGCAGACCGGCTACTACGCGGGCTTCTTTCTCGCGGCCGCGCTCAATTACACGATCGGCGTGCATTTCGGCTGGCGCGCGATGTTCCTGACCGGCGCGGTGCCGGTCGTCGTCGCGATTCTGATTCTGCTGCGCGTGAAGGAGCCGGAGAAGTGGCAGAAGGCCGACGCCAAGACAGTGCGTGCGAAGCCGCTGCGCGAGATCATGGGGCCGGCCTACAGGCGTCGCACATGGGTCGCGTGCATTCTGCTGACCATCGCGATCATCGGACTCTGGGCGGGTGCGGTCTACGAGCCGTCCGCGGTGATCCAGCTCGCGACGCGCGCCGGCATGTCGAAGGGCGATTCGATGCGCACGGCGTCGCTGGCTACCGGCCTGCTGTCGATCGGCACGATCCTCGGCTGTCTCGCGCTGCCGCCGATGGCCGAGCGCATCGGCCGCAAGATGACGTTGGCGGTGTACTTCGCGGGGATGGCGGTGTCGATCGCGGCGAGCTTCGGCTGGGCGTTCTATCAGCCGAACGGGCTCGCGCCGTTCATCGCGTGGCTGTTCGTACTGGGCTTTTTCGGCGGCAACTTCGCGTTGTTCAGCCTGTGGCTGCCCGAGCAGTTCGAAACCCGCGTACGCGCGACCGCGTTTGCGTTCTGCACGTCGTTTGGACGCTTCGTCGGCGCGGGCGTCAACTTTCTGCTCGGCGCCGCGGTGCTGCATATGCAGACGCTCGGTGTGCCGGTCGCGTTGACCGCGCTCGCCTTCGTGCTCGGCCTGTTCGTGATTCCGTTCGCGCCGGAGACGAAGGGCGAGACGCTGCCGCAGTGAGCACCAGCCGGGCGGCGCGCGTTACTTCGCGTTACTTTGCGTGACTGCGCGCCCGCCCGGCCGGATGCAGCAGCGTCAGCAACGGCCAGCCGAGATTGACGCCGAGACTCGCGGCGACGATCAGCGCCATGCCGGCCAGTTGCGCCAGCGACAGCGCCCGGCCATACACGAGCGCATCCACGACGATCGCGGTCAGCGGATAAACGAACAGCAGCACCGCGATCACCGGCGTGCTGAGCTTCGGCAGCGCGCCGTAAATCAGCACGTACGACAATCCCGTGTGCAGCACGCCCATGCCGATCAGCCAGAACCACTGCATCGGCCCGATAGGCGTGAGCGTCAAAGGCGCGATGAACGGCGCGATCAGCGGCAGGCAGATCACGCCGACCGCGCATTGCATGAGCGTCAGCAGATGCGGGCGCATGTCGCCGAGGCTTTTCGCGATCAGCGTGACGCTCGCGTACAGCAGCGAGCCGAGCAGCGCTTCGCTCAAGCCGATCAGGTAGCTGGTGTGGCCCTGCAGATTGCCGGCCGCGATGACGCCCGACGCGAGCACGAGCCCGACGAACGCCGTCGCGATCCAGCCGAGCCGGTCCGCGCCGAGCCGTTCGTTAAAGAGCGCCGCGCCGATCAGCACGACCCAGAACGGCTGCACATGAAACACGACGGTCGCGACCGCGATGCTGGTGCGATGAATCGCGTCGAAAAAGCCGACCCACTGCGTGACCATCAGCACGCCGGAAATCAGCGCGAGCGCGACCGTGCGGCGCGTGAACTGCGCGCGCGTGAAAAAGCCCTTCCACGCGCAATAAGCGGCGAGCGACAGAAAGCCGAACAGGCAGCGGAAGAACACGAGCGTCAGCGCATCGAGCCGCGCCTCCTCGACGAAAACGCCGATCGTGCCCATCAGCAGCCCGCCGCTCGCCAGCGTGATCGCGCCTTGTTGACGTGAGGTGAGGGACATGCGCAACGACTCCTTGAGATGATGCCTGCGAGTATTGCGCCGCTTGCGGGCTTATCACAAACGAATTAAATTGAGCAATTCCATAAGCCCGGTTGATAAATCGTGAACCCTGAATTCGACGTCGATCTGTTGCGCAGCTTCGTCGCGGTCGTGGAGGCGGGCAGCTTCACGAAGGCGGCGGCGAGCGTGCATCGCTCGCAGGCGGCGGTCAGCATGCAGATCAAGCGGCTCGAAACGATGCTCGGCACGACGCTGTTCGCCCGCAACACGCGCAACCTGTCGCTGACACGGCCCGGCAACACGCTGCTCGAATACGCGCGGCGCGCGCTCGCGTTGCAGGAGGAGGCGTGGTCGGCGATCGTGCGGCCCGAGGTGACCGGGCGCGTGGTGCTCGGCGCGCCGGACGACTATGTGTCGTCGCTGCTGTCGCCGGTGTTGCGGCGTTTCGCGACGCTGTACCCGCGCGTCGAGATCGAGATCGTCTGCGCGCAGAGCACGGCGCTTGCGCCGATGCTCGCCGACAACAAGATCGACCTCGCATTCGTCACGCGCGACCACAAGCTGCGCGGCGAATTCGTGCGCAGCGAGCCGATGGTGTGGGTTGGGGCGTCGGTCGATACGCCGGTGTTGAAGGCGTCGCCGTTGCCGGTGGGGTTGTACGAGCCTGGCTGCGTCGCGCGTCAGCATACGCTCGCCGCGCTGGATGGCGCGCGCATCCGCTATCGCGCGGCATTCAGCAGCGCGAGCCTGATGGGACTCGTCGCGACCGTGGATGCCGGTTTGTCGGTGATCGCGCTGACGCGTTGCAGCGTGCCGCCGCGGCTCGCGATTCTCGGCGACGCGCAAGGCCTGCCGAAAATCGCGCCGCTCGAAATCGTGGTCGCACGCAGCGCGAAATCGGATCGGCCGACCTGCGATTATCTGGCGCAGCAGATGGTGCAGGATCTGTCGTTGCGGTAGCCGAGCGTGCCAGCCCTGGTCGCCCTTCAAGCCCGCGTATAGGCGGTCACTTCACCCTCGACCGCTAGCCGCACGCGCTCGCCCGGACGCGGGCACAGATAACCGGGCACGCGTGCGCGCACCATCGTCCGCGTGGCGGACTGCAATTGCAGCGCGACGCTCGCGTCCTGCCCCTGGAAGATCACATCGGTGACGAGCGCATCGTGCGCGGCACCCGTGCGCGCGGTTTCGTCGGCGCGCAGCAGACGGATCTGCTCGGGACGCAGCATCACGTCGACCGCGCCGTTGCCGACGGGCGCGGCCAGTACTAGTTCGCCGAGCTCGCAGCTCGCGCGATCCTGTTGCGCGACGCCCGGCAACAACACCGCCTCGCCGATGAACGACGCAAGCTCGCGCGTCACCGGACGGCGGTACAGCGCTTCGGGCGTCGCGGTCTGGATCAGCCTTCCGTTCCACAGCACCGCGACCTCATGCCCGAGCGACAACGCCTCGGACTGATCGTGCGTGACCAGCACGGCAGTCGCGCCAGCCGCGGCCAGCGCATTCGCGACCGCCTGACGCGTCTCGACGCGCAACGCGGCGTCGAGCGACGAGAACGGCTCGTCGAGCATGACCAGCGTCGGCGCGGGTGCGAGTGCGCGGGCGAGCGCAACACGCTGCTGCTGACCGCCCGACAACTGCTGCGGCGCGCGCTCCCCGAAATGCGCGGGCAGGCCGACCAGCTCCAGCAGCTCGGCCACCCGATGGCGCGCGCGACGCTGCGTGCGCGACAGGCCGAACACGATGTTGTCCGCGACCGACAGATGCGGAAACAGCGCGCCTTCCTGCGGCACATAGCCGATGCGGCGTTGTTCCGACGGCACGTGCAGGTTGTCGCCGACGACACGTCGGCCGTCGATCTCGACACTGCCGCCGTCCGCGCGCTCGAAGCCGCACAAGAGCCGCAGCAGCGTGGTCTTGCCGCTGCCCGAGGGCCCCAGCAACGCGAGCAGCGTGCCGGGCTCGACCGAAAGATCGATGCCGTGCAGCACGGGATGACCGTCGAACGATTTCTGCAGTCCGCGGATACGAAGTTCGCTCATGAAATCCCGAAGAAAGTCGAACCAAAAGCAGCGATGAAAAAGCCGACGCGTATCGGGTCAGCCGCGCTCGCCGAGCAGCGCCGAGCGGCCGAGCAGCGCGAACAGCAGCCCCGACGCGCACAGCGAAATGCCGGTCAGCAGCGCCGCATACGGCGCGGCGGCGGCGAACGCCATCGTCGACGTATCGGCCCACACCTGGGTCGCGAGCGTTTGCGTGTCGAGCGGCGACAGCAGCAGCGTCGCGTTCAGCTCGGTGACGACCGAGATGAACACCATCGCGGCGGCCGCGCCGAGCCCGGGACCCGCGAGCGGCAGCACGACGCGCACGAGCGTTTGCGTCCAGTTCAGGCCGAGCGCGCGCGCGGTTTCCTCGAGGCGCGGCTGCGCCTGCATGAACGCCGCGCGCACGCTGACCAGCGCGACCGGCATGAATAGAATCGCGTAGGCGACGATCAGCAGCGTAGCGCTTTGATAAAGCGGCCGCAGCGCATGCACCGCGAGCGACACGACCGCGAGCGCAATCACGAGCCCCGGCACGCCTTGCGCGAGAAAAACGGTGCGCTCGAACAGCGTCGCGAAACGGGTCGGGTAACGCACCAGCAGAAATGCGAGCGGCACCACGAGCAACGTGGTCAGCACGGCGGCGGCGAGGCCGAAACCGAGCGAAGACATCGTCGCGTTCCACAGCAATTCGGGCGAGACATCGGCGGGCGTCACCGCGGCCGCGCCCGGCTGCGTGAGCCAGAAGCCGATCATGCCGAGCGGCACGCCGAGCGTCGCGAGTGTCAGCAGCGCAAAGCCCGCGACGACGAGCCAGCGCCACGCACCGAGCTCGTAGCGCAACACCGCGCGGCGCGTGCCGCGATCGACGCGCTCGTAGCGCGCCGCGCCGCGCACTCGAAACTCGAATGCAAGCACGACGAGGCAGATCACGATCAGCAGACACGCGAGCAGCGATGCGCCGCCGGCGTCGAAGCTGGTGCGGAATTCCGCGTAGATCTGCGTGGTGAAGGTATGAAAGCGCAGCAGCGTGAACGCGCCGAACTCCGACAGCACGCCGAGCGCGACCAGCAGCATGCCGCCGAGCAGCGCCGGCCGCAGTTGCGGCAGCACGACGCGCACGAAGCTGGACCAGCGGTTGCAGCCGAGCGCGCGGGCGCTTTCCTCGAGTGCCGGGTCCATGCCGCGCAGCGCGGCGGCGACCGGCAGATAGACGAGCGGAAAATACGCGCAGGTCAAGACGAGCAGCGCGCCGTTGAAATCCTGCAAGTCCTCGCTCAACGACACCCACGCGTAGCTCGAAATGAAAGCCGGCATCGCGAGCGGCGCCGCGCACAGCACGGCCCACGCGCGCCGCCCCGGCAGCTGCGTGCGTTCGACGAACCACGCGGCGGCCGTGCCGATCACCGCGCAAACGAGAGTCGTGGTGACGGCGATCAACACCGTATTGACGAGCAGCTCGCCGACGAGCGGCCGCCAGATCAGATCGAGCGCGTCGCCGATCCCGAAGCTCGCCGCGCGCCAGAACGTAAACGCAATCGGCAGCAGCACCAGCAAAGCGCTGAGTGCCGCCGCCGCAAGCAGGCCGCGCGGCGCGCGCGCGCGTGCACGCGCCGGGGCAGGGGGGACAGCCGGCGGACCGGCTGACAGGGCTTCGCTCATTTACAGCAGGCCTGCCCGACGCAGCAGTTTGCCCGCCTCGCTATCGTCGCCGAGCTGCTGGATCGTCAGCGTGGGCGGAGTCAGTTCGGCGAACGGTTTGAGGACCGGGTCAGGCGCGACACCCGCATGCAGCGGGTACTCGAACATCACGTGGCTATTGGCCATCAACTGCTGCGCGCGTTCGCTGACCAGGTACGCGAGAAACTTCTGTGCGCCGTCCGGGTTGTGCGCGGACTTCAGCACGCCCGCGCCCGAGACGTTGACGAGCGCGCCGGCGTCGCCGTGGCTGAAGTGGTAGATCGCGCTGCGGGTTTTCGCATCGCCGATTTCCGCATGCAGACGCGACCAGTAGTAGTTGTTAATCAGACCAGTCGCGACCGCGCCGCGATTGACCGCGGCGACCAGGCCTTCGTCGTCGTCGAAGATCTGCGAGTTGGCTTTCAGGCCCTTCAGCCACGCGAGCGTCTGCTCGTCGCCCTTCAGTGCCAGCACCGCGCTCACGAGCGGCAGGAAGTCGGCGTCGCTCGGCGCGATGCCGACCTTGCCTTTCCATTCAGGCTTCGCGAGGTCGAACACCGATTGCGGCAGTTGCGACGGCTGCAGCTTCGCCGTGTTGTATGCGAGCACGCTCTCGCGCGCGGTCACGGCGACCCATACGCCGCTCGGCGAATTGAAGCGCGCCGGCACCGCGCCGAGCGTCGCTGCGTCGACCTTCGCGAGCAGACCCTTTTCCTCCAGCAGCATCAGCTCCGGCGAGTTCTCGGTGAAGTACACGTCGGCGGGCGAGGCCGCGCCTTCCGCGACGATCTGCGCGGCGAGCGCCGGGCCTTCGCCGTTGCGGATTTTCACCGAGATGCCCGACTGCTTTTCGAAGTCCTTCGCGAGCAGATTGACGACCTGCTCGTGCTGCGCGTTGTACAGCGTGATCGATGCCGCATGGGCCGCCGACGGCATCGTCGCGAGTGCGGTGAGCGACAGCGCGGCCACGCTGCCGAGTGCACGCAGGCGGGAGGCAAACCAGGAATGAGTCATGTTGCAGAAGTCCGTTCAGATTGTGTTTAGTGAGCGAGGCGCTGCGCGCCCGGCGTGCTTCATGTGCTTCATCACGCTTCGAACAGCCCCGCGCCGACATACGAACCCGGCTTCGCCCCGGGCGGCACGACGAAGATCGCGCTGCCCACGTGGGTCGTGAACTGGTTCATCATGTCGAACTTCGCGAGGCGGTCGTTGATCGGGATAAAGCCGGTGCGCGGGTCGCTCTGATGCGCAATGAAAATCAGCCCCGCGTCGTACTCGGTTTCCTGACGCCACGGCGGCCAGCGCTCGATATAGAAGTTCGTGCCTTCGTTGTACGAATACGAGCGCCGCAGAATCTGCGCGCCGTTGTTGCTCGCCTGATTCGACAGACGCACGTGCGAGTTCTCCGGGATCACCGGATCGCCGTTCTTGTCCTCGGCTTTCAGGTCCACCGCGTCGAACTCGTTCTTGCTGCCGATCGGCGCGCCGCTGTACTTGTGGCGGCCGAACACCTGTTCCTGGAAGCCGAGCTCGGTGTTGTCCCAGTGTTCGAGCGTGATGCGGATGCGGCGCACGACCGTGTAGGTGCCGCCTTCCATCCACGGCGCGTCGTTGGTGGCGCGGGCCCACACGAACTGGTTCATCAGCTCGGGTTTCGCGGTCGACGGATTGTTGGTGCCGTCCTTGAAGCCCATCAGATTGCGCGGCGTCTGGCCGCGCGGACCGGACAGGAAACCGGCCTGGCCCCAGCGCATCGCTGCGACGCCGTAGGCCCGGCGCGACAGTTGGCGCACCGCGTGAAACGCGACCTGCGCGTCGTTCGCGCATGCCTGGATGAAAAGGTCGCCGCCGGTCTTCTCCTTGATCAACTGATCGCCGTTGAAGCGCGGCAGATCGACGAGCGCGGCGGGGCGGCGCGACGCGAGCCCATAGCGGTCCTTGCCGTCCTTCGTGAAGAGGCCGGGGCCGAAGCCGAACGTGATGGTCAGACCGTTCGGGCCGAGGCCGAGCACGTCGCCGGAATCGGGGGCGGGCTGGTCGTCGCCGGCGGGCATCGCGAAGGCCGTGCCGCCTTGCGTGAGGCGCGCGGCTGCTTCGGTCCATGTGCGTAGCAGTGCGATCACGTCGTCGCGCTTGTCGGTGGTCAGATCGAGCGCGGCGACGTAGGTGTGGCTCTGCTGCGGCGTGACGATGCCGCCTTGATGCGGACCGTAGAACGGCTCGACCGCGAGCTGCGGATCGGCGTTCTGCGCGCTATGCGCGGGCGCCGTCGCGAGCGCGGCCGGCGAGCTCCCGAGGCCGGCGCCCAGCGATGCACCGGCGGCGACCGCCGCGCCACCCGCTTTGAGAAAACCGCGTCGTGACGTCCGTGGGGGTTGATCGTTTGTCATGGTCACTTCACCTTCCTGCAGCCTGCGTGGGTGCCGCTTACTTCGCGAGCACCAGCGTGTTCACGTCGTCTTCGACGTAGTAGAAGCCGTCGCCTTCGGGCGTCATCGCGATACCGAACAGGTCGCCGTTGCCGGGGGGCGATTGCGCCTTGTCGGTATCGATCCAGCGTGCGTATAGCTGCTTGCCGGTCGCCGGGTCGATTTCGACGACCTGGCCGTTCAACGCGTTGGTCACGAGCAGGTGGCCGTTGGGCGCGGTGGCCATCGCGAGCGGACGATGCAGCAGGCCGTCGGCGCTCAGCTGGCGGCCGACGCCCGCGCTGGTGTCGCGCGTGAGCGGATCGTCGATCTCGGTGATGCGGTTGCCGATTGCGTCGGACACGTACAGCAGTTTCTGATCGGCCGACAGCGCGAGCCCGGTTGGCCCGACGAGGAACACGCCCTTGTCGGCCTGCGCGCCGAAGCCGCTGCCGATCACGGTTTCCTTCTTCACGACGGGCGGCTTGCCTTGCGGTACGTCGAGGTCGATGCGCAGCACGGTGGCCTGCTTGAACACGGGCGGATTGCCTTGCGCGCCGCCGACGCCGAAGCCCGCGTTGCTGACGAACAGCGTCGCGCTCGCGCCGTGATCGACGACGGCCATGTTGCCCCATGGATCGTTGATGTTCGGCGTCGAGATCGTCGAGGCGATCTTGCCTTGCGGGTCGATCACGATCAGGCAGCCGGCGCCTTTGGTGCCGGTCGTGCCGTCGTTGCTCGGCGTGCTGCCGACGATCACCCAGCCCGACTTCAGCATCGTCATCGCGGTCGAGAGGCCGATGCCGCCCGGACATTCCTTCGGATCGCGCGGCACGGTCGCGAACACCGTCATCTGTCTGGTGTCCGGGTGATAGTCGATGATCGTGCTGCCGGTGCCCTGCAGGTTCGTCGAGTTGTTGAAGTTGCCGACCAGCACGTCGCCTTGCTTCACGGTGCCCGCGCTGACGGGCGCGACCACGATCGCGTACGGGTTCTGATCGCCGTTGTCGGGGACGGTGTTGATCAGCGTCGTGTGATGCCTGATCGTTTCAAGGAAGCCTTGCGGCTCGGCCTGCGCGGGCGCAGCCATCGTGAGGGCGGCAGCGCCGGCCATCGCGGCGAGCAGGGCGCGCGCGGCGCGCGGCGCAAACTTGCGCGTGACTGGGTTCACGATTGGGCCTCCGTGCGGGCGCACAAAGCGGGAGTGGCGGTGACGGTCGAAAGCATGGGAAGTGCTGGTCCGGTTGCGTGGGGTGGCATCTGCTTGCGTGGATGAAAGCGCGCGGCGGGCGGCATCAGAAGTTGATATTCGTCCGCACGCCGACGACGAACGTATTGCGCAGCGGCTGCGTCGGGTCGTTCGGGTTCTGGCCCGCACCGGCGTTGAACGTGTATTGCGCGTCGGCCTGCACTTGCCACCACGGATTGATCTGGTACTGGTAGGTCGCCTCGAGCGTGGTTTCGCTGGTGCGCACGCCGTACGGGCTGCCGTTGAATGCCAGGAAGTCCTTGTCGAGTCCGTTCACGTGGCTGCCGACCTTGATGTAGGTCAGCGCGAGGCCGGCGCTGTCGTTGTCGCGGCCCTTGAACGGCGCTTTCAGCACGACGCCGAGGTTGGCCGCGACTTGCACGAGATTGCGATCGCCCGGCGCGCCCATCACGCGCGCGAACACGCCGAGGCTGCGCGGTTCGTCGGCGTCGGGGCGCCACACCATCTGGTCGGCGACCGCATAGAAGCTGTAGTTGCCGCTGTGATTCGCGGCGATGCCGGTCGACGCAGGATTGGCGAGCGACAGTCCCATGTTGTCGAAACGCTGATCGGCGAATTTGTTGGTGTTGTACCAGACGCCGAGCTTGTAGGTGCCCGGCAGACCGCCGCCGCCCGTGCCGACCATTTCACCGTCGGACGGCTGGTTGATCGCGTACTGCAACTCGCCGATCCACAACGCGCCGTTATGCAGGTTGAAGTTCGTGCCGCTCATGTTGTCCGGATTGTTGCCGAGCGGATCGCCCGAATACACGCCGGCCAGCGCGGTCAACGAAGGGGTGATCTGGCCGCGCACGCGCACGCCCAGAGCCGCGAGCGGATAGGCAGGACCGCCCGACGGCAGGTCGTATGAGGGCAGCGCGGGCCAGCCGAACATGGTGTCGAGGAACAGCGCCGCATACGTGCTCGTGATGAATTCCTGGTCGAGACTCTGCTGACCGATCTTCACGTCGACGCGTTTGTTGAGGAACGACTGCTGATACCAGAGCTCCCACAGACGCGTCGCGTTGTCGGCCTCGATGCCGCTCGCCGTGTTCAAAGTGCCGAGCTTGTTCGCGCTCAGGTTCGAGCCGTGAATCTGCAGCGCGCTGACGTTGAAGAGGCCGCCCGGCAGGCCGAACGCCTTTTGCGTATCCATCTGCAAGGTGGCGGTGGTCAGGCCGTCGTAGTCGGCGCCGCGCGCGAGACCGCCGCGCAGATTGGCCAGCACTTCGCTGGTTTCGGTCAGCGTAAAGGTCATGCCGTACTTGCCGAGCCACGGACGCAGGCCGCCCATGTCGCCGAGCATCTGCTGACGATTCCAGAAACCGGTCCACTGGTTGGTCTGCGTCGCCTGAATGTTCAGGTCGGCTTCGGACGCTTCCGGGTTCGCATCGGGATTGGCTTCGGCCAGCGCCGCGTGGCCGGTCAACGAGGCCCACGCGAAGGCCGTGCACAGTGCGACGCGCCGCATGGAAGGCAAACGCGTACGATGAATTGCGCCGGTACGTGCCGAAGCGTCGCAAAAGGGACGCGCGTTGGCGCGCAGTCCATTGAGTTGGGCGAACTTCATCGAAATCCTTATTGGTGTTGTTTCGTCCGATGCCGAAGCAGCTGATGGCGAGATCGTACGCAGGCCATTTGCGAGAGTCAACACAAATGAGAACGATTCGCATCAATATTGCTGGCATGTAAACCTGGGATTTACGGACTGCTCGTGAGGCGCATGAAGGTGTAATGCTGTAGTAACAGCAGCGTAATGAAATGGTATTGACGTAGTCAGACCGAACGCGCGACAGGGTGAGGTGTCGAAGTGCACGAGTAACCCCGAAAGTCAAAGTGAGGAGGTCGAATGAGCAAGCGCATTCTTCTGGTTTCGTTGCTGGCGAGTGGCGGTCTGTTGTTGGGCGGCGCCGCGCACGCGCAGTTGAATCTGAAGCAGTTCGGTATCGGCGGGGGCGGTGACAGCTCGGCCGGTGCCGGGGCGTCGTCTGGCGGCGTGTCGCAGCTGCTGCAGAGCTATATTGGCGCGAACCAGCAGGTGCTGAGCGGGCAGTCGAGCCTCGCGTCGGCGATGGGCATGACGAGTGCGGCCGGCCAGGCGCAGCAGGCGGCGGGGCTGCTCAGCGGTGGCACGCCGTCGGTCAGTCAGTTGACGCAGGTCGGCAGCACACAGCAGTCGCTGTCGCAGAAGCTCACCGATGCGTTCGCAAATCATGCAGGTGGCGGCGCGTCGGCGACGCCGGTCAACAAGGAAGCGTTCACCCAGGGGCTGTCGTCGCTCGGCAAGGGAGTGAGCCAGTATTCGAGCTTGCAGTCGGGGCTTGGCAGCCTTGGTCAGATGAGTCCGTCGTCGCTGCTGCAATCGGGCCTCAATCCGCAGACCGCGCAAAGCGCTTCGTATATCGCGCAGTCGGCGCCGGGGCAGTTGCAGTCGCTGATGTCGACGCTGAGTTCGGCCGTGCAGTTCGCGTCGAGCCACGGAATTACGGTGCCGTCGATCGCGACGTCGGCGTTGAAGGGCATGTAGGCGCGTTTCGCTTCGCCTCGCGCGATCAATTCAGCGCGAAAGCGCTATGATCGCGTCGAACCCGCTACTCATCTGGAATTCCGCCGATGTCCCACTCCGTCAATCTGGAAAACTACTTCGCCCGCATCGGCTATCAGGGCCCGCGCGCCGCCACGCTCGAAGTGCTCCGGGTGATTCACCGGCTCCATCCCGCCGCGATCCCGTTCGAGAACCTGAACCCGCTGACTCGCCAGCCGGTCAGGCTCGAGCTCGAAGCGATCGAACGCAAGCTCGTGACCCAAAAGCGCGGTGGCTACTGCTTCGAGCAGAATATTCTGCTCGCGAACGTGCTGATGCAACTCGGCTTCAAGGTCACGCCGATGCTTGCGCGCGTCATATGGGGCCGCGAGCCCGGCACGATCTCGCCGCGTACGCACATGGTGCTGCGTGTCGATATCGACGGCGACGAATGGATCGCCGACGTCGGCTTCGGCGGCGTCACGCTGACCGCGCCGCTGCGCCTGACCGCCGGCCTTGCACAACCGATTCCGCTCGGCACGTTCCGTCTCGCCAACGCGGGGCACGACACCGTCTATCTCGAGGTGCTGGCGCCGGACGAGAGCTGGTCGCGCGTCTATCACGTCGATCTGCGCGCAGTCGAGTGGGTCGACTATGAAATCTCGAACTGGTACACGTCGACGTCGCCCGATTCGAAGTTCGTGAATAACCTGCTGGCGTGCCGCGTGCTACCCGAACTGCGCGTCGCGCTATTCAACGATCAGTTGAACGAGCGCGACGCGCGAGGGCAGATCGTCAGCGAACGGCGCCTCGCGAGTGCCGCCGAACTCGCCGACTGCCTGCGCGAGCGCTTCGGCTTGAACCTGGAGGACATCGATATCGCCGACGTGTTCGAGCGCGTGCGCACGCGTGATGCGTCCGCATAACACCAGCCCATAAGGGAGCCGCGATGGTCGCACGTCTGATCCTGCAATCGCTGGCCTGGCTGGCGTTCATGGGCGTGCTGCTGTTCGGCGCGGCCGGCACGCTCGCGTGGCCGGCCGCGTGGTGGTATCTGCTGGAGCTGGTGGTGTTGAGCCTGTGGGTCGGCTTGTGGCTCGCGCGTCATGATCCCGCGCTGCTCGCGGAGCGGCTCGCGCCGTTCGTGCAGGCGCAGCAGAGCCGCTGGGATCGTGTGTTCATGGTCGCGATTGGAGCCGCGTGGTGCGGCTGGCTGGTCCTGATGGGCTTCGACGCGATGCGGTTTCGCTGGTCCGGGCCGCTGCCGTTGTGGCTGATGGGCTTCGGCGCGCTATGCGTGTTCCTGTGCATCTTCATGTGCCGCTTCGTGTTTCGCGCGAACAGCTACGCCGCGCCGGTGGTCAAGGTTCAGGCGAGCCGCGGGCACAAGGTCGCCGACACCGGGCCTTACGCGTACGTCCGTCATCCGATGTACGCGGCCGCGCTGGTGTTCTTCGTCGGCACGCCCTTGATGCTCGGCTCGTGGTGGGGGCTTGTGGCGCTGCCCGTGATGGCGTACGGCATGGGCTGGCGCGCGGTGCGCGAGGAGCGGCTGCTAGCCGAGCGACTCGACGGCTACACGGCGTACATGGAACGTGTGCGTTACCGTTTCGTGCCGTTTATCTGGTAGCGCGTCCAGGTGGTCTCGCCGCCGTCGAAGCGGGTAAGATGGCTCCCGGCCGCCGGAGAACCGGCCACGGTGTACCTGATGTAACACCGGCGAATCACCGATGAGGTTTGGAGTGAAAACAACTACACAGGCGCGCATCGCGCCCGCCGCACAGGCCGAGCAGAACCAGGACGCCGCCGATCGCAACCGCGACACGCCGGCCAAGGCGATGCCCGCCTACGAGCAGATCAAACGCTACGTGCTCAAGCGCATCAGCGAAGGCGCATGGAAGCCGGGCGGACTGATTCCTTCCGAAACGGAGCTGGTCAAGGAGTTCGGCGTCGCGCGCATGACGGTGTCGCGCGCACTGCGCGAGCTGACCGCCGAGCGCGTGCTCACGCGCGTGCAAGGCTCGGGCACCTTCGTCGCGCCGCAGCGATATGAATCGACGGTGCTGGAGATCCGCAATATCGCCGATGAAATCGCCGCGCGCGGTCATCGTCATTCGGCGCGCGTGCTGACGCTCGAACCGAGCGACGACGCCGATGCGCTCGAAGCGCTCGGTCTCGCGAGCGGTCCCGCGTTTCATTCGTGCATCGTGCACAGCGAGGAGGGCGAGCCGATTCAATACGAGGACCGTTTCGTCAATCCGAAAGTGTTCCCCGAATATCTGCAACAGGACTTCTCGGTCGAAACACCGAATCACTACATGGTGCGGCTCGCGCCCGTGCAGCGTGCCGAGTTTCGCATCTATGCGCAGAAGCCCGGCGCCTATGTGCGGCGTCATCTGATGATGGATATCGGCGAGCCGTGTCTGCTGCTGTGGCGGCGCACGTGGGTCGGCGAGAACGTCGCGACGTCGGTGCGGCTATGGCATCCGGCGTCGCGGTTTCATCTGGCGGGGACCGTGTAGCCCGGTTGCTGAAGCACGCTTTATCCCTGCCGCTGCGAGGTATTCGGCGAAAAGCGGCAACCAAGCCGGTAGCGCGAACCCGGATGCACGAAACGCGCGAACGTCACCGCGACGCCGCTCGTCCACGTGCGGCGTGTCAGCGTCAGGCACGGTTCCTCCGCGTGAATTTCGAGCAGCGCGGCTTCGGCGGGCGTCGGCAGTGCCGCGTCCACGACGTGTTCGAGATCGTGCATCGGCACGGCCGTCAGCAGATACTCGGACGGCTTCAGCGCCGAAAAATCGTGCTGCAGAAAATCCGGCGCGACCGCCGGATTCACATAGCGATCTTCGAGCTGCACCGGCAGGCCGTTCTCGCGATGCACGCAGACAACGTGAAACACCGAAGCGCCCGGCGCCAGCCCCAATGCGTTCGACACCGTGACCGATGCGGTCTCGCGCTGCAACAGCACCATGTCGCAACGATATGCGTGGCCGCGCGAGCGGATCTCGTCGCCGATATGGGCGATCATCAATAGCGTGGATTGCGGCTTGTTCGGTGCGACGAAAGTGCCGACGCCCGATACGCGGGTGACGAGCCCCGCGTCGGCGAGCTCGCGCAGCGCGCGGTTGACCGTCATCCGCGATACGCCGAGCGTCCCGACGAGATCGAGTTCGGAGGGCAGACGATCGCCCGCCTGGCGTTCGCCCGAGTCGATGATCTGGCGGATGTGCTGCTTGACCTGCTCATAGCGCGCGGCGGGCGCCTCATCACTGCCGCGCGCGGTTCTGGCCGCGGCGCGGGCCGCGCTGGCGGAGAATTTGCCGTGAGGCTTGCTGCGAGCGGCGGTGCTCATAGGGACTGGGTGTCGTCTGGGCCGCGCGTCCAGAACGCATTGCGGTCGAAATAGTTTTGCAGAAACTGCCGCAGACGCGGCTGCGCGGCATCGTGGAACACGTCGCGCGGCTTGCCCTGCGCGGCAATGCGGCCTTGGTCGATGAACATGACCTTGTCGGCGACCTGCGCGGCGAAGCCCATTTCGTGCGTGACCACGGCCATCGTCATGCCGTCGCGCGCGAGCTGCTTCATCACCTGCAGCACTTCGCCGACGAGCTCCGGATCGAGCGCCGAAGTCGGTTCATCGAACAGCATGATGTGCGGCTCCATCGCGAGCGCGCGTGCAATCGCGACGCGCTGCTGCTGACCGCCCGACAGCTTCGCCGGATACGCATCGCCCTTGTGCGCGAGGCCGACTGTCTCCAGCATCGCGTTCGCGCGGCGGCGCGCTTCGTCGTTCGACAGGTGCCGCACGCGCAGCAGCGCTTCCATCACGTTGCCGAGCGCGGTCATGTGCGGCCACAGGTTGAACTGCTGGAACACCATGCCGACGTTGCGGCGCACGCGGTTGATCTCGCCATGCGACGCGCGCACGCGTTTGCCGTTGCGCTCGGTATAGCCGAGCAGTTCGCCTTCGATGCGCACGTCGCCGTGGTCGTAGGTTTCGAGCGCGGCGAGGCAGCGCAGCAGCGTGCTCTTGCCCGAGCCCGACGGCCCGATGATGCAGACCACTTCCGAGCGCGCGATCTCGAGATCGATGCCGCGCAGCACCTCGATATCGCCGAAGCGTTTGCGCAGATCGCGCACTTCGATCAGCGGTGCGGCATTCGATGCGTTCGCCGTTGCGCTGGCGGACGGCGCGGATGATTGCGCGGGGGAGTGCATGTCGGCGATGGCGTTCATAGGGGGTCCCGGAATCATGCCATGAAGCGTGCGAGGCGGGCTTCGGCCCACATGCCAGCGCGCGAGGTCAGCTCGACCAGCGCGAGATAGCACACGCACAGCACCAGCAGCGTTTCGACGAAAGCGAAGGTGGCCGAGCCGATGCCGGTCAGCACGAAGGTCAGTTCGGGCACCGTGACGATCGACAGCACGGCCGTTTCTTTGCTCAGCACGATGATCAGATTGGTCAGCGCGGGCACGATCAGCACAAGCATCTGCGGCGCCTGGATGCGTACGATCGCCTGCCAGCGTGTGAGCCCGAGACACGACGCCGCTTCGAGATGACCTTTGGGCACCGACTGGAAGCCGGAGCGGAACGCCTCGGCGAAATACGCACTGCCGTAGAGACCCAGGCCGACGATGCCGGCCGTCATCGGTTCGAGCGTGAGCCCGATCGACGGGCCGCCGTAGTACAGCAGAAACAGCTGCACGAGAAACGGCGTGCCGCGCAACAGTTCGATATAGACGCGCAGCGCGGCGCGCAGCCAGCGTCCGCAGAACAGTTGCAGCACCGCGATCAGGAAGCCGATCACGAGACCGATCGCGACGCCCGCGGCCCAGCTGCCGAGCGTCGTCGCGAGGCCGGCGGCGATAGGCTGCAGGTTGTGCGTGATGACGGTCGGATCGAACGTTTGCATGGCGAGGTTGGCTTAAACGCGGGTCGATTCAGGCGTGCTGCAAACGGTGCTCGGCCGCATGCGCGACGAGCGCGAGCGAACCGCAGATCACGAAGTAGATCAGCCCTGCCGCGACATACGCTTCGAGCGGCCGGTAAGTGCTCGCGGCGATGTTCTGCGCGGTGCGCGTCAACTCGGCGACGCCGACCACCGAGATCAGCGAAGAGGCCTTGATCAGCAGCACCATTTCGTTGACGAGCGACGGCAGCGTCAAACGGAATGCTTGCGGCACCAGAATGCGCCGCAGCGTATCGAGCGGGGAAAGCCCGAGCATGCGCGCGGCTTCGAGATGTCCGGGCGGGATGCTTAGAAACCCGCCGCGCAGAATCTCGGCGATATACGAGGCCGAGCACAACGACACCGCGCTGATCGCGGCGACGATCGGCGACACGTTGATACCGGCGAACGGCAACAGGTAGTAGACGAGCAGCAGCTGCACGAGCATCGGCACGCCACGAAAGAAGAACACGTAGGCGCCGCCCGCGAGCCGCGCGGCGCGATGCTGCGACAGCCGCGCGGTGCATACGCCGATGCCGACGAAGAAGCCGATCACGAGCCCCGTCAGCGAAATGCCGACGGTGGCGAGCGCCGCATGCAGCAGCAGCGGCAGGCCCTGAACGAAGACGGTCGTGTTGAACATGGGTCGCGGCCGGTGGAACGGGAAGGACGACGCGTGCCGCCCACGGACGCTCAGTAGTTCGGCGTGGGCATCGTGGAAGGCATCTCCATTGCGACACCGAACCACTTCTTCTGCAACGCGGCGAGCCGGCCATCCTTCTGCATCTTCACGAGCGCGGCGTTGAACGCGTCGGCGAGCGGCTTGCTGTCGGCGTCTTTACGCAATGCATATGCGAAATAGACCTTCGCGCCGAACGGTGGCTGCACGACCGCGAACATCTCGGGGCGCTGCTTGGCGACATACGCGATGTTGGTCATCGAGTTCGCCACCGCGGCGATGCGGCCTGCCGCGAGGTCCGCATAAGCCTGATTGTTGTCGACGTACTCGCGGATTTCCGGCGGCTTCGGCAGCGTGGCCGCGTAGCTCTTCAGCTGATCGAGCTGCGCGGAGCCCTTGCCCGCGCCGATCGTTTTGCCCGCGCTATCCGCCGCTTGCTTGATCGACGCATCGTTCGCGCGCTTGAGCAGCGCGTCGGTCGCATCGGCGATGGGCAGCGTGTACGTGTAACGTTCCATGCGCGCCTTCGTGACCGTCAATGGGCCGCCGACCATATCGAACTTGCCCGCTTCGAGACCGGGCAGCACGCTCGGCCACGGCAGATCGATGAAGCGCACCTTAACGCCGATTTCCTTGCCGATCTCCGCGAACAGGTCTTTGTTGAAGCCGGCCTGCTGACCGTTCTCGAGGAAGTCGAACGGTGCGAACTGCATTTCGGTGCCGACCACCAGTTCGCCGGCTTTCTTCACTTTGGCGAGCTGGTCTTCGGCGTGCGCTGCGACGCTCGCCGCGCACAGCGCCAGCACGACCAGACCACATTTCCAGCCTGCAAGGATACGCATGGGGTTCTCCGGGGGCGAATTGGTGTTGGGTGGCCGGCGTGTCGAAGTCTTCGTTGTGGACCCGCCGCGCCGACGCCGATTGCGGGCCCTGCAGGGCAGTATATACTGCGTTTCCGGCGAAAAATAAATGCTCGCGCGAATAGAGAAAAGCCCTGATATGGAGGTGCGCGAAGCAACTTGCAGCAGTGCTTTTGGCGGTATATACCACTGCAATACCGATCCTCGAAGGAGCAGCGCGATGCCCGCGACTCGCATTCCGATCATCGATGTCGCCGGCGTGCGCGCGGGCGATCAGCAGGCGCTCCGACGCGTCGCGCAAGAAATTCATGAAGCGTGTACGACGATCGGTTTTTTCTACATCGTCAATCACGGCGTACCGCAGGCGACGATCGATGCCGCCGCGCAAGCCGCGCGCACCTTCTTCGCGTTTCCGGTCGACACCAAACGACGCGCGGCCGTCAATCATCGGCATCGCGGTTTCAATGCGCTGGGCGACGCGACGATGTACCAGGCCAAGCGTCCCGACTACAAGGAGTTCTTCAGCATCGGCCTCGAACTGCCGGAAGACGATCCCGACGTGCTGGCGGGACAAGCACTGCGCGGGCCGAACAACTGGCCGGACTTCATGCCCGGGTTGCGGCCGGTGCTGTATGACTATTACGAGGCGGTCGGCGCGTGCGGCGCCGATCTGCTGCGCGCGGTCGCGGTGAGCCTCGGCGTCGAAGAAGATTTCTTCGTGCCGCGCTACACGAAGCGCATGCAGCGCACGCAAATGGTCTACTACCCGCCACAGCCGCCGCAATCGGATGAAGATCAGTTCGGCGTCGCGCCGCATACCGACTACGGCTGCATCACCTTGCTGTGGCAGGATCAGGTCGGCGGCCTGCAGGTGCGCGAAATCGCCAACGATACGTGGGTCGAGGCGCCGCCCGTCGAAGGCAGCTTCGTCGTGAACGTCGGCGACCTGCTCGCACGCTGGACCAACGACCGCTTTCGCTCGACGCTGCATCGCGTGATCAATGCATCGGGGCGCGAGCGCTATTCGATCGCGACGTTCTACGATCCGACCTATGGCGCGCTCGTCGATCCCCGTGAACTGGGCGCGAGCGACGCGCAAAGCAAATATCAGCCGGTCGCCGCGGGCGACTATATCCTCGGCCGCATCAACGATTCGATGGGCTATCGCAAGAAGCTCGCCGCTACGCCACGGTAAGGAACTCCTGCATGACAGAGCAGAGCATCACCGAAGACAAGAGGACCCAGATCGCAAGCGCGACCGCGCCGCTCGCGACGACACTCGAGGCGTTGCGCGCCGCGCTCGGCGCCGACGCGGTGCGCGTCGGCGAACAGATCGGCGAACACGCGATGACCGACTGGACGCGCCACGAGCCGACACGTCCGGCGGCGTTGCTGCTGCCGCGCACGACCGACGAGGTATCGCGCGCGCTCGCGATCTGCCACGCCGCGCATCAGCCAGTGGTGCCACAAGGCGGCATGACCGGACTCGCGGGCGGCGCGATCGCGCGCGCCAACGATATCGCGTTGTCGCTGGAACGCTTGAGCGGTGTCGAAGAACTCGACGCGGCGTCGGCCACACTGACCGTGCGTGCCGGCACCACGTTGCAGGCCGCGCAGGAAGCCGCCGAGCAAGCGGGCTTCGAACTCGCGCTCGATCTCGGCGCGCGCGGCTCATGCCAGATCGGCGGCAATCTGGCGACCAACGCGGGCGGCAATCGCGTGATCCAGTCCGGCACCGCGCGCGATCAGGTGCTCGGTCTCGAAGTGGTGCTCGCGAATGGCGACGTGCTCAGTTCGCTCGGCAAGATGGTCAAGAACAACACCGGCTATGACCTGAAGCACTGGTTCATCGGTTCGGAGGGCACGCTCGGCGTGATCACGCGCGCGGTGTTGCGGCTGCAACCGCGACGCGCGGCGCGTCATACGGCGCTAGTCGCGCTGAACGACTACGATGCCGCGGTGAGCCTGCTGCGCCGTCTCTCGACGCGCTTCGGCAATGACATCGGCGCGTTCGAGCTCATGTGGCCGGACTTCTACGATTTCGGCGTGAAGCTGACCGGCGCGCGCTCGCCGTTCGACGTCGCGTATCCGCTCTATGCGTTGATCGAGCACGCGGGCTTCGATGCCGACGACGCTGGCGAACGCTTCGCGCAAGCGCTGAGCGATGCGCTACAGGCGGGCGCGCTGCGCGACGCGGTGATCGCGCAGTCGGTCGCCGATGCGCGCGCGCTCTGGGCGATCCGCGAGTGCACCGCGGAGTTTCCGCTCAAGCTCGACCCGATCAACTTCGACGTGAGTCTGCCGATCGGCGAGATCGGCAGGTTCGTCGACCGTTGCCGCGCGGCGCTCGATCAGCGCTGGCCCGGCAACGAAGCGTATTTCTTCGGGCATATCGGTGATTCGAATCTGCATCTGACCGTCGATGGCCATTCGATCCCCGGCGTCGATCACCACTCGGTCTATGCGTTTGTCTACGAGATGCTGGGGCCGTTGCGCGGGTCGGTGTCGGCGGAGCATGGCATCGGAACGCTCAAGCGCGAGTTCCTGCCGATTTCACGCTCGCCAGCCGAGCTTGCCGCGATGATCGCGATCAAGCATGCGCTCGATCCGCACGGCATTCTGAATCCGGGCAAGCTGTTTTGATACTGATGGTGAAGCCGCCCGAGGTCATCACGTGAAAGATCGATGCGCAATCGCAACCGTACCGGAATGGCGGCGCGACGAGAACCCGCCACGCGCGGATAACGTGTGGCGCATCGGCGATGCCGCGCCGTCAATGCGCGTTCAGATAGTTGACGATCAGCGGATAAACATCGACCGCCGCGTTCTTGCCGAAGATGCAGTCGATATGCCCATAGCCGGGAACCAGATGCCGCTCGTACGGCTGCTCGGGGAAGCGCTCGCGCAGCAGGTCGTAAGTGCGTTCGGTGCTGACCGGCAGATAGGTTTCGTTCTTCTCGCCGTGAATGAAGCCGATCGGCAGACGCATGCCCTCGAGTCCTTTCATGCCGTTCGCACCGCTCAGATACACGTCGTCGCCGCGCGCATCGACGACATGGCCCGCGCGGACCATCGTGGCCAGATGCTGGAACACGGCCATGTCGTGAATGCCGAACAGTTCCTGCAGGTTCGCATGCAGCGTCTCGTTCAGCTTGTCGTGCTCGTAGAGCAGGCCATACAGGAACGTCGCGCGATGACAGATCGCATTGCCGCAGCCCTCGTCGTGATCGACCGGATAGAGACGCAGCGCTTCGTCGAACAGGTTCGCGGGCCACGAATCTTCCTGCGTATAGGCAGTGAGGTCGCGGATGCGCAGATGCTGCATCAGGTCGGGAATATGCAAGCCGGCCTTGATCCGTTGCAGCGTGCCCGGCACCGGATGTGCGGACACCTGCGAAATCACCGCCGAGCGCACGCCCTCGAGTCCGTATAGCAGCGACATGCTGAGCGCGAGGCCGCCCAGGCAGTGGCCGAGTACCTGGATGTTCGGCGCGCCGGTCACCTCGCGAATCTTCGCGACCGCGGCGGGAATGTCCTCGCGCGCGACCATGTCGACGTTGGCCGGCACGAGCACGCTCGGCAGTTCGATGCTGACGCGCAGATCGACGAGCCATACGTCGTAGCCCGACGCGTACAGATATTCGACGAGGTTGGTCGATATCAGATCGGTCGAGAAAATGCGGCTCGAGACGCCCGAGCCGTGGATCAGCAGGATCGGCTTCGACTCTTTGTCCGCGGCGGGTTCGAAGTAGCGCGTGAGCTTGAGCCGCGTGCGGTCCGGTGTATCGAAGTAGGTGATCTGCGGCGCCGGCGCGCGCAGCGTGCGCTTGGCGCGCGGCGGCGTGTAGGGATCGTAGAACTGCAGCGGCGCGGCGACGCCGCCGTATTCGGTGAACAGCACGCCCGCGAAGAATTTGCCGAACTTCAGCGTCCATTCGAGGCGCGTCTTCAGGTCGGGCGCGTGCGTGACTTCGAGGGTGCGCTGCTGCTTGAGGAAGTTCTCGGGAGTGATGATCAGCGTGGCGGTGCCGACGATGGGCGCATCGTCGTGCGCCGACGCGCGTATCTCCGCATACAGCGTGTTGGTCTGCTCCCACAGGTTGATCGGCGACGTGCGCGTGATGATCTTCCTGCCGGTCAGATACCAGGTGTTGCCTTCGGCCGCGTCGAGCGTCATCCGGTAGTTCATGTTGCGCTCGTCGACGTCGGACTCATCGACGACGAACAGGTTGAACGTGCCGTGGCTGATCGTCAGCGGTTGTGCGGAGAGGGCGCCGCAGGTCAGCGTGCCGGCGGTGCGCGCGAGGTGATCCGGGTTGCTCAGCATGTCGGCGAGATCGTCGGACTCGACCGTCAGCGTGAATTCGATCGGGCTCTTTGCAGCTTCGCCCGCCACCTCGGGCGTGTAGGTGCCGACCATCGTCTCGGTGAAGCGCAGGCCGATCTTCTGCGCGGGCGGCGCGGCGGCGGTGCCCTTCGACGCGTAATCGATCGACCAGTCGTGCGCTTTGGCCAGCAGCGCGCAGTTGCGTTCGGCGAGCGCGGAGATGGTCAGGAGCGGATTGACGCCGAGCGACATCGGCATCACTGCGCCATCCATCACGTAGAGGCCGTCGTGCACCGCAGCGCCGTCCGTGCCGCTGAACACGCGGCCCAGATGATCGACCACGCCATGCGCGGCGTCCTCCGCCATGCCGCAGCCGCCGAGCGGATGCACGGTCACGGTGCGCCGGCCGGCGATCTTCGTCGAGATCGGGTTGCGCAGATATTTGCCGCCGAGCGGCCTGGTCGCCTCGATCAGCACGTCCTCGACGGTCTGGAAGATCGGCTGGCGTCCGGCGTTTTTCCATTCGATGCGCGCACGGCCTTTGTCACCGATCTTGATGCGGCCGCTTTCGTCGTCGTGCGCCATCACGAGGTAGCTTTGCGTGTGATTGAGCGCACCGTGGCACGGGCCGCGGATCAGGCTCTCGATCGCGCGCGCGTCGTAGGCCATGCGCTCGAGCAGCGACGGGGCGCCGGCCGCATCCACGCCTTCGAGCGGCGCGACCGCGCCGAGCATGCCGACGAGCGCTTCGCCGACCGGGCCGGCCAGCGAGCCTTCCTCGATCACATAGCCATCCCTGACGTTTTTCTCGGCGGCGCGATTGTCGATCAGGCCGGTGATGGTCGGCCCGACCGGAGGAATCTGCCCTGGCTTGTGCTCGCCCCAGCCGACACCGTTGATCGGGTCCCTCGTGTTGTACGCGAAGGCGAGCACGTCGCCGTTGCCGGTGAAGTGCTGGCCGAGCATCTCCGAGGTGCTCAAGCCGGCGGCGCGCGAGCGCAGCAGCAGCGCGGTCGAGCCGATCGTGCCCGCCGCGACGATGACGATATCGGCCAGCACGAACAGATCGGGAGCGTCGTAGCTTTCGCGGCCGAGCTTCACGAGCTGGAAGTTGACCTTCCATTGCTGGGTGTCGGGATCGCGCAGCACCGAATGCACGGCCGTGCCGGTGAAAATCTGCGCGCCGTGGGCGACCGCGTCGGGCAGATAGTTCATGTGGGTCGAGTTCTTCGCGTCGTAGTTGCAACCGGAGTTGCAATCGCCGCAACCGACGCAGCGCTGCTGCTCGACGCCCGCCGCGTTCAGGCCGTTCTCGAACGTGACCGTGATCGGAGGACGGCTGAAGCGGTCCGCCATGCCGAGCGCCTGCGCCGATTTTTCGAGCGCCTGCAGCTTCGGCAGCGGCGGGAAGTCGTCGGGGACCGGCGAGGGCGACAGCATTGTCCGGGCGAGCGCATAGCCGTCGTCGCGTCCGGCTTTGTCGGCGCGCAGCGCGGCGGGCCAGCGCGGGTCGTCCCACAGGCGCGGATCGGCCTCGAGCGCGACGTTCGCATTGATCAGCGACGTGCCGCCGAGCCCGCAGCCCACCACCGCGTTGACGTCCTCGTTCACGTGCACTTCGAGCAACGCGAGCGGCGAACCGATCTGCGCCTCGGCCGTGTTGTACTGGATATTCTCGACGCCCTGTACGGGCGTGCGCGGATACTCGCCGGCCATGAATTCGCGGCCGCGCTCGAGCACGCATACGCGACGGCCCGCGCGCGCCATGCGGCTCGCGGCGATCGCGCCGCCGTAGCCCGAACCAATCACCACCACCTCGTAATGCCGTTGCAGCGCCGTCGGCGCGCTCGATAAGCGGTTCATCAGGACCACCTCGTCTGGAATCGGATGCGGGGAAAGGAAGCGCGGCTTCGGAACAAAGACGGCGTGCTGCGGCAGCTTTTTTATCGTAGGCGGAATATCGCTGCAAAAAAAGCGAATGCAAAAAATGCGCGCCATGAAGGGGCGCGCCGAAGTCGTAGCGTGCGACGTTCAGGGCGGCATGACCGGCCGGCCATTGCCCGGTGTACCCGGCCATACGGGCATGCGCTCTTACTCCGCTTCTTATGTTGCCTGTTGGTTCTCCGAACTATTACGCGGCCACTTCATTGAATTCGCTATCGCTCGATTCCGCCGCGAGCAGATTCAGCGCAACCAGAATCGCCGCGCGATTGTCGACGTCGATCTCGATGCCGAGCGCGTCGGTGAGCCAGCGGCCGATCTTGGTGTTGGAAAATTCCGCGGCGCCGGCCGTCTTTTTCATCGTGACGCCGAGTTTGACGGCGCGATAGTGATAAGAGGGCACTCGATGCTGCGCCGCCACCGCCGAAAGCCCGCCTTTGCCTTCCGAGCACCAGCCGAGGCTGCCGGCCAGCACGATCCGCTCGGGTTCGTCGAGCCCTTCGATGAACTCGCGCGCCGCGAGCCGCACCTGCTGTTCGTCGAGGCCGTATTGCAGCAGCACGCTTTCCACCGGGTCTTCGAGCGCGTGCGCGTGCAGATCGATTTCCTGCGCGACGCCCTCGGTCTCCATCGACACGTTGCGCTGATGGCACGCGCTGCGCAGGCAGTCGATCAGATAGCGGCGGAAATACGCGCACACTGCGTAGCTGTTGGACGGCGCGCTGTCGGCGCAGGCGTTCGTTTCGGTGTGGCCGGGCGCGAGGCGCAACACCTTCGCGTAGATGAACTGCGCGACCAGTTCTTCCTTGTCCTCGCCGAGCGCCTGCAATTCGAGCGGGTGATAGGTCCGCAACGCGCGCTTGACCAGTTCGACCATCGACACCATTTCGTCCGCGGAGAGCCGGGTGCGTCTGCGCCACAGGTCGGGCAGGATCGCGTCGTCGAGTTGGCGGGCGAACTCGTAGCTCGGGACTGCGCCCATGGAAACCTCCGTCACGGTTGGCAGGGAGCGCGGTGAGCCGCGGCGCGTGGGCCGCGAAGCGGGGGGGATTTGCCTGTGATGCCGCGCTAAAACGTGAATGCAGTATGGTTCGCGGCAAGGCCTTCGCCTATATGGAAGAAGTGTTAGCTGATGGGTAAACTGCCGGGTAAACCTTCTGACGGATTGCTGACGATTCGTCTGAAGCGTGCGCATTCGCCGTAGAATGAACCGCGCGGGCGGCGCGTTTGGTCGCCCGGTTCGATCCGCGGCTTTCCCGAAGCACCGCCGCCTGGTCAGTGCTTCGTCTCAACGTAGTTGCCATGCCCCCGCGATCAAGCTGCGTGGGATCGGATCAGGCGCTACAGCGCTAACGCCGATCGACAGAGGAGACCGCCCGATGCGGGCCGACCCGATCCAGCGTGCCATCGACGAAGACCTCGTTCGCGTGCTCTACGCGCAGGACCCGATCGCGTTCTTTTCGCACTGGTTTTCGATCGCGGTGCTGGTGGCGATCTACTGGCCGCATGTGCCGGCGCCGCCGTTGTTTATCGCGTGCTTCGTTTTTTATGCGCTCGCCAATTGCGCGGGCCTCGCGCTGTGGATCTGCAATCGTCGCTATCCGCAGCTGGTGTCGCCGCGCGACTGGATCTATCTGCACGCGCTGCGCGGCGTGCTCCTGTACAGCGGACCGGGCTTCGCGGTGTGGTTCGCGTTCCAGAGTCCGCAAACCGATCTGCCGCTATTGCATACCGTGCTGCTGGTGACGCTCGCGGCCGGCGTGTTCATGTCGAATGGGTTCGATCTCCTCAATTTTTCGACGTCGATCCCGTTTCTGCTGCTGCCGTCGATCGTGCTGCATTTCGGCTCGCATACGTTCGATCGCACAATTCTCGCGATCGTGCTCGCGTTTTTCTTCTGCGCGATCAACGTCTACGCGATGAGCTATCGCAAGCTGTTTCGCCAGGTCGTGCAGGCGCGTGTCGATCAGCAGTACCTCGCGGAATCGCTGGCCGCGCAAAAGCGCGTCGCCGAGGAAGCGAGTCTCGCGAAGACGCGCTTTTTCGCGGCGGCGAGCCACGATCTGCGCCAGCCGCTGCATGCGATCGGCCTGCTTGCGGCGTCGCTGAACGACCCGGCGGCGACGCCCGCGCAGCACGCGAAGACGGCCGGGCACATCGTCTATAACGTCGAGGCGCTCAATCAGCTGTTCAACCAGGTGCTCGATCTCGCGCGGCTAGAAAGCGGGGCCACCCAGGTGATCCGGTTGCACTTCCGGCTCGCCGAGCTGTTCGAGCGGGTCGGCAGCCAGTATCGTCCGCAGGCCGCGGCGAAGGGGCTCGCGCTGCGCATCGCGCCGACTTCGATGGTCGTCTATGACGATCCCGTGCTGCTCGAGCGCGTGCTCAGCAATCTGCTGTCGAACGCGGTGCGTTATACCGAGCAAGGCGCGATCTGGCTCGGCTTCCGGCGCGCGGGGCGACAAAAGGGCGGCTATATCGAGGTGCGCGATTCGGGCGTCGGCATTGCGCCGGAGGAGCATCAGCGCATTTTCGAGGAGTTTTACCAGGTCGAGAATCCGCAGCGCGACGCGCGTCAGGGGCATGGGCTCGGATTGCCGACCGTCAGGCGGCTCGTCGGCCTGCTCGGCGGCGAGTTGCAGCTGCGCTCAGCGCCGGGGCGCGGCTCGGTGTTTCGCTTTGCGGTGCAGGCGGGCGACGCGAGCGGCATTGTCGCGAGTCTGAACGATTCGGTTGCGGGCGGCCCGGCTTCGCTGGGGCGGCGTGTGCTGTGCATCGACGATGAGCCGTCGATCCTCGAAGGCCTCGCGAGCCTGCTCGAGCGCTGGGGCTGCGAGGTGCGCGGCGCGCGCGACGAGGCCGGTGCGCTCGCCGCGCTGGCGGACGGCTTCGTGCCCGACGCGGTGCTGTGCGACTACCAGCTCGCCAATCGTCGCACCGGCGCGCAGGCGCTGAGCGCGATGCGCGGCGCGCTCGCGCGCGAGGGGCACGGCAATGTGGTCACGCTGCTGATCACCGGCGATATGGCGTCGGCGGAGCTGGCGGCGCTCGCATTGCAGGGAATTCCAGTGCTGCACAAGCCGGTGACGCCGGCGCGGTTGCGGCGCACGCTGGAAATGCTGTGGCAGCAGGCGGAACTCGACAAGGGGCGGCTGGCGGGCCCAGTAGTGTTGGGAGACGGGGCGGCACAGGTCGGTTCAGCGCAGTCGCGCGCGGGGGGCGGCTCGCCGCAAACAGAAGCGGGCTCCGGGGCGCAAAGCGAAACGCAGCCTTAGCAACGGGAATCAGCGACGGTTGGCGCTGCGGCGCAGCGCTACAGCGTTTTCCCCGCCTCAAGCCATCCATTGATTACCGCGATCGCCGTCGAGCGGTTATGCACGCCGAGCGCGCGGAAGATCACCGACAGATGCACCTTCACCGTACCCTCCGCGACGCCGAGATCGCGCGCAATCATCTTGTTGGTCCAGCCGCGATGCACGAGCCGCATGATGTCCTGCTGACGTGGTGACAGATTCTCGAGCAAATGCTGCTGATGCGGCTGCAGCGACGGCATCTGCCTGAGAGGTTCGGTCTGCGCGGCGGCGCTCGGGGGCGGCGCTGCTGCCGATGCATCGGCTTCTGCGCCCGCGCAGCCGGCCGCCTGCGTCTCGCGCGTGCCGAGCAGACTCAGCGCTTCCATCGGCACATAAGCGCCGCCGGACAGCACCAGTTCGATTGCCTTCAGCATCACGCTGGCGGGCTGGCGCTTCGGCACGAAGCCGAGCGCGCCGGCCGCGAGCACCGCGCGCATCTCGTCGGGCGATTCTTCAGCGGACAGCACCACGACCGGCAGCGCCGGATTCGCCTTCAGCAGCGATTCGAGCGACGTCGCGCCGCTCATGCCCGGCATATGCAGATCGACGATCGCCAGATCGTGATTGGCGTCGGGGCGCGCGGCGGTCGCAAGGGTTTCCCAGCTGTCGGCTTCGTCGAACTGGGCGTCCGGATCGAAGCCGCGCAGCATGCCTTTGACGCCTTGCCGGATCAGTTCATGGTCGTCGGCTACAAGAAACTTCATGATGTCTCCGCGAGTCGAGCCAGTCCGTTGAGGGCTGCCGCCGATGCACATTCCGCCGTTGCGGGCTGCGCACTTGCAGCGTAAATAACTGCGGTACTCATGACACACATCATGGCCGGTCTTCCGCGCTTCTTGGTCGATCTCAGGGACCCCGGACGAGCCGATCCGATTGCCGTTCTCTCGTGCTGCGATTCGCATCCGGCATCGTTCCAACTCGCCAGGGTCCCGCTCCCTTGCCGTGCCGCGCGCCGCTCAGCAGGGCTGCGACGCGCATGGCCGGCTGCCGGCATCGTTCGATGCGCTTCGTGATGTTAAGGCAGGTCTCCCGCGCATAGGTTCCGGCTTGCTACGTAGACGAGCCGTGCGCAGCTTTTTTTGAAGCGCTGGCGGGCGATCCGGCAAGTTATGCCCACCGGATCGGCACGGGTTCGCGCGCCGTTATCTGACCGCAAACAGCGTCGCTTTCATCAGAAGCTTGAAGGCGAAACCGAGCGACATCGCCGCGGCCACGCCGAAGCACCAGAGCGCGATGAACCAGAGCCAGCCCGGCAGCTTGCGGCCGGGCGCTACCGCATTGGCAGCGGGAGCCGATGCGCGGACACTCAGCTTTTCAGTGGTAGTGATGTTGGTCGCCATGACGCACCTTACCTCGAAAGACCCAGTAACCCATCGTCGTATAGGCGACGATGATCGGCAGGATCACCGCCGCGCCGGCCAGCGTGAACGTCTGGCTCGTGCGTGGCGCGGCGGCTTCCCATAGCGTGAGGCTCGACGGAATCGCGTACGGCCACAGGCTCACCAGCAACCCGAGATAGCCGAGCAGCACGAGCGCCAGCGCGAGCACGAACGGCGTGTTGTGATGGCGCGCGCGCACCGCGCGATGCATGAAGAACGCGCAGATCGCGACGAGGAACGGCACCGGCAGCAGACGATAGAAGATCCCGTCATGGAACCAGCGTTGCGCGATGCCCGCATCCATCAGCGGCGTCCACAGGCTCACGAGCGCGATGAAGCCGAGCAGCACCAGCGTCAACGGCCAGACCACGCGATGCAGCCGGCGCTGCAGGTCGCCTTCGGTCTTCGCGACGAGCCAGCAGCAGCCGAGCAGCGCGTAGGTCGCGACGAGCCCGAGGCCCGTCAGCAGGCTGAACGGCGTGAGCCAGCCGAACGCGTCGCCGGCATACGCGCCATCGACGACCGGAATACCTTGCAGGAAAGCGCCGAGCACGATGCCCTGGAAAAACGTCGCGCCCGCCGAGCCGCCGATGAACGCGAGGTCCCACAGGTGCCTCGTGCGACGCGACTTCGCACGAATCTCGAACGACACCCCGCGAAAGATCAGGCACACCAGCATGAACACGAGCGGCAGATAGAGCGCTGACAGCACGGTCGAGTAGACGACCGGAAACACCGCGAACAGCGCGGCGCCGCCGAGCACGAGCCAGGTTTCGTTGCCGTCCCATACTGGCGCGACCGTGTTCATCATCAGGTCGCGTTCTTTCTCGTCGGGGAAGAACGGAAAGACGATGCCGATGCCGAGGTCGAAGCCGTCCAGCACGACGTACATGAAAAGGCCCAACGCGATGATCGCGGCCCAAACGACGGTTACGTCCATATTCTTTCTCTCGTAGCGTGGGTTAGACGACGTCGATCATCTGATCGGCGGCGGACAGCGGGCGGCGCGCGGTTTGCGCGGGCATCGGCTGCGGCGTGTCGTGCGGCGTATCATGCGACTTGCCGCCGGGCAGCGCGGGACCCGAGCGCATCAGCTTCAGCATGTAGTAGATGCCGGTGCCGAACACGAGGAAGTAGACGGCCACGAACGTCATCAGCGACAGACCGACCTGCTGCGTGGTCAACGGCGACACCGCCTGCGACGTGCGCATCACGCCGTACACGACCCACGGCTGACGGCCCGCTTCGGTGGTGACCCAGCCGGCCAGCAGCGTGATGAAGCCGCTCGGCCCCATCGCGACGCATAGCCGCTGGAACCACTTCGCTTCGAACAGACGTCCACGGCGATGCAGCACCCAGGCCGCGATCGACATCGCGATCATCAGTACGCCGAGTCCGGCCATGATGCGGAAGCTCCAGAACACCACGGCCGAATCCGGCCGGTCCTGCGGCGGGAATTCCTTCAGCCCGCGGATTTCGCCGTCCCAGCTATGCGTGAGGATCAGGCTGCCGAGGTGCGGGATCGACACCGCGTAGTGCGTGGTTTCGGCCTTCATGTCGGGGATGCCGAACAGGTTCAGCGCGGTGCCGCCTTTTTCGGTGTCCCAGATGCCTTCGATCGCCGCGATCTTCGCCGGCTGATATTCGCGCGTGTTCAGTCCGTGCTGATCGCCGACGAATGCCTGGATCGGCGTCAGAATCAGCAGCAGCCACAGCGCCATCGAGAACATCTTCTTGACGGCGGGATCGCGTCGGCCGCGCAGCAGATGCCACGCGCCGACCGCCGCGACCACCAGCCCCGCGGCGATGAACGCCGCCAGCGCCATATGCGCGAGCCGGTACGGGAACGACGGATTGAAGATGATCTTGAAGCAGTCGAGCGGCACGACATGGCCGTCGACGACCTCGAAGCCCTGCGGCGTCTGCATCCAGCTATTGGACGCGAGAATCCAGAAGGTCGAGATCAGCGTGCCGATCGCGACCATCAGCGTCGCGCCGAAGTGCGCGCGCGGACTCACGCGCTGCCAGCCGAACAGCATGATGCCGAGGAAGCCCGCTTCGAGAAAGAATGCGGTCATCACCTCGTACATCAGCAGCGGACCGGTGATGGGCCCGGCGAAACTCGAGAAGCCGGACCAATTGGTGCCGAACTGATAGGCCATCACCACACCGGAGACGACGCCCATGCCGAAGGCCACTGCGAAGATCTTCGACCAGAACAGACAAAGATCTTTGTAGTAGGCCTTGCCGGTTTTCAGCCAACGCCATTCGAGGACCGCAATGAAGCTGGCGAGACCGATGCTGAGCGCGGGGAAAACGATGTGAAAAGAAACCGTGAACGCGAATTGAATGCGCGCGAGATCGAATGCCGATAGTGCCGAGTTCATGATCCTGTTGTGCGTGATGGCCGCGTGAGCGGAATTACGCGCATCGACCGATATCGGTGCGCACTGCGCGGGGCAGATGGCGCAAGAGTAGGGGATCGAAACAAAATGTGTTGCAATGCGCTGTGCGTCAAAAAACCGCCTTGTTTTATGCGAAATACGCTAATCGATGAGGCAAGCCATTGATGAGTCTCACGTTTCCTTTAGCGGCCGATGCATGGCCGCATGTGCGTCGTTGCGGGTGCTGCGTCAATCGACCGCGCTGCAGCAATGCTTGTTGCTCGGCCTTGCGCGACAAGGTAGAAAGCGGTGCCCGTCGTCAGCCGACAATCGATCCATCCAAACCGACTTCGTCGGCTCGCGCGCTAGTCAGGCGATTTTTTTACCTCTACGATTCGGCCGTTTCCGTAGCCCCGTTATTCATTGCCGTATTCGCACGGCGTTCCGTCATGCGTCGCGCGCATGCTTCGTGAGCAGCTTCCGCTTCATCCACCTGCCGGCGACGGCAGACTTCATCGAAAAGGAGTCAGCAGATGAGCACGATCAGGACGAAAGACGGTACTTCGATTTTCTACAAGGACTGGGGCAAGGGTCGCCCGGTCGTGTTTTCGCACGGCTGGCCGCTGACGGCCGATGCGTGGGACGCGCAGATGCTGTTTCTCGGCAGCAAGGGCTTTCGCGTGATCGCGCATGACCGGCGCGGCCACGGCCGCTCGGAGCAGCCGTGGGACGGCAACGAGATGGACACCTACGCCGATGACCTCGCCGCACTGATCGAACATCTCGACTTGCAGGACGCGACGCTGGTCGGCCATTCGACGGGCGGCGGCGAAGTCGCGCATTACATCGGCCGGCATGGCACGGGGCGTGTCGCGAAGGCCGTGCTGATCGGTGCGGTGCCGCCGCTGATGCTGAAGACCGCCGATAACCCGCTCGGCCTGCCGATCGACGTTTTCGACGGCATTCGCAAGGGCGTCCTCGACGATCGCTCGCAGTTCTTCAAGGATCTGGCCGTGCCGTTCTATGGCTACAACCGCGAGGGCGCGAAGGTGTCGCAGGGCGTGATCGATTCGTTCTGGCGCCAGGGCATGGCCGGCTCGATCAAGGGGCTGTACGACTGCATCAAGCAGTTCTCCGAAGTCGACTACACCGAGGATCTGAAGAAGATCGACGTGCCGACCCTGGTGCTGCACGGCGACGACGACCAGATCGTGCCGATCGACGCCGCTGGCCGACGCACCGCGGAGATCGTCAAGAACGCGACGCTGAAGGTCTATGCGGGCGGCCAGCACGGCATGTGCACCGTGGAGGCCGACAAGGTCAATGCCGACCTGCTCGAATTCATCGGCGCTTGAGCGGTCAGAAACGCGCAATGAGGTGATTTTTTGACCGCGCGGGCGGCGCATGGACGCCGCCCGCGCCGAGTGCCAGGCGACCGCTGGCGTCAGGCGAATCCACTTCTCGAACAAAAAAGCAGCTGAGTTATACGATGTCACATGAACGCGACGCTCGCATGTCTTTGTTTTTTAAGAGGCTACGAAACTGTCCCTATGCAATTTAAGGGTAAATGCGGAGTTGAAATCCGCTGGTCCATCGTTAATAGTACGTTATCGTACAACTCGGGTGTGTTATGCGACGCGCACAGCGCGATCCGCGGGCCGCTCAAACCTCTGTCTGTTCTCTGTAGACCTCGCGCGCGGCGCAGTTAAAGGAACCCTATGAAGAAGATTGCCCTGAGTGGCGCCGGCGGCCAGCTCGGCTCCGTGGTACGTGCTGAATTCGTCGCTCGGGGCGTGCCCCTGCGCTCGGCCGCTGGCTCGAAAGTGCTGACGCCGCTCGTCGAAGGCGAAGACGTGATGAACGGCGACCTGCGCGATCCGGCGGTCGTCGACCGTCTGCTGAACGGCGTGGACGTGCTGATCCATTTTGCCGGCACGAGCGTCGAGCGTCCGCTGCCCGAGATCATCGAGAACAACCTGCGCGGCCTCGTCGAAGTCTACGAAGGCGCGCGCCGCAACGGCGTGAAGCGCATCGTGTTCGCGAGCTCGAACCACGCGATCGGCATGTATCCGGTCACCGAGCATCTGAGCCTCGACTGCGAACTGCGCCCGGACGGCTTCTATGGTCTGTCGAAGGTGTGGGGCGAAGCGCTCGCGCGCATGTACTGGGATAAGCACGGCATCGAAAGCGTGTGCGTGCGCATCGGCAGCTGCCTCGAGCGTCCGACCGAGCAGCGTCACCTGAGCACCTGGTTCGGCCACAAGGACCTGATGCATTTTCTCGATCGCTGCATCGAAGCGGAAGAGGTCGGCTTCATGACCATCTGGGGCGTGTCGGCCAACACGCGCAGCTGGTGGGACAACAGCGTCGGCGCCGCGCGTCTCGGCTACGAGCCGAAGCAGAACGCCGAAGACTACGCCGAAGACATCCTGTCGCGCCCGAATCCGCTCGATGAACTGGGCCAGCGCTTCCAGGGCGGCGGCTTCGTCGGCATCGACTATTCGCGCAAGGACTAAGTCCCGGGCAGTTCAACGGGCAGTGCATCACGAGGAGATGGAGTGGTGAAGATCAAGGTATTCGCTTGTGGATGGTCGCGCTGGTCGCGGCCGGCCTGATCATCGATTACCTGGCGCGCAACACGTTGTCGGTCGCGGCTCCGACGATGATGAAAGAGCTCGACATCACGACCGAGCAGTACGCGCACGTGGTCGTGGCGTGGCAGCTCTGCTATGCGTTCATGCAGCCGGTCGCCGGTTTCGTGCTCGACACGATCGGCACCAAGATCGGCTTCGCGGTGTTCGCGCTGGCGTGGTCGGTGGCTTGCGCGGCGGCGGCATGGGCGACGGGCTGGCGTAGCCTCGCGGTGTTCCGCGGTCTCCTCGGCCTCGCCGAATCGGCGGGTATCCCGGCTGGCGTGAAGGCGACGAGCGAGTGGTTCCCGGCGAAGGAGCGTTCGGTTGCGATCGGCTGGTTCAATATCGGCTCGTCGATCGGCGCGCTGCTCGCGCCGCCGCTCGTCGTGTGGGCGCTGTTTCACGGCCGCTGCGAACTCGCGTTCGTGATCGTCGGCGTCGCGGGCATCGTGTGGAGCTTGCTGTGGATCATCGTCTACAAGCATCCGCGCAACCAGAAACTGCTGGGCAACGCCGAGCGCGACTACATTCTGAGCGGCCAGGAAGCGAAGCATCACGATGACATCAACACGCCGAAGCGTAACTGGCGCGCGATGCTGGTGAGCCGCGATTTCTGGGCGATCGGTATTCCTCGGATTCTGTCCGAGCCGGCCTGGCAAACGTTCAACGCGTGGATTCCGCTGTACATGATGACCGAGCGTCACATGAACCTGAAGGAAGTCGCGATGTTCGCGTGGATGCCGTTCCTCGCCGCCGATATCGGCTGCGTGCTCGGCGGTTATCTGAGCCCGCTGTTTCACAAGTACGCAAAAGTGTCGCTGTTCACGTCGCGCAAGGGTCGGTGCGCTGTTCATGATCGGGCCGGCGTGCGTCGGTCTCGTCGAGAGCCCGTACATGGCGGTGGCGCTGCTGTGCGTCGGTGGCTTTGCGCACCAGACGCTGTCGGGCGCACTGTACGCGATCACGTCGGATATGTTCGGCAAGCACGAAGTTGCGACCGCGACCGGCATGGGCGGCATGGCGGGGTATCTGGGCGCTGCCGCGTTCACCGCGCTGTTCGGTGTGCTCGTCACGCAGATCGGCTATAGCCCGCTGTTCGTCGTGCTGGCCGTGTTTGATCTGATTGCTGCGGTCGTGGTGTGTCTGATGGCCAGGAGTTCGGAGAAGATGCCCGAGCCGCAGTGGGTATCGTCCGATGCGGTGGCGGCGAAGTAAGGCGAAGTGCGGTCGGCTCTAGTGGGCCGATCCGGCGAAAGAAGCGGCACCCATCAGTGGGTGCCGTTTTTTTGTGCCGATTTTGATGCGGTTGGCCGGATGCAGGCATTGCAGCGCGAGCATCGCGACAAACTCCTCGCTGAGGAGCCTCTTTAGTTCCTCAAGTATGAGGCGGTCCTGTAGTTCCACAATTTCGGGTCAACCCGCGACGCTCGAGATCAGCGTTGCTTTGACCTTTTCCCAATCCCTGGCGACGGGCTCCATCGTCCGTTGTCGCCACTTGCGTCGCAAGATGACCGGCAGACGCGCACCGTTGGATTGCTTCTCAAGGTGACCTAGGACGATGTCTCGCACCGCCTCAGGACTCCACCCGCTCCATTCGCCAGCCACGACGAGATTGGGCAAAAACGCCGGCGCCACCTCGTCGCGCAGGATGTCTCCCAACTCCTGCAGCCCGAACCCTGAACATCGCAGTCTTTCCGCGACGTACCGGCAGGCGATCTCGTCGAATTCCGTGTCAAGGAAGAGTTCAGAGAGCGCTACCCACACCGGAAGGCGGCGTTCGATTTCATCAGGCTTTAACATGGCGGTCTGCAGCGAACGTTGTTGAGCATCGCATTGCGATTGAGCTTGAGTGACTGCCACCTTATCGGCGCGCCGTCGTCTGGTAGACGGTACCGAATACGACGTCACTGCCGAAGGCGAAAAGTATGCCCCCGATGAGCGCCACCGCGCCTACGCAGACAGGTGCCGTTGCTGTACACACGCCGGTGGCAACCGCACCGGTACCGACGGCCCATCCACCCCATGCACCGGCTGCTGCTATTGTGCCCTGGCGGGCGATCTCCCGCGGCTTATTCTCCGCTTTGTAGACTTCATAGACGCCGACGGCGACCGAGACCAGAAGGAGGCGGCGACCTACCGTGCCAAGCTTTCGGGCGAGCGTACTGGCCGACGTCCGGTCGGTGCCGGCACTTTGGACGATGCGCAGCCAGACGGCAGATTGTTCGGTCTCGGACAAAGCTGAAACGGAACGTTTGAAGAGTGCCTGCGCGTTCTTCTCGGCCAAACTGGCCAGAGAGGGGCTGGTCCTCTTGAGGGTCGTCACATAGGCCCTGATCGTCGGACTCGTACGCATACGAGTCAATTCGAGGATTTGCTGACGCATTGCGTGTGCTTGTTCTGCCGCCTCGGCAACACTGAGGCGCCCGCTTCTGACCCGTCGCTGGAAATCGCCACTCATGGCTTGAATATCACGCAGATACTGCGCTCGAACACGTTCATCTCTGATGCATGCGGCGGCAAATTGGCTGGCAGTTCCCTGTAGCGCCGCTAGGGCTTCGTCAAGGGGCTCTGGTTGTGTTGAGGTCATCGTTGTCTCTGCACAAGAACCCCGCCAAGATAGCAGTCGACTACAGGGACAGAAATGGGCGATGGATGATTCTTGTGTCCTATTGGTCCGATGCGCTGCGAGTTTCTGACCGCATATCGCTCGTGGTCATGCGCTAACGAGGCGGACCAACGCACGGGAGCCGACGGCAATCCGAGGAGACACGGGGCAGCGAGTCGCCATCGCGAAACACGATACAAACGCGTCGCGTCATGCGGTGAAAAACTCTACGGCCCGGAAGAGGGAAAGGGCGCCACGCGCGAACTCCGCACGAAGCCCAGAAATGCAAAATGCAATCGAGCCGTCCATCGGTCACATGAACACCGACGGACAACCCGATTGCAACGATTTCGAACCTACATCAAATCACGCAGTCTTCTGCCCAATCTCGTGATTCGCGAGCACTTCGAGCGCGCGCACCATCGCCGAGTGGTCCCACGCCTTGCCGCCGTGCGCGACGCACGCGTTGAACAGCGCCTGGCAGGTGGCGGTGTTGGGCAGCGACACGCCGAGCGCCTGCGCGGTCGACAGCGCGAGGTTCAGATCCTTCTGGTGCAGCTCGATGCGGAAGCCCGGATCGAACGTGCGCCTGGTCATGCGCTCGCCGTGCACTTCGAGAATGCGCGACGACGCAAAGCCGCCCATCAGCGCCTCACGCACGCGCGCCGGATCGACACCCGCCTTCGACGCGAGCAGCAGCGCTTCGCCGACCGCTTCGATGGTCGCCGCGACGATCACCTGGTTGGCGACCTTGCACACCTGGCCCGCGCCGACCGCGCCGATCAGCGTCACGTTCTTTCCCATCATGTCGAACATGGGCTTCACGCTGTCGAACGTGGCCTGATCGCCGCCGACCATGATGGTCAGCGAGCCGGCTTTCGCGCCGACTTCGCCGCCCGAGACCGGCGCGTCAAGATAGTCGGCGCCGGTTTCGCGCACGCGCGCCGCGAACTCGCGGGTCGCCATCGGCGAGATCGAGCTCATGTCGACGACGGTCTGGCCGGCGCGCAGCGCGCTCGCGAGGCCGTTCTCGCCGAACAGCACGCGTTCGACGTCCGGCGTGTCCGGCACCATGACGAAGATCACGTCCGCGTTGGCTGCGACCGCGGCGGGGTTGTCGCATGCGACGGCGCCGGCCTGCGTCAGTTCCGCGGGCACGCCGCTACGCGTGAACGCTGCCAGCGACACGCCGTTTTTCAGAAGGTTGGCGGCCATGGGCTTGCCCATGATGCCGAGTCCGATAAAGCCTGCTTTTTTCATGGAATGCTCCGAAGATATCGTGGCGGCCGCGTTCAAGCTTCGCCCGCCGGTTTCTGCATGAAGTGTTTCTGCGCCGCTTGAGCGGCGCCCTTGAGCAGCCCGAGATCCGCGCAGACGGCGACGACGCGCGCGCCCATCGACAGGTAACGTTCCGCGTCGGCCTGCACCGGCGCGAGAATGCCGCTCGACTTGCCTGCCGCCCGCGCGCGCTCGAACACATGCGCGATCGCCTGCTGCACGTCCGGATGGCTCGCGTTGCCGAGGTGGCCATACGATGCCGCGAGGTCGGACGGACCGATGAAGACCGCGTCGATGCCGTCCACCGCGAGAATGCTGTCGATCGCCTCGACTGCCTTGCGGCTTTCGATCTGCGGGATCACGCAGATATTGTCGTTGGCGAGCGCAAAGTAGTCGGGCACGGTGCCATAGCGGTTGCCGCGATGGCCGACCGACACGCCGCGGATGCCCTGCGGCGGATAGCGCGTTGCCGCGACCGCGCGGGCCGCGTCGTCAGCACTGTCGACGAACGGCACGAGAAAGTTCGAGAAGCCGCTGTCGAGGAATCGTTTGATCACGACGCTGTCGTTAGCCGGTGGTCGGACGACCGGCGCGCTGCCGCTGTCCTTGAGCGCCATCAACTGGGGGATCAGCGTGAGCACGTCGTTGGGCGCGTGTTCGGCGTCCAGCAGCATCCAGTCGAAGCCGACCGTGCCCAGCAGTTCAGTGGCGATCGGGCTGGCAAGCGATGCCCAACAGCCGATCTGGGTTTTTCCCTCGCGTACCGCGCGCCGGAAGCGGTTGGGCAAGGATTCGTAAGGCGTGACGGCGGCCATGCGGTGTCTCCTCGAACTACGATGGATCGGGAACAAGGCTTCGACGACCGCAATAAACCACGCCAAATGCGAGGTTATAAGTCGTCGTATGACTGTGGCAGATTAGCACTGAGCTCCCTGGTTGTAACGGTCGTGTAAACCCGAATGAGCCTGTCCGACAAGCGTTTCGGGTTGCGTGGAGCCCCCGCAATGTTGTAGGATGACCTATATCTGAAGCCTTCATTCAAGGAAAGCCAAAATGCCCATTACCGGTGAAATGCTGATCGGTCGCAAAGCAGTGCGCGGCGAAGAAAAACCGCTGCGCGCGTTCAATCCTGCCACGGGTTCCGAGATTGCGGAGCCGGTGTTCGGCAGCGGCACCGTCGAGAACGTCGAGCAGGCCTGCGCGCTCGCGCAACAGGCGTTCGACGCCTACCGTCAACTACCGCTCGCAGTGCGCGCCGAGTTTCTGGATCGTATCGCGGACGGCATCACCGCGCTCGGCGACGAGCTGATCGAACGCGCGATGGCTGAATCGGGCCTGCCCAAGGCGCGTCTGGAAGGCGAACGCGGCCGCACCACCGGCCAGCTGAAGCTGTTCGCGCAAACCGTGCGTGCGGGCCAGTGGCTCAACGCCACGCTCGATTCGCCGCTGCCGGAACGCAAGCCGTTGCCGCGCTCGGATCTGCGCATGCAGAAGATCGCGCTCGGCCCGGTCGCCGTGTTCGGCGCGAGCAACTTCCCGCTCGCGTTCTCGGTGGCGGGTGGCGACACCGCCGCGGCGCTCGCTGCCGGCTGCCCGGTCGTCGTGAAGGCGCACCGCGCGCACCTCGGCACCTCGGAGCTGGTCGGTCGTGTGATCCAGCGCGTCGCGCAGGAAATGGATCTGCCCGAAGGCGTGTTCTCGATGATCGTCGGCGCGGGTAACTCGGTCGGCGAGGCGCTGGTTGCGCATCCGGCCATCAAGGCGGTCGGCTTCACCGGTTCGCGCGCGGGCGGCACGTCGCTGATGCGCGTCGCGGCGGCACGTCCGGAGCCGATCCCCGTCTACGCCGAAATGAGCAGCATCAACCCGGTGTTTTTGCTGCCGAACGCTCTGACGGCACGCGGCGACAGCATCGCGCGCGGTTTCGTCGACTCGCTCGTGCTCGGCGCGGGCCAGTTCTGCACGAACCCGGGTCTCGCGATCGCGATCGACAGCGACGCGCTGAAGGGCTTCGTCGCGACGGCATCGGAAGCGCTCGCCGCCAAGCCGGCGCAGACCATGCTGACTTCGGGCATCCACGCCGCGTATCAAGACGGCGAAGGCAAGTTGGCTGCAACCAGGGGTGTCGAAGTCGTGGCACGCGGCGTCGCCGCTACCGGCCCGACCCAGGCTTGCGCGGCGCTGTTCGTGACCGACGCGCAGACGTTCCTCGCGAACCCGGCGCTCGAAGACGAAGTGTTCGGCCCGGTGTCTACGATCATCCGCTGCAAGGACGAGCAGGAAATGCTGAAGGTCGCCGAGCACTTCGCCGGCCAACTAACCGCGACGCTGCAGATGGACAGCGCCGACGTGGCGGCTGCGAAGAAGCTGGTGCCGATTCTCGAGCGCAAGGCCGGCCGCATTCTGGTCAACGGTTTCCCGACTGGCGTCGAAGTGTGTCACGCGATGGTCCACGGCGGCCCGTTCCCGGCAACGTCGGACAGCCGCGCGACCTCGGTCGGCACCACGTCGATCGACCGCTTCCTGCGCCCGGTCTGCTACCAGGACTTCCCGGCCGAGCTGCTGCCACAAACGCTGGCCGACGGCAACCCGCTGGAACTGTGGCGTCGTCGCGATGGCGAACTCACGCGCGGTTAATCATGTGACGCCGTCCTGAACGGATGCGCGCCTGGTGCCAATATGGCCATGGGCGCGCATCGAAGGGAAGGGCAGTTGCAATCACAAAAAAAATGGCCGGGAATTTTCCCGGCCATTTTCTTTCGCCCGCGTGCTTCGTGAAAATCAGCTGTTCGCGTCGCTCGCTTCGTTCGCGCGACGCAGCCGCTCGCGGCTATTCGACAGATGCATGCGCATCGCCGCCCGCGCGCCTTCGGCGTCGTGCCGGCTGATTGCCTCGAGGATGCTTTCATGCTCGAGGTTCACGAGCGACAGATACGCATCCGGATCGGCACGCGCGATGCCCGCCGAATCGAGCCGGTTGCGCGGAATCAGTGCGCTGCCCATCTGCGACAGGATGTCGACGAAATAGCGGTTGCCGGTTGCACGCGCGACCGAGATGTGGAACTGCAGGTCGGCCTCCACGCTGTCGAGTCCGTTGTGACGCGTGGCCTCGATCGCGTCGAGTGCGGTACGCATGTGAGCGAGGTCGTCCGTCTTCGCGCGTTGCGCGGCAAGACCGGCGCATTCGGTTTCGAGGCTGATGCGCAGTTCCAGAATGGACAGCACGTCGCGCAGCGTGGTGGCGGGCACCATGTCGATGCCGAGCTTTTCGCGTTGCGGTTCAAGCACGAAGCTGCCGATACCGTGCCGCGTCTCGATGATTTTGCCTGCCTGCAGGCGGGAGATCGCCTCGCGGATCACCGTGCGGCTCACGCTGAGCGTGTTCATCAGCTGCGATTCGGTCGGGAGTTTGTCGCCCGGCTTCAGCACGTTGGCCGCGATCTGCTCGGTGACGTAATTGACGACGAACTCGGCAAGATTGCGAGCGCGTCGTGGCGGTGCCGCGGATGCTAGTGGTGTAGCCATCGAAAACGCTCCTTGTTTGAAAAATCGCGGGGAATCCTGCATTTTTATTATATCGTCGTCTGACGACTGATTATATAAGCGCCGGAGCGAATTCGGCGCGATTGTCACGTATACCGGCGGAGGCCTGAAGTTTGGCGCCTCGGTGCGCATGGCTCGCGCGAGGCGCCGGGCGTCCGCCGGCCGGAAGTACGATAACCGGAACGATAACTGAGCCTATAACGGCCTCACGCCGAACGCAACTCGACTCGCCGGATGTCCTTGACGATCACCAGATAGCTGATCACCGTCATCAGGGCGTTCGCGCCGACGAACACCAGCGCGCCATTGAACGAGCCCGAGCGCGCGACCAGATAACCGATCACGATCGGCGTCACGATGCCGGCGATGTTGCCGAACATATTGAAGATCGCGCCGGACAGACCGAGCGCTTCCTTCGGCGCCGTATCGGCGACGACGGCCCAGCCGAGCGCGCCGATGCCCTTGCCGAAGAACGCGAGCGACATCAGCGCGACGACGATCCAGTCGGTCGACACGTAGTTGCAGCCGATGATGCAGGTCGACAGCAGCATGCCGCCGACGATCGGCACCTTGCGCGCGACGGTCAGCGACCAGCCGCGGCGGATCAACCCGTCCGACAGCACGCCGCCGAGCACGCCGCCGAGAAAGCCGCAGATCGCCGGCAGCGAGGCCACGAGGCCCGCCTTCAGGATCGTCATGCCGCGCGCCTGCACGAGGTAGATCGGAAACCACGTCAGGAAGAAGTAGGTCAGCACGTTGATGCAGTACTGCGCGAGATAGACGCCGAGCAGCATGCGGTTACCGAGCAACTGACGCACGAGCGTCCAGCCGCCGGTCTTCGAGGCGTCGTCCGGGCGCGTCTTGCGCGCACCGCTGACGAGGCCGCCGCCTTGCTCGATGTACTCGAGCTCGGCGCGCGACACGCCCGGGTGATCGGCGGGATTCTTCATGACCTTCAGCCACGTCAGCGCGACCAGCAGCCCGACCACGCCCATCACGACGTAGACCGTCTCCCAGCCGAACGCATGCGTGAGCCACGCCATCAGCGGCGTGAACACGACTGCGGCGAAGTATTGCGCGGAGTTGAAGATCGCCGACGCGGTGCCGCGCTCGTTGGTCGGGAACCAGCTCGCAACGACCTTTGCGTTCGCCGGAAACGCCGGCGACTCCGCCGCGCCCATCACGAAGCGCAGCACGAACAGCGCGGTGATCGCCGCACCGGCGCTGCCGAGCAGGCCGACCGAGCTTTGCAGCAGCGTGAACAGCGACCACGAGAAGATGCTCGCCGCGTACACGCGGCGAGCGCCGAAACGGTCGAGCAGCCAGCCGGCCGGCAGTTGCGACAGCACGTAGGCCCAGCTGAATGCGGAAAAGATATAGCCCATGCGGATCGCGTCGAGGCTGAACGCGGTGCGCATCGCGGAACCGGTGACGGACAGCGTCGCGCGGTCGGCATAGTTGAGGGTGGTGATCACGAAGATCAGCGCCAGAATCCCGTAGCGGACCTTGGTGCGTGCCGCGCTAGAGGCGGCGTCGGTCGAACTGGCCGTGCGGCTCAAGTCCATGGGTCATCTCCTGTATTGTTGGGCGAGGTATGGTCTCCAGGCCGGGCGGTCCGCAGACCACCTGCCTGTCGCGCAAATGCACGAACGCCCGGCAACGTTGCCGTGCCGGGCGTTCGCAACGGGGCCGTCTATGCAGCCCTCGTCGATGAGGCTCGCGAGCTTCTTCGCTCGAAGCCCGACGCCGGTGCGTTACTGCGGTCCGAGCTTCTTGATCAGCGCGTCGAGCTGTTCCAGTTCTTCCGGCGTCAGGTCGGTCAGCGGTGCGCGCACCGGACCTGCGTCGTGGCCGACCAGCTTCGCGCCAGCCTTGACGATGCTTACCGCATAGCCTGCGCGGCGGTTGCGGATCTTCAGGTACGGCAGGAAGAATTCGTCGATCAGCTTGCCGGTCGTTGCGTGGTCGTCAGCGGCGATCGCGCGGTAGAACTCCATCGCGGTCTTCGGGATGAAGTTGAACACCGCCGACGAGTACACCGGCACGCCCAGCGCCTTGTACGCGGCAGCGTAGACTTCCGCAGTCGGCAGGCCGCCGAGGTACGAGAAGCGCTCGCCGAGGCGGCGGCGGATCGTCACCATGTTTTCGATCTCGCCCACGCCGTCCTTGAAGCCGATCAGGTTCGGGCAACGGTCGGCCAGACGCTCGAGCATGTCGGCGTTGAGCTTCGAGTTCGCGCGGTTGTAAATGATCACGCCCATGCCCGGAACGGCCTTGCAGACCTCTTCGGCGTGCGCGGCGATACCGTCCTGGCTTGCTTCGGTCAGGTAGTGCGGCATCAGCAGGATGCCGTGCGCGCCGAGGCGCTGCGCTTCCTTCGCGTAGGCGATCGCCACGCGGGTCGGGCCGCCTGCGCCGGCGAGGATCGGTACCTTGCCCTTGCAGACTTCGACCGCGGTCTTGACGACTTGCGTGTAGTCGTCTTGCGTCAGCGAGAAGAATTCGCCCGTGCCGCCGGCGACGAACAGCGCCGAAGCGCCATACGGAGCGAGCCATTCGAGGCGCTCTGCGTAAGTGTTGGCGCGGAAGTCGCCGTTAGCGTCGAAGTCGGTGACGGGGAAGGACAGGAGGCCTTCCGAAACGATCTGCTTGAGTTCCTGCGGTGTCGTCATGATCTAGATATCCAGGCGTCGGATGGGGTCGTTAGTAGGATCCAACTAGTACGACAGACGTCGTACTGGTAGAAAACTTGGAAAACAGATTTCTTATACGTCATCGTACAACAAGGAATCCCATAACTCAACGGGGTTTTCACGGCATAATGCGATCTATAGGGTAAATACGGAACATCCGAGCAAACTCTAATGTTGTAGGATGACGTATGATCGCTGGCGAAGCAGGCCTATCACGCCTCAAGGATTGATCAATGGAACAAACTCCGCTCTACATCCGCGTTCATCCCAATGACAATGTCGCGATCGTCGTCAACGACGGCGGTTTGGGCGAGGGTGCGGTATTTGCCGATGGGCTCAGGCTGCGCGAGCGTGTGCCGCAGGGCCACAAGGTCGCGCTGGCCGATCTCGCCGAAGGCGACGAGGTCATCCGCTACAACGTCGTGATCGGTTATGCGCTGAAACCGCTGCCGAAGGGCAGCTGGATCAACGAGCACGTGATCCGCATGCCGAGCCCGCCCGGACTCGAAGACCTGCCGATCGCCACGACCAGGGCGCCGGACATGCCGCCGCTCGAAGGCTACACGTTCGAGGGCTACCGTAACTCGGACGGCTCGGTGGGCACGCGCAACATCCTCGCGATCACGACCACCGTGCAGTGCGTCGCCGACGTCGTGCAACACGCGGTCACGCGCATCAAGGCCGAGCTGCTGCCGAAATATCCGAATGTCGACGATGTCGTGAGCCTCGGTCACACCTACGGCTGCGGCGTCGCGATCGACGCGCCCGACGCGATGGTGCCGATCCGCACCGTGCGCAACATCGCGCTGAACCCGAACTTCGGCGGCGAAGTGATGATGGTGAGCCTCGGCTGCGAGAAGCTGCAGCCCGAGCGTCTGATGCCGCCGGGTACGATCCCGATCGCCGCGGCAGCGGTGGTCGACGACGTCGCCGACATCGGCGATGTCGCGCTGGACCAGAACGGCGACGTCGTGGTGCTGCAGGACGAATCGCACGTCGGCTTCCAGTCGATGATCACGTCGATCATGAGGATGGCCGAAGGGCATCTGAAGCGCCTGAACAACCGTCGTCGCGAAACCTGTCCGGCGTCGGATCTGGTGGTGGGCGTGCAGTGCGGCGGCAGCGACGCGTTCTCGGGCCTGACCGCGAACCCGGCCGTCGGCTTCGCGACCGACCTGCTGGTGCGCGCCGGGGCGACCGTGATGTTCTCGGAAGTCACCGAAGTGCGCGACGGCGTCGATCAGCTGACCGCGCGCGCGGCCAACGCGGACGTCGCGGCGGCGATCATCCGCGAGATGCAGTGGTACGACGATTACCTGAAGCGCGGCGGCGCGGACCGCAGTGCGAACACGACGCCCGGCAACAAGAAGGGCGGCCTGTCGAACATCGTTGAAAAGGCGATGGGCTCGATCATCAAGTCGGGCAACTCGGCGATCTCCGGCGTGCTGTCGCCCGGTGAGAAGGTCAATCAGAAGGGCCTGATCTACGCGGCGACGCCGGCTAGCGACTTCATCTGCGGCACGCTGCAGGTAGCCTCGGGCATCACGCTGCACGTGTTCACGACCGGCCGCGGCACGCCGTACAGCCTCGCCGAAGTGCCGGTCATCAAGGTGGCGACGCGTTCGGACCTCGCGCGTCGCTGGCATGATCTGATGGACATCAACGCCGGCACGATCGCGACCGGCCAGTCCAGCATCGAGGAGGTGGGCTGGGAACTGTTCCGCCTGATGCTCGATGTCGCGAGCGGCCGCAAGGAAACCTGCGCGGAGAAGCTCGGGCTGCACAATGCGTTGACCCTCTTCAACCCGGCGCCGGTGACCTGATCAGGCAACCCGCACCATCCAATCTCAGGCGAGCGCCGGTCCAACCGGCGCTCGCTTTTCCGTTCAGAAGACCCGATCGCAATCACAACAGCAAAGAGACATGACCGATTTGAACGTTGACCGCTCCGCGGCAAAGAAACCCTTCCGCCGTCTGCTGCTCACTGGCGCCGCGGGCAACCTCGGCAAGCAACTGCGTCCCGCGCTCGCGCAGTGGGCCGACATCGTGCGCGTATCCGATATCGCGCCGCTCGGCGAAGTCGCCGGGCACGAGGAAGCCGCCGTCGTCGATCTCGCCGATGCAGCGGCCGTGCACGCGCTGCTCGAAGGCGTGGACGCGGTGGTGCATCTCGGCGGCATTTCCGTCGAAGCGCCGTTCGAAGACATCCTCGAAGCGAATATCCGCGGCCTGTACAACGTGTACTCGTCGGCGCAAAAGCACGGCGTGAAGCGCATCGTCTACGCGAGCTCGAATCACGCGGTGGGTTTCCATCCGGTGACGTCGGTGCTCGGCACCGACGCGCCGCTGCGTCCGGACGGCATGTATGGCGTGTCGAAGTGCTTCGGCGAATCGCTGTCGCGCTACTACTTCGACCGCTTCGGCCTCGAAACCGTGTGTCTGCGGATCGGCTCGTCGTTCGAGCAGCCGAAGACCGCGCGCATGCTCGTCACGTATCTGAGCTACCGCGACTTCATCGAGCTCGTGCGCTGCTCGCTGTTCACGAACCGCGTCGGCCACGCGATCGTCTACGGCGTGTCGAACAACCGCACCGCGTGGGTCGACAACACGAACGCGGCGTTCCTCGGCTACCGTCCGCAAGACAGCTCGGCGCAGTTCGAACACCTGTTCCCGCCGAGCGCCCCCGACACGCGCTTCGACGACCCGACCCAGCTGTACCAGGGCGGCCCGTTCGTGCTCGCCGGTCCGATGGAGCCGAAGCGGGAGCCTAAATAATGAGCGCGAATCCGCAAGTGGAACGCTTCGAAGCGGCCGGTCCGTTGCCCGCGGCCACCGGTGAAAGCCCGGTCTGGCGCGCGGCCGAGCAGGCGTTGTACTGGGTCGATATTCCGGCGAAGAAAATCGTGCGCGGCTCGCTCGAAACCGGCAAGCGCACCGAATGGCTGCTGCCGGAGCAGGTTGCCTGTATCGCGTTCGATCACGCTGGCACCGTGCTCGCCGGCTGCGAGACCGGCTTGTTCGCGGTCGCGCTCGCCGACGCGTCGAATGCGCCGGGCGGCGAGCCGCTGACAGCGTCGCTGCGCAAGCTCGCGGCGCCTGAATTCCCGCATGGCGGCATGCGTTTCAACGACGGCCGTTGCGATAGGCAAGGGCGCTTCTGGGCCGGCACGATGGTGATGGACATGGCGGCGGCGATCCCGGGCGGCTCGCTGTACCGCTTCGATGAGAAGGGCGTGCTGTCGGCGCCGGTCGTCGATTCGCTGATCACGCAGAACGGCCTCGGCTGGTCGCCGGACGGCACGACGATGTATCTGTCGGACTCGCATCCGCTGCGCCGGCTGATCTGGGCGTTCGACTACGACGTCGACACCGGCGAGCCGCGCAACCGCCGCGTGTTCGCCGATCTGCATCACTATTCGGGCCGTCCGGACGGCGCGGCGGTCGATGCCGACGGCTGCTACTGGATTTGCGCGAACGACGCCGGTCTGCTGCTGCGTTTCACGCCGCAGGGCAAGCTCGACCGGCAGATTCCGGTGCCGGCCATCAAGCCTGCGATGTGCGCGTTCGGCGGCCGCGATCTCGATACGCTGTTCGTCACGTCGATCCGCCCGGCCAACGGCGCGAGCGAGCACGACGGCCATGTGTTCGCGCTGCGGCCAGGCGTGAGCGGGCTGCCTGAGCCCGAATTCGCGGGCCAACTGTAATCTTGCTTACATGAGACATGCGCCGGGACGAAGTTTTTTCCCGGCGTTTTCATTTTCGGGGTCATTCGTGTGGCCCTTTATTCGTCACTCGTCATACAACATTTGACGGGAAGACCATGTTCCCGCATCTTGTTCGGCAAAAATACAACAATTCCGGAGACCCATGCCAATTCGCTCTCATTCGGCGCCAGACGGCGCGGGGCTTGGCGGCATGCGATGCCGGTCATAGGTGCCGGGGCTTTTCTTGATCCGGGTAAATACCGTCTGTACAAGTTAAAACCCCTTTTATAGACTTCGTATGTCGTCGTACAACATATAAGACCAAACAAACGGCTTTCTGTGTTTGTGTGACAAGTGCAATTCGGTAGGTTTTCAGGTCAGTTGTGCGGCCTTGGTCGATGCTGCATGCATGTCGGAAGCCGGCCGGCGTGATTGAAATAAGTAGTCGAGTTGTCGATTGGAGTGCTGGGTCAACTGTGCCGGGGAAGTTGCACAGCCAGTACGGCCAGCGCCCGCACGTGCGAAGGCGGCGGGCGCGAAGCCGGAGACGCGTCAAAACCATGTCACATCCGCTGTCGCTGGGATGGTCCATTTTTCAAGGAATGTCACGATGAACAAGAAGTTTGCCTCTTCCCATGTTTCGATGATCGTCGCAGCCGCGGCGTTGGCGTTCAGCACGATGTCGGCTGAAGCACGCGTGTTCCGCGTTGCCGATGTGCACGGCGACACCTTCCCGACCAACATGGCCGTGAAGTACATGGGCGAGCAGATCAGCAAGGCGACCGACGGCAAGGACTCCGTGAAGGTGTTCGGCAACAGCGCGCTCGGCTCGGAAAACGACACGATCGACCAGGTTCGTATCGGTGCGCTCGACATGACGCGCGCGAACGGTGCTGCGTTCAACGAAATCGTGCCGGAATCGATGATCCCGTCGCTGCCGTTCCTGTTCCGCGACGTCGATCATTTCCGCAAGGTCATGTACGGTCCGGAAGGCCAGAAGATCCTCGACGCGTTCACCGCGAAGGGCATGATCGCGCTGACGTTCTACGAGAGCGGCGCACGCTCGATGTACGCGAAGAAGGCGATCAAGTCGCCGGCAGACATGAAGGGCCTGAAGGTTCGCGTGCAGCCGTCCGACCTGATGGTCGACGAAATCAAGGCAATGGGCGGCACGCCGACGCCGATGCCGTTCTCGGAAGTCTATACGGGCCTGAAGACCGGCCTCGTCGACGGCGCCGAAAACAACATCCCGTCGTACGAAGAAACCAAGCACTTCGAAGTCGCTCAGGTCTACTCGGAAACCCAGCATTCGATGACCCCCGAAGTGCTGGTGTTCTCGAAGAAGGTGTGGGACACGCTGTCGCCGCAAGAGCAGCAGATCATCAAGAAGGCCGCGGCTGACTCGGTGCCGTACTACCAGAAGCTGTGGACCGCGCGTGAAGCCGACGCGCAGAAGACCGTCACGAAGGGCGGCGCAACGGTGGTCGCGGCTTCGCAGATCGACCGTGCGGCTTTCGTGAAGGTGATGCAGCCTGTGTGGACGAAGTACGAAAAGACCCCGCAGATGAAGCAGATCGTCGACGAGATCCAGGCGATCAAGTAAGTCTCGCGTCCCGGGCGCAATCAGCAATAGCAACGTTTGTCGCAGCAGCGGCGTGAATGGTCCGCGAGGAAACTCGCGAGACCTTCCGCCGCGCGGTTTCGCGCGCGCGCGGATCGCGTCGCATCGGGACGGCTGAATTTCAAGCACAGGTCGGACGTAAGCAAGGACAGGATCATGAGTTTCCTGAAACGCCCAAATGATTTTCTTTTTCGCGTGCTGCTGGTCGTGGCGTCGGTTGGCCTCGCCGCACTTTGCCTGCTCGTGATTTATAGCGTGGTGATGCGCTACGTGTTTAGCGACGCACCCGATTACGTTGAGCCCATCGCATTGTTGCTGGTGATCCTGATCGCGATGTTCGGCGCCGCATTGAAGGTTCGCGAGGGCGGTCACATCGGACTCGACTCGCTCGTCAAGAAATTGCCCGAGAAGGGCCAGGTGATCGCGAAAGGGATTCAGCACCTCTGCCTGATTGCTTTCGCGGTGGCCGTTTTCGTCGGTTGCTTCGAGATGGCGGAAACCACGATGGGCGACCGCATTCCGATCATCGGCGTGCCGGAAGGCGTGCGCTACTGCATCCCGATCTTCGCGAGCGTGTGTATCGCGTTGTTCTCGATCGAGCATCTGCTCGAGCTCTTTGCCGGGAAACGGGAAGAGCCAGCGCTCGAACTCTCCGCCACGGAATAAAAGTAGAGCCATCATGGAACTAGCCCTCCTTACCGTCAGTTTTCTGGTTTTCCTCTTTCTAGGGGTTCCGGTTTCATTCGCGCTGGGCCTGTCCTGCGTCCTGACGTATCTGTTCGAAGGTCTGCCGACCGCGACCGCGATGCAGTCGATGATCTCCGGCATGAACGGTTTCTCGTTCCTCGCGGTGCCGTTCTTCATCTTCTCCGGCGAGCTGATGCTCCACGGCGGCATCGCCGACCGCATCCTGCGCTTCGCGCAGGCCACGGTCGGCCATTTCCGCGGCGGCCTCGGCATGGCCAACGTGGTCGCCTGTACGCTGTTCGGCGGCGTGTCGGGTTCGCCGACCGCGGATACGTCGGCAATGGGCGGCGTGGTGATCCCGCTGATGAAGCGCGAAGGTTATAGCGCCGCATACGCGGTCAACGTGACCACGCACTCGTCGCTCGCCGGCGCACTGATGCCGACGTCGACCAACATGATCATCTACGCGTTCGCGGCGCAAGGCGTAAGCGGCGTGCTGAACGGCAAGCAGATGAGCGGCGTGTCGATCGGCGATCTGCTGTTCTCGGGTCTGTTGCCGGTGCTTTGGGTGATGGGCCTCGTGCTGATCGCCGCTTACTGGCAGGCCGTCAAGTTCGGCTATCCGCGCCGTCCCGACGGTTCGACCCAATTGCAGCGTTTCCCGGGCTGGATGGCGGTGCTGCGTACGTTCATTGGCGCGGTGCCGGGTCTGATGGTCATCGCGATCATTCTGTTCTGCGTGGCGCGCGGTATCGCCACTGCAACAGAGGCGGCCGCGATCGCCGTGGGTTATTCGCTGATATTGACCATCGTCGTGTATCGCACGCTGACGCTGAAGAAGCTCGGCCATGCGCTCGGCAAGGCCGCGAAAACGACCGGCGTGGTGCTGCTGCTGATCGGCGTGTCGAACATGCTGCGCTTCCAGATGGCCTATCTGGAGATCCCGGACGCGATCGAACGCATGCTCGACGGCGCGACCTCGCTGCCGTGGCTGATGTTGTTGTACATCAACGTGATTCAGGTGTTCCTCGGTACGTTCGTCGACATGGCGGCGCACATCCTGATCACTACCCCGCTGTTCCTGCCGATGGCGATGCACAACGGCGTGGGCCCGGTTCAGTTCGGCATCATGATCCTGCTGAACTGCGCCTTGGGTCTCGTGCATCCGCCGATTGGTTCTGTGCAGTTCATCGGTTGTGCGATTGGGAATGTGTCTATAGGGGAAACTACTAAGGTGGCTTGGCCGTATTACCTCGCTATCTTCTCGGCCATCAATATAGTCACCTATGTACCGTGGTTCTCGACCTGGCTGCCGAGCGTCATCAACGGCCATCCGGTGTTCTGATTCCAAATAAAGCGTTTTACCCACACTCGGCGGTGCTTGTATGGGCCGCGTCTGAAAGTTTTTAACAACGGAGTAGAAATGAAAAAGACTCTCTTAGCTTCGGCCTTGGGGTTGGTCGCCCTGGGCGCACATGCGCAAAGCAGCGTGACGCTTTACGGTATCGTCGATACGGGCCTGGGTTGGCAGAACAGCTCGGCATCGCTGACCACGGCAGCGAAACCGCAGACCGTTCCCGGCAGCTCGCAAGTCAAGATGATCAACGGCATCTGGGCAGGCAGCCGTTTCGGTTTGAAGGGCTCGGAAGATCTGGGTGGCGGCACGAAGACCATTTTCCAATTGGAAGAAGGCTTTAACAGCGCAACTGGCGCGCAAGCCGTGTCGGGTCTGGGATTCAACCGCCAGGCATGGGTCGGTCTGACGAACGCGCAGTTCGGTACGCTGACGGCAGGCCGCGGTTATACCTCGTACTACACGTTGCTCTCGCCGTACAGCCCGACCACGTGGCTGACCGGTGCATACGGTGCGCATCCGGGTGATATCGACTCGCTGGATACGACGTTCCGCGTGAACAACCAACTGGTCTATACGTCGCCGAGCTTTGGCGGTCTGACGGTTAGCGGTTCGTACGCACTGGGCGGCAACGCGGGCAGCTTCGCGGCCGGCCAAACGTGGAGCGTGGCGGCACAGTACCTGAACGGCCCGATCGGTATCGCGGCTGGTATCCAGCGCATCGACAACGCGGCAACCGTTGGCACCCCGGCGTGGAATTCGACGGCGTCGAACAACGGCGCTCAGCCGTCCGTCTCGGCAATCAACAACGGCTTCCAGACCGCCGCGAAGCAGCAGCGTGTTGCTGTGACGGGTGGTTACGCGTTCAACTCGCAGTGGGACGTTTCGTTCGCATACTCGAACGTTCAATACACTGCGGGCCAAGCTTCGCTGTTCCACGACACGCAGATCTGGAATACGGGTGGCGCAGTGCTGCACTGGAAGCCGATCTCGGTGCTGGATGTGGCCGCTGGCTATAGCTACACCCGTGCAACGTCGTCGAACGGCATTCAGAGCACGGCTACCTACAACCAGTTCAACCTGTCGCAGTACTACACGCTGTCCAAGCGCACCGGCCTGTACGCACTCGAAGCGTATCAGCGCGCTAGCGGTCAGACGCTGTCGGGCAACGGCAAGTCGATTATCAACGCAGTGGCAAGCATCGGCGACGGCCAAAACGGTTCGCCGTCGTCGTCGCGCAGCCAGACCGCTGTCGGCGTGGGTATCATCCACAAGTTCTAAACAGTTACTGAATACGTGGCGGCGCGTTGTTTTGCCGCCACATCGACGCGTTTTTTTCGCGTTGTAAGCCTCGAAAGCTGCGCACCTCACGTGCGCAGCTTTTTTTTTCGATGCCTCGTTTTTACGCATCGAAGCGCTGGTCTCGCCAGCGCTTTTCCGGGTCGATCAGGCCTCCGACCACAAACGCCCACCCGTCGCCCAGTTTTCGCGCTTCACGTCGGTCAGGATGATGTCGACCGAGTTCGGCTCGACGCCGAGCGACTCGCAGGTGGCTTTCGTGATCGCTTCGACGAACTGGCGTTTCTGTTCCAGCATACGGCCTTCGAAGAGTTCGATATGAAACGTGGGCATGACGTTGCTCCGTGAGAGTTGGGACTGGAATGAAGCGGACCGGCTCGGGCGTTCAGGCGCGATAGCCGCGATTGAGTCGATCGAGCTTGCGCAGCAGCGCGGGCCATTCGAGCGCGCCTTCGATCGCGCCGCCATCGTAGAGCTGCTCCGCCGTGCGCGCGGCGACCGCGTCGCTCGGCACGACCAGCGGCGCGCCGCAGCTTTGCGCCTGAATCTGGATTTCACAGGCTTTCAGCAGCGTCGCCATCAGCACATAAGCTTCGGCAACCGTGCGTCCGAGCGTCAGCGTGCCGTGATTGCGCAGCAGCATCGCGGGGTGATTGGCGAGATGCGCGACGAGGCGCCCGCCTTCGGCCGGCGTGAACGCGAGGCCTTCGTAGTCGTGATATGCAAGCTGGCCGTAAAAGCGCAGCGCGTGCTGCGACGCCGGCAGTAATCCTTCCGGCTGCGCGGACACGGCCACGCCCGCGGTGTTATGTAGATGCATCACACAGAACGCGTCGTCGCGCGCGGCATGCACGGCCGCGTGCAGCGCGAAGCCGGTGGCGTTCACCGGATGTTCGCTGGCGCCGACGATATTGCCCGCGATGTCGATTTTCACGAGATTCGACGCGCATACCTCATCGAACGCGAGGCCGAACGGATTGATCAGGAAGTGACCCGGTTCGCCGGGCACGCTCGCGGAAATGTGTGTGTAGATCAGATCGTCCCAGCCGTTGAGCGCGGCGAGTCGATAGGCGGCGGCCAGATCGATGCGGGTTTGCTGTTCCGCTTCCGACAGCGGACCGGTCTCGGCGATGCGGCCGGCGGGTGAGTGGGCGAATGACATATCTGTCTCCTGTCGGCCGGAGTGAGTGTTTCAGCACTGACTCCGGCGCCATGCGATTGATCGCCAAGGCAAGAAGGTTGCTGAATGCGAGGCCGCGCGACGCGGGAACCGGCTTGGGATGCTACCGCACAATGCGGCGCCGTTGGCGACAGCGCACGACCCATTCTTGCGTTACGCGCTGCGGCGCCCGAGCGACTGGATGGTCCACGTTGCGAGCACGAACGGCGCGGTCATCGTAAGCCAACCGCAATGCAGCGCGGCCGCTTGCAACAGCACCGACATCGCGATGCCGCCGAGAATTGCAGGGTAGCCTGAGTCGGCAAGCGCGAGCGCGGTCAGCGCGCCGTTGAACCCCCACAGGCCGGCGTCGAATGAAGCAACGCCCGCGCCGAGCAACAGGTGTGCCGCGCTCGCCAATGTCGCGCCGCCCAGCGCATAGAGCGCGTGTTTGCGCGAGGCGGCGGCAATCCCGAGCAGCACCAGCGCACCCGCTGGCGCGCCAGACGCGAAGCCGGTCTGCGCAACGCCCGCGAGCACGCCGCTGACGAACCGCATCGCGTCGAGCGGATGAGCGGCGTCGGGACCCGCCGACAAGGAACGGCTCGCGATCAGCGGCAACCATAGCCACGTGACGATCAGGCACGGACTCGACAGATAACCGAGCCCAAGCACACGCAACCAGCGCGACCACGGTCGCAGCAGCCATGCGGTGGCCGTCGCGGCAAGAATCGCGACGGCCGACGCGCGCGCCGGATCGCCGATGAAGCTGAACGCGGCGAGGCCCGCCAGCGCGCCGTTGAAGCCGGGCAGGCCAGCACGCAAGTCGGCGTCGGCCGAACCGGCGAGCATCGCGCTGACGTTGGCCGCGATCGCGCCGAGCAGCGCGGCGCACACGAGACGCGGCTCGCTGAGAAGCCACGCGCCGAGCATGCACGCGCCGGTCGCGGCGTTCGATTGCAGCACGATCTGGCCGAGGCTGCGCAGCAGCGTGCGCAGCGGGGCGCTGAGCGAGGAAGAGGGGGCTTCGGTCGCGGCGGCGTGCATCGGCGGCGGGTTCGGAGTCACGACAAACCGCGAGCATAGTCGAGCGGTCAACACTCAGGCATCTCGCGCGTTGATACTGGCTATTTGCCGGCCGTAAGCGCCTGGGTCGGGATTGACTCGCGCGCGCACTTTCGCGCTACGATGAAAGGCCGGCGCGCCCACTGCGCCGTTTCGCGAGGAGACGCCGATGCGTGAACTACGATGGGCCTCGGAAGAGGGCGACGGCATCGAACATCTGGTATTCGATGCGCGCGACGACGGCTTCGCCGTGGAAAGCGTCGTGATCGGGCAGCGCTATGGCAAGGCGTACGGGCTGCATTACACGGTGCGCTGCGACGCGCGTTGGCGCACGCGCTATGCGCACCTGAAGATCGTCGGCGGCGGCGAGCTGGAATTGCATGGCGATGGCGAAGGCCATTGGCACGACGGGCACGGCCTCGCGCTGAGTGCGATTGAGGGCTGCATCGATATCGATATCGCCGCGACGCCGTACACCAATACGTTGCCGATTCGCCGGCTGCAACTGGCCGAGGGCGAACGTCAACCGATCGAAGTCGCATACATCTCGACGCCGGACTTGCAGGTTACGCGCGCCGAGCAGGCATACACGTGCATCGAGTTGAATGGCGAGTACCGCTACGAAGGCATTTTTCGCGAGTTCACCGCCAATATGCGCGTGGATAGCGATGGCCTCGTGATCGACTATCCGACCTTGTTCGCGCGTTTGCCGCGCGCGCGTTAGGTTTAGCCTTCGGCGTCGCGGTTGCTACGCCGCGCCGTGCGCGCGGCGGACTACCCGTGCGTGCCGCCTGCTGCGTTTGAAACGTCGTCGGGCCCGGTCGATGCGCCGCGGCCGAGCGTGCGTTGCATCAGTGTCGTGTCGAGCCAGCGGCCGTGCTTGTAGCCGACCGCCTTCAACGTGCCGGTCAGCTCGAAGCCGAGCTGCGTATGTAATGAGAGCGAGCCGCCGCTGCCGCCATCGGCGATCACCGCGATCATCTGACGCCACGGTCCGGTCTCGCAACGATCGATCAGCGCCTGCAGCAGCAAGCGTCCGATGCCGCGTCCGCGATATGCGTCGTTCACGTAGATCGAGTCTTCGATCGTGTTGCGATAGGCGGCGCGCGGGCGATACGGCGTCGCATAGCAATAGCCGGCGACCTCGCCGTCGATCTCCGCGACCATATACGGCAGTCCGTGGCTGCGCACGCTTGCGAGCCGCGTGCGCAGGTCGTCGACGGACGGCGGGGTTTCTTCGAACGACGCGACACCGGTCAGCACGTGATGCGCATAGATCGCCTGGATCGCGGGGAGGTCGGCTTCGGTGGCGTCGCGGATCAGCGGGGCGTCGAGCGGAGGGCGGGTTGAACTCATGCGTGGTCCGGTCGTGGCAGGCTCTAGTTTGGTGGAAGCCTTCACTATGCCTGTGGCCGGCGCGGATTTGAAGCGGGTCAAAGATCGAATTGGTCGAACTCGCTCTGCAACTCGCGATTGCGCGCCACGCGTTCGTCGATAGCCGGTCCGCGCCGTTCGACGACCGCCGAGATCAGCAGGTTGAACAGGCACGTCAGCGGCGCGAGCGAATCCCAGAACTGACCGACGTCGGTCTTCACCTGCAGCAGGTCGCCGTCGAAATCGCGCGCCCACGGACAGTAGATATCGGTGACCAGCGCGAACGGCAGACCGCGTTGCGAGGCCGCCTGGCAATAGCGTCGCGCGATCGTCGAATAGGCGCGCGTGTCGGTGATGATCAGATACGGAGTGTTGAACTCCGAGTTCAACGAATCGACGTAGGAACCCGACATGCCATCCGAATAGAACACGCGCGGGCGGATGTATTCGAGGTAGCTGTAAAACGCGTTGCTGATACCGCGCGTCGACTGGATGCCGAGAATATAGACCGCATCGGCGTTCGCGATGCGCTCGGCGACGCGCGCGAAGGCCGGCGAGCGCGCGAGTTCGTATACGTGCTGGATCGCGCCGATCTCGAGTTCGAGCGATTGGGCGAGCGCCGCGTCGCGCGGCGAAGCGCCGTCAGCGACGCCCGGTTCATGCGGCTCACGGGTTTGCGTGCTGTCGCTCGGTCCACGGCGGAACGCGTCGAGCCGGTCCGTAATCAGCCAGGGCCGCTGCTGCGTGCCGCGCAGCTCGCGTTTCAGATCGTCGAGATTGCGATAGCCGACGCTGCGCAGAAAGCGGCCGACCGAAATGCCGCTGGTGCCGGCTTGCTGCGCGATCTGGTCGGCGGTCTCGAGGCCGAGCCGGTCGAGGTTCGCGAGCATGTAGCTGGCGACGCGTTTCGATGTCGGCGTGAGTTCGGCAAAACGGGCTTCGACGGTTTGGGCAAAAGCGGTCGTCATCGTCAGTCGCGGCGCAAGGCGCTGGTTGTGCCAATCTGCGAAATGATGACATATCGACCCACGACTCGCGCAATTCGATCCTGAAAAAGACTGTTCGCCGTGCGCTGGTCGAGCCGCGTCAGGCCGCCCGCCGCGCCGGCGCCGCGCGCGAAAAATGCCGCGCACCCGCCACGCATGCGACCACGATCACGGTGACGATGATCATCGACGGCGGGACCTGTTCGTGCAGCAGCACGCCGGCGAGCAGAAGCCCGAAAAACGGCTGCAGCAACTGCAGTTGACCGACCGCCGCGATACCGCCGAGCGCGAGTCCGCGGTACCAGAACACGAAGCCGATCAGCATGCTGAACAGCGACACATACGCGAGTCCCCACAGCGCGGCGGCGCCGACACCGTCGAACGACACGGGGCGCGTCCACCAGGCGAGCGGCAGCATCAATGGCAGCGACAGCACGAGCGCCCACGAAATCACCTGCCAGCCGCCGAGGTGACGCGACAGCCGCGCGCCTTCCGCGTAGCCCAGCCCGCACACGATGATCGCCGCGAGCATCAGCGCGTCGCCGAGCGGCGACGCGCTGATGCCGTGCCGCAACGCGAACGCGGCCACCGCCGCGCTGCCGAGCGCCGAAAACAGCCAGAACGCCGGCTGCGGCCGCTCGCCGCCGCGCAGCACGCCGAAGATCGCGGTGGCGAGCGGCAGCAAACCGATGAACACGACCGCATGCGCAGCGTTCACATGCCGCAGCGCCAGCGCGGTCAGCAACGGAAAGCCGACCACGACGCCGAGCGCGACCACCACGAGCGGCAGCAGATCGCGGCGCTGCGGCCGCGTCTCGCGGAACACCAGCAGCAATAGAAGACCGAGAACGCCCGCGATCGTCGCGCGCGCCACGGTCAGAAACACCGGATCGAGTCCCTGCACGGCAAGCCGCGTGGCCGGCAGCGAGCCGCTGAAAATCAGCACGCCTGCGAAACCGCTGAGCCAGCCGTTGGTGGTCTTGTCCATTGCGTACATCCCTGCGCTCAAAGAGTCACATGATGCGCGCCGCCGCCGTAAACGTTAAGCTACAGATCAGTACAGTTCGCACAAACTGTACCGAACATGGAGCAGTACAGATGGCGGGAAGCGACAGCAACGAGACGGTGCCGGGCACGCGCGTCGGCCTCGTGATGGACAATCTGCGCGAGCGCATCGCGAGCCGCTCGCTGATGCCGGGCGCGCGCGTGCCGTCGATTCGCGCGATGACCGACACGCTCGGCGTGTCGAAATCGACCGTGGTGGAAGCCTACGACCGTCTCGTCGCGGAAGGGGTGATCGTGGCGCGGCGCGGCTCAGGGTTCTTCGTGTCGGGCCATGCGCCGCCGCTCGCGCTCGCCGATCTCGGCCCCCGGCTCGATCGCGAGGTCGATCCGCTGTGGCTCACGCGGCAGTCGCTGGAGACCGGCTCGAAAGCGCTGAAGCCAGGCTGCGGCTGGATGCCGGCTTCGTGGCTGCCGGAAGACGGCGTGCGGCGCGCGCTGCGTGCGGTCGCCCGTGATCCGCAGTCACTGCTCGCCGACTACGCGAGCCCGGCCGGCTTGCCGGCGCTGCGTCAGCAGCTTGCGTGGCGGCTCTCCGCGCACGGCGTCGATGCGCCGCCCGAACAGATCCTGCTGACCGACGGCGGCACCCATGCGCTCGATCTCGTGTGCCGCTTCCTGCTCGAACCCGGCGACACGGTGTTGATCGACGATCCGTGCTACTTCAATTTTCAGGCGCTGCTGCGCGCGCATCGCGTGCGGATTGCGAGCGTGCCGTACACGCCGCAGGGACCGGATCTCGCGGCGTTCGAGCGCGTTCTGGTCGAGCAGCGTCCGCGGCTCTACGTGACGAACTCGGCGATCCACAACCCGACCGGCGCGACGCTCGCGCCGGCCGTCGCGCACAGGCTGCTGAAGCTCGCTGGGGAGCACGATCTGCTGATCGTCGAAGACGACATCTTCGCGGACTTCGAAGACGAACCTGCGCCGCGACTCGCCGCGTTCGACGGGCTCTCTCGAGTCGTGTCGATCGGCAGCTTTTCGAAGACGCTGTCGGCGGCGGTGCGCTGCGGCTATATCGCCGCGCGAGCCGAATGGGTCGAACCGCTGATCGATCTGAAGCTCGCGACGTCGTTCGGCAACGGCCAGCTAGCGGCGAGCGTCGTGCATCGGATGCTGGTCGACGGTACCTATCGGCGTCATCTCGAGGCGATGCGCGCGAAGCTGGCCGATGCGATGGGAGAGACCATCAGGCGTCTCGGCTATGCGGGCCTCGATATCTGGACACGGCCGCGCGCGGGCCTGTTCGTGTGGGCGCGCTTGCCCGAGGCGCTCGATGCCGCCGACATCGCCCGTCATGCGTTGACGGCGGGCGTCGTGCTCGCGCCGGGCAACGTGTTCAGCGCGTCGCAAGCGGCGGCGGGCTTTCTGCGTTTCAACGTGTCGCAATGCAATCGCCCGAAGGTGTACGAGGCGTTGCAACGGGCGATGGATGCGTGCGCGGTGTCGGCCGACGCGGGGCCCGAGCGCGTCTGAAACGAACTGAATCGAATCAGGCGCGCGAGGTCCTTGCTACGGCGTTATTTGCACAGCAGAAGCATCCGCTCCTGTTCCGAGCAGGGCGTGTGCGGTTTCGGCGCGGGTTGCGCGGCCGCCGCGCTCATCGCCGCGGTGCGGTTCGCGAGACACGCGCGCAGGTGCTTCTCGACCGGACCGTAATACTTCCATCCGCGTACGAGCGTCGGCAATTCGAGCTTCACCTGTTTCCATTTCGGATGGCCGTGCTCCTGCAGATTGTCGAAGTTCGCGCACAACGAGTCGGCGAAATGATTCAGATTGCTGACGGTGTCGCGCAAGCCATAGTCGTAGGTGACCAGAAACGCTTTGACCGTGAGGCCCGGTACGTCTTCCTTCAGCCAGCCTGGATAGCTGCTCTGACGGATCGTCGTCGGAAAGTAGGTCTGCTTTGCGCGGTTCGTCTCCGGCGCGTTGGGATCGGCGGGCAGCAGACGCAGTTGTGACAGCAGGTCGGGCTTCATGCTGGTGAATAGATTCGCGGGTTGCCCGACCACGATGATCGCGACGTCGATTTTCTTCACGATCAGCGCGGCCAGCGCGTCCTCGTTGCTCAGATGCACGACGTTCTGTTCGGGAATCGGCTGGCCGAACATCAGGCGGTAGAGCGTCGTCGCCGACTGCGCGGTGCCGCTGCCCAGCAGGCCGACGCTGATGGTCTTGTCCTTGATGTCGGCGAGCGTTTTCAGCGGCGAATCCGCCCGCACGACGACGTTAATTTCCTCGTCGTAGAGCGGCATGATCAGTCGCAACGGCCGGATCGTCGTGCCGGCATCGGGATTGCCCGTGTTGGCCATGTCGATGAACGCCTGGTACACGTCGGACTGCACGAGCGCGAGCTTCACGCCGGGCTCGAAACGCATGCGCTGCACGTTCTCGGCCGAGCCTTTCGACGCCACCACTTCCAGGTCGATGCCGACCGGCTGGGCCACCCATTTCGACAGGTCGTTGCCGATCTGGATATAGGTGCCGCGCTCCGGCCCGGTGACGATCTTGTAGTGCGCCGGTTCCGCGCCGGCCAGCGAACATACGACCAGTACCACCAGCCCCAGCCAGCCCGCGAGAAGTCTCTTCAGCATGGTCATTCTACCTATCGGTCAGGTTGATCCCGCTTCACGCGTGGCGCGTGGAAGCACCAGTGATCCGGTTGCCATGTCATGTTCAAACTGCTGTCAGGGCCGCTCCGTCTGTTGCCGCTCAGAGGGCGAATGATTATGTGGGAATCGGCACAGACGGCGGCCATTCGATCTGGTATGCGAAGCAATCTTTTTGCGCGACGGCGCAGTCGTTCGCGTCTCCGCGACACTGAGCGGAGGGTTGCGTCGCGCTTGAGCGCTAGTTGCTCCGCGGCGTCGCGGTTCGTACGACGCCGGCGTTCGTTGCCGTCGCGGCCAGCGCGCCGTGCTCCAGCATGCCGGCGGGCAGCGGTACCTGCAGTTGCGCCTGCGCGAGCGGCGCGCCCGGTGCGGCGTCCGCTGCCGCATGCGGCGGAGTCAGCGGCGCCCAGCCGGTCTCGCGAATCACGCGCTCGAGGATCACTTTCGCCGCGTCGTTGCTGCTGTCGATCGCGAGCGCCTCGTTCGCGTGCTGACGCGCGCACGGCCACGACTGCTGCGCGACGCAGACCTGCGCGGCCTGCAGCGCGGTATCGCGACGCTGGACGAGCGGCCGCATCTGATCGGCCAGAACCTGCGCATCGCTGTTTCCCGGTTGTAACGTTTGCGCGGCCGCGAGAGCGGCCTGCGCGGCGGACAGGTCGTTGGCGCGGAACGCGGTCCTCGCGACCTGCAACGCCTGTGCGGCGTCGTGGAATTGCGTCGCGGGCCGCACGGGCGTCGCGGCGAGCGGCGGCGTGACAGGCGGCGCGGCCGGTGTCGCTGGAATGACGGGAACCGCGGGTACGACGGGCGCGGGCTTCGCCGCCAGTTCGCTCACGGGCGGAGGCGCAGGCCTGGCCGCGGCCGGCGCGTGCGCGGTCTGTGCTTGAGCAATCAGCGGTGCGGACGCAAGCGGCGCGATCATGCCGGTCGTCGTTGTCCGGACATCCTGAGTGATCTGCTCGACGCCTTTATCTTCCGATTCGCCACCGTCGCTGAATAACGTATAAGCGATATACGCCAAGCCGATCGCGATGACCGCGCCGATCACGTATAGCACGCGCCAGATCGTCTGCGCAGTGTTGCGCGGCGCGTACATCGGATCTTCGTAAGGTGGGATAGCGGTGTCGGTCGACACGAGCGCCGTGTGCATGATCGGCTCGCTCTGCAACAGAGATTCGGACGCCATCGCGGCCGAGGCGATGACGGGCTCATCCCGTGTGCCGAACTCGTCGTCGAAGCGGGGCAGCGGCTTGTGCGTGGCGCTCGCGCGGCTGCCTGGAATACCGGTGCGGATGTGCGGATCGTCTTGCTCGAACGGATGCGCAGCGCCACAGTAGGGGCAGGCGTCGACTTGTCGGTACAGTGCGCCGCCGCAGCGTTTGCAGGGCGTGGGGAAACTTTGGCCGGTTGCTGTCTGGGTGGACATGCCGTGGACCCACCTTTGGAAAACGATGCCGTAAAGGCATGCTCCGGATCGTGTTGAGGCAGGAGCCTTGTCCGCGGAATCACGATCCACATGCGCCGGAGGTCGCGGAGACGTAGGCCGCGCCTGCGTTTCCACGGTTTCCAATATGTGATGTTTCACGGGGGACGTCAACGCGGTAGGCCCCTGGATTGTGTGCGCTACCGCTCATTCGGAGGTATGAAGAAACTTTGCCGATACGCTCAAAAACGAATGTATGTGTCTGTTGTTTCACGACAAATGCACGGGCGCACCCCATGTAGTGACCGCGACAAAAAAACAACGAGGCCGACGCGCTGCGCGTGCGGCCTCGTGATCGCCCGGCTATTGGATGCTTGCCGGTAAGTGTTTGCATCAGCATCCGGATCAGGCGCAGAAGAATGCTCAGTGCCTGCGCAACGGATGATCCTTCAGCAGCCACGCCAGCGCGAAGGCGAGCACCACGACGCATGCGGCCGACAGATACACGGTATGCAACGCGCCAGCGAACGCATGCAGATAGTCGTTGCGCAATGCTTCGGGTAGCTGACGAATCGCTGCGGGACCCAAGGCCTGCGGAAGTTCGGTATCGGGCGGGATCAGCTTTTCGAGGCGTGCGGCGAGTCCGTTCGAAAACACCGCGCCGAAACCGGCCACGCCGATCGAGCCGCCGATCGAGCGAAACAGCGTGACGCCCGACGTCGCCACCCCCATATGCTTGAACTCGACGGTGTTCTGGACCGCGAGGACCAGCACCTGCATCACCATGCCGAGGCCGCAGCCGAGCAGGCCCATGTACAGATACATCACATGAATCGGCGTATCGATCTGCAGGCGCGCGAGCAGCAGCATCGCCACGGAGACGAGGAACGTGCCAATGATCGGGAACAGCCGATACTTGCCGATCTTGCTGATCAGACGGCCCGTCACCATCGACAGGATGAACAGCCCGCCCATCATCGGCAGCATCTGCATGCCGGCTTGCGACGGCGTGGAGCCCTTCACGACCTGCAGATAGAGCGGAATGAACGTAACGGAGCCGAACAGCGATACGCCGATGATGAAGCTCACGAGGCTGCTGATCAGAAACGTGCGCTGCTTGAACAGTCCGAGCGGCATGATCGGCTCGACCGCGCTGCGCTCTTCGTGAATGAAGCCCCAGATCGCTACGAGGCCCATGCCGAGCGTGAACCACAGTTGCGGCGAGGTCCACGGCAGGATCGTGCCGCCCTGGCTCGTGAACAGGATGATGCAGGTCAGCGCGCCGGCGAGAAAAGCGGCGCCCATGTAGTCGATCGTGTGCTTGACGTGGCGCACGTGCGGCTTGAACACCGCGCCGATCACGATCAGCGACAGGATGCCGAGCGGCAGGTTGATGTAGAAGATCCAACGCCAGGTCAGATGCTCAACCAGAAAGCCGCCGAGCAACGGACCGATGACGGTGGCGAGACCGAAGATGCCGCCGAACACGCCCTGATAGCGGCCGCGCTCAGCGGGCGGAATCACGTCCGCGATCGCCGCCATCGTCACGACGAGCAGGCCGCCGCCGCCGAGGCCTTGCAGCGCGCGCAGCACGATCAGCTGACTCATGTTTTGCGCGATGCCACACAGTGCCGAGCCGACGAGAAAGATGACGATCGCCGTCTGCAGCACGATCTTGCGGCCGAACAGGTCGCCGAACTTGCCGTACAGCGGCACGACGATCGTCGAGCTGAGCAGGTAGGCGGTCACGACCCACGACAGGTTATTGAGCCCGCCCAGATCGCCGACGATGGTGGGCAGCGCGGTCGACACGATCGTCTGGTCGAGCGCGGCGAGCAGCATGACCAGCAGCAGCGCCGGAAACAGCAGCCGGATCGGCGGATGTTCGGCTGCGTCTGCGGCCGAGGCCTGGCGGGGTTCCTCGGGCGCGGAGTCGACGGACAGGGTCGTGGCGGGTTGTTCCATGGCGGCAACGCGTTGAAATTAATTAACTGAACGATTAATATAGGCGACATCGCCTCTCACGTCAAATTCAATGCAATGACAAGGATCTCGTCTGATGACGCCGCAGCGGACCACGTCGTGACAGACGCGGGGCCACCCGCGCGAATTGCCGCGAAAAAGCGTGGCGCGTCGAAGCCCAAACTGGAGGCGACGCAAGCGGATGCGCAGACCGCGAATCTCACAAGCGGCGCGCCAACCGGGGCGCCCGCCCGCCGCCCCGGCCGGCCGACGGGCGCCGCGCGCGGCCCGGAGCAACGTGCGCGCTTGCTCGACGCTGCGCTGACGTTGTTCGCAAGGCAGGGCATCGTCGAGACATCGCTCGGTGAGATCGCCCGCGAGGCCGGCTTCACACCCGCGATGGTGCACTACTACTTCAAGACACGCGATCAACTGCTCGATGTGCTGATCGACGAGTGTTTCGCGCCGTTGCGCGCAAGCCTCGGTCTGCCGTTCCGGGAAAATCCCGACGATCCGGTCGCGGCGATCACGCAGTTCACCGAGCGGCTCGTGCAGGTCGCGAGCGATAACCCGTGGTTCGCGTCGCTGTGGATTCGCGAAGTGATCAGCGACGGCGGTCTGCTGCGCCAGCGCATGCATGAGCGTTTCGGCTTCGCGCATCAGAAGGAGTCGCTGCTGGCGATCGCGCGTTGGCAGAAGGAGGGGCGCCTGAATGCATCGCTCGAACCCGCGCTCGTATTCGTCACGCTGCTCGGCATGACGATTCTGCCGCTCGCCACCTCGAAGCTGTGGCGTAATGATCCGTTGCGCCGCAATATCGGCGGCGCGGAGATCGCACGGCATGCGGTGGCGTTGCTGGTGCAGGGCATCGGGCCCGCCAAGGGCGCTTGAACCGGCGGCCGGTGTGGTGCACCGGTCGCCGTGTCGTTTGAAAAGGCCCCTAGATTTTGCGGTTTTTCTTCCACTCGTCGAACGCCGCCTTCGTCTCGTCGTTCGGCGGATAGGTGCCGGGTAGCGCGGCGCCGGCACGAATCCTTTCGGTCAGAAACGCTTCGAGCCGTTCCTGTTCGGCCGCGGCTTGCGCGACGTCGTCGGCCATCTTCAGCGGAATCACGACGACCCCATCCCCATCGCCGACGATCACGTCGCCCGGAAACACCGCGACGCCGCCACAGCCGATCGGCAGGTTGATGTCGACCGCGTGATGGCGGATCAGATTGGGCGGCGCGCTCGCGCCGGCGCAAAACACCGGCATGTCGAGCGCGGCGATCGTCGCGCTGTCGCGCACGGGCCCGTCGGACACCATGCCGGCCACACCGCGCACCTGCAAACGCAGCGACAGAATCGAACCGAACGACGCGCTGCCGCGCTCGCCGCGGCAATCCTGCACGAGCACATGGCCCGGCGGAATGGTCTCGACGCATTTGCGTTGCGCGTACTCAGGGTCCGCGAATAGCTCCAGCACGTCGATGTCTTCGCGCGACGGGATATTGCGCAGCGTGAACGCCGGCCCAACCAGATTCGCGCCGCGGCGCGGACCGAGCGGTGCGACGCCCTGCATGAAGGTATTGCGCAGACCGCGCTTGAATAGCTGCGTGGTCAGCGTGGCGGTGCTGACGTGACGAAGGATCTCGAGCGTCGCGGTGCAAAGCGCGGACGATGTGGCGGACATGGTGTCGGGCGGCCTCGGGTTGGGATGAGGGGACATCGATAGACGCGTGCGGACGGCCGCGAACCGAAGCATGCCGCGCATGCGCGCCCACGATGATAGCGCCGCGGCGCCAACGGTTAGCGGGTAAGCGCCAATTCATCTTTGTATCATCGACACGCGCGACCCGGCCCCTCTTCACGTGACGCGAACCCCTGCAGCGAGGCACGCGACATGCTTGCAGACTCGTCGGATGCGAGCGGCGCAACACGAACGACAGCGCCGCGTCGCGCAAACAATACGAAGGACGGAATCGAGACCGGGCGGAGAAGGCCGTACGAACGGGGTTCGTGCGAACCGCGCCGGAACATCGGGTGCCGGCAATCGGCGAGCCGCGGAAAAACTGCGGACACTCAGCAGCTAAATCGCGGCATGCGTCGAGCGCCGTTTTTTCATCGACGTGCAATTTTGGCGCGTTACCGTGCGCACGCGTTGTACTCGGGAAGGTGCTCAGCAATGTTTTACAATCGCGGACCTGTCTGCAACTCGGCGTGCGAAATCGAGTCGGAACCATGGACAGCAACACATCGGCCGCGCAAATCGGCGGCAATCAGCAGAGTGAAACGTTGGCCACTTCCGATGGCCTAACCGGTTTTCCAGAGCAACAACATACGATGAATGCAGCATTGAGGCTCGATCAGGCCACGATCGTGCTGGTAGAGGACGACCCCGACAGCCGGGAATCGTTGACCTTGCTACTCGAGGCGGAAGGCGCGAAGGTATGCGCGGTCGCCGATGCGGAAGAGGGTGTCGTGGCGGCGATGGAGTTGCTTCCCGACGCGGTCGTCTGCGACCTCGACTTGCCGACCATGGATGGCTTCTATCTGATCCAGCGGCTGCGCGATCACGAGATTTGCGGCGGCCATTCGCCCGCGGTGGCGGTGGCGCTGACTGGCCATACCGACGACGCATATCGCCTGCGCAGCATCGGCGAAGGCTTCCAGCATTTCATGACCAAACCCGCGTTGCCCGAAGCGCTCGTGACGTTGCTGCGCGACGCGATCGACGCCCGCGCGGCGGGGTGATCGCCGCTTCGTAGCGGGCTCGCAGCGGGCTTTCGTGGAGAGCGAGTAGTAGCAGGCCGACGCGCGCCGGGAAGACGTCGTTTCGCGGAACAGCGCGCGGCCATCGACGCTTCGCAGCGCATCCCACAGCGTTGCGCACCTGACGCGTAGCGCGCCGCTATTTCGCCGCGGCCGCCGGCGCGGCTTCGCCAGCCATTGCGGCCGCCTGACAGGCCGCACAGAGGCCCTTCAACTCGATTTCGTCGCTCGCGAGCCGATAGCCCGCGTCTTCGATCTGCGCGATCAGGGCCTGACGCAGCTTCGGTTGATGCAGCTCGGTGACGCTGCCGCATTGCTGGCATACGACGAGAATGCCGTGCTGGCATTGCGTCAGATCATGGCAGACGGTGAACGCATTGATCGACTCGATCCGATGCACGAGTCCCGCCGACAGCAAAAAATCCAACGCGCGATAGACGGTTGGCGGCGCCGAGCCCGGGTGAATCTGGCGCATTTCGTCGAGCAGTGAATAGGCCTTGGTCGCGCGTCCCGAGTTCAGCAGCAGTTCGAGCACCTTGCGCCGGATCGGCGTGAGTTTTTCGCCGCGTTCGCGGCAATATTGCTCGGCCAGTGCGAGAGCCGCTTCCTGCGACGGCTGATGCACGTCGTGATGCACATGATGCTCGTGCGCATCGGCGGCGGAGGCGGCAGGTGCGGGAGTGACCGGATGGCCGGTTGCGGCGGGCTTGGCGGCGGGGTTGGCGGCGGGGTTGGCGGTTTTCATGCGTCGATTATAGAGGCATGCGCGGTGGGTCGCCGCGCCGGTCGGGGATCGGCGCGGCACAGGCGCGGCACAGGCGCGCGGGCGGCGCTTACGACGTCGCCAATGAACCGGCCGTTCAGGTCAACGGAAAATCCACGTACTTCTTGAAGCCGGTGCGCGTCGTCAGACGCGAATACCAGCGCTCCAGACTCGGCAGCGGCGGCCGCTGCAAACCGTCGAGGCCGAACCAGCGCTTCGCGTACGCGCCGATCACGATATCGGCGAGCGTGAACTTTTCGCCTTCGAGAAAGAAGCGGCCCTGCAGATGCGTGTCGAGCAGGCGCCACAGCACGGTGACCGCCTTCACGTCGGCGGCGAGTTTGGCGGCGTCGCGCTCGGCCTCCGGCGTGCGCACGAGCGACCAGAACACGGGACGTTCCACCGGCTGCAGCGTCGACAGCGACCAGTCCAGCCAGCGGTCGATGCTCGCGCGCAGTTTCGGCTCGGCCGGATACAGCAGGCTCGATTCGCCGTATTGCATCGCCAGATAGCGCAGGATCGAGTTGGATTCCCACAGCACGAAGTCGTCGTCGACCAGCGTCGGGATCTTGCCGGTCGGGTTCATCGCGAGATAGTCGGGGTCGTTGTTGCGGCCGAATTGCAGGCCCGCGTCGATGCGGTCGAATGGCAGTACGAGTTCGTCGCAGCACCACAATACTTTCTGGACGTTGACTGAATTGGTACGTCCCCAGATCGTAATCATCCGGTAAATCCTTTTCTCTTACGGTTGGCAAGCCGCGCCTCGCGCGCGGCGTTCAGCCAGTTACGATACACGATGCGCGAAGCTTTGCGCGGCATCCGAACGGCGCCCTGCGCGCGAGGCGGCACCCAGCCTCGCGGACGCGACGCCCGCCACCGCGTTGCGTACAATGACCGCACCCCGAATTGCGCACTGAGCCGACACGCGTGGACTCACGCATCCAAACCCAATAAGGCATCGCATGGCCCGCATTGTTCCCGACGACTGGAAGAGCCTCGAAGCGACCGGCGCGGCGGCGCGCGAGCGCGAAACGCTCGCGCTGCTCGAACAGGCACTGCCCGCCGATTACACCGTCTATCACGGCGTGCATTGGACTCGCCTGAACCAGAACTTTTCGGTATTCGGCGAGGCCGACTTCGTGATCGTGAGTCCTGCCGGGCGTCTGATGATCGTCGAGCAGAAGACCGGCTTTCTGCGTGAAACGCCGAAGGGGCTCGTCAAGGTGTATCTGCAGACCGAGCGCAACGTCGCGATCGCGCTCGCGCATACGATCGAGAGTCTGCACCGGCGTTTTACCGCGGCGTTCGGCGCCGGCACGTATTTCATCGAGGAACTGCTGTACTGTCCCGATCACATCGTCAAGGACGCGGCGATCGCCGGCGTGAATCCCGCGCGCATCGTCGACGCGACGCGGCGCGAACGGCTCGCGGCGATCATCCGCGAAGCGCTGCCGGCCGATGAGCCGCGCCTTCCCAGCGCATCGAAAATCCATCACTTTCTCGCCGACGAACTCGCGCTGGCACCCGACACGAGCGCGCTCGTCGGCCAGGCGGGCACGCTCGTCACGCGCCTGTCGGGCGGACTCGCGACGTGGGCCCGGCGGCTCGAATTCGCGCCGTTCCGTTTGCGCGTGGTCGGCACGGCGGGCTCCGGCAAGACGCAACTCGCGGTGCAGGTGATGAAGGACGCCGTCGCGCGTGGCGAGCGGCCGTTGTACGTGTGCTTCAACCGGCCGCTCGCCGATCACATCGCGCGGGTCGCGCCGCCGGAGGCGAAGGTCGCGAATTATCACCAGCTGTGCGACTGGATCATGCGCGACGCGGGCCGCGCGCCCGATTTCCAGTCCGCGCAGGTATTCGACCAACTGGAGGCCGGATTCGCCGACACGCCGATCGAACCGCGCTGGCAGTTCGACGTGCTGATCGTCGATGAAGGGCAGGATTTCCAGCAGTCGTGGATTGCCTCGCTCGAGCGGCTGCTGCGGCCGGGCGGCGCGTGGTGGTGGCTCGAAGACCCGCTGCAGAATCTGTACATGCGCGAGCCGGTGTCGTTACCCGGCTGGGCCACGCTGAAGGAAACCACCAATTACCGCAGTCCGCGTGACATCCTCGACTATCTGCGCGACGTGGTCGGCTCGTCGGTGCCGCTTGCCGCGGCGCTGGCGTCGGGCAGTCCGTTCGACGGCTCAGACGTTTCGGTGTCGGTCTACGACGAAGCGCAGGCCGCCGAAAGCAGTATCGACGCGACCAAGCGCGCGATCACCCACGCGCTCGGGCTCGGCTTTCGCAAGCAGGACATCGTGGTGCTGTCGTTCCGCGGCAGGGACGGTTCGGCGATGAGCGCGCTCGATCATCTCGGACCGCATCGGCTGCGCAGCTTCACCGGCAAATACGATCTGTTCGGCAACCCGGAGTATCGCGACGGCGACGTGCTGTTCGAATCGATCTACCGCTTCAAGGGGCAGGCGGCGCCGTGCGTGATCTTCACCGAGATCGACTTCGACGCGTTCGACGAACGCGTCGCGCGCAAGCTGTTCGTCGGCGCGACGCGCGCGACGATGAAGCTGATCGTCGTCGCGTCGCAGCGGGCCGCGCGTCATTTGCAGTTGCGCGAGGGGAAGGACAAGTAGAGCGCTGAGCCCGGCTCAACTCCATGCCCTTGCGCTCACCAGCATCCCCGTGCGCGTCAGCGCATCCCACCAGATCACGCGCAACAAAGGCGCCTGCTGCGCGATCAGCAGCGCCTGCACCGGATCGCTTTCGACGAAGTGCGTGACACCCGAGCGCAGCGCCGCGCTCGCCTTGTGCGCGGCCGCGCCGGAGGGGCTGTCGTCGTGCAGGCCGGGCGCGCGCATCACCAGTTGCAGATGAGCGAAGCCGTGTCGCGCGAGCCACGCTTCGGTGCGCGCGCGATCCATCTCCGGGCGGCCCGTGATGATCGTGCGCACGTGTTGCAGGTCGATGCCGGGCAGCACCTCGAACGGCAGCAGCGCGTCGCGCTCGGCGAGCGCGCCGGCAAGGTCTTCGTCGTAGCGCGCGAGCGGTACGTCGGGCAGCAGGATGCCGTCGAGGTCGATTGCGTAAGCCGCGTATTCGTGGTCGTTGGCCATCGCCGGCGCGGCGCCGGCTTCGACGCGTGCCCAGTCGTCGCGGTAGCGCTCGGTGTACGCCTGGCGCTCCCATGGAAAGAGGGCGAAGTAGCCGCGCGCGTCGATCGCGTAGTCGGGCTGCACGCGGCTCAGTTCATCGACCGCGGCGGTCAGCGTTTTGACTTCGAGCCCGTGCGACTGCAGGAACGCGATGCAATCGGCGAGCGTAAAACCGCGTCCGGCGATGTCCTCGCACAACAGCACCTTCGAGCCGGCGGGCGGGATCGGCAGCGTCGAATCCCATGCGACCGCGCGCGTCTGGCGATCGTAGCGCAGGAACGCGACCGGCGCGCCGACCGCGTGCGACACCATCAGCGCGAGCGGCGCGCCGCCGCGCAGAATGCCGAGCGCCATCGTGAAACGCTCGGTGAGCAACTCGGGTTGCAGCGATTCGATCCAGTGATCGAGCTGTTCGTACGTCAGGGGCAAGACCGGCTTGTTCATGACTATCGGGCTTTTGAGTCAGCGCATTTTGGCGATATTATGCATGCGGGTCAAAGGTCGCGTGTCGGGGTGGCACGCGTTTGACTGCACGGTATGGCGCAACACTTCGCGTGGCATAAGATCGGCTGACCGTGGCGCCGCCCACGGTCCGGCGAATCAACTAAAACGGATAAAAAAAGCAAATGGCCAACCTGATTGCAACGCTGCGCAATGCAGCCGGCGAAACCGGTGTGCCCTCGCGGATGCGCTGGCTGGCGGGGCTCGCGGGACTGATCTTCGGGCTTACCGTCTATGGCGCGCATGCGCAGCCGGACGTGCGGCAGTCGCCGGCGCTGGCGCTCGACGTCGAGGGCAAGATCGCCAACACCAACGACGCCGCGCATCGCACCTATCACTTCGACGAGGCTCAACTGCTCGCGCTGCCCGTGCATACGATCACGACTTCGACCACCTGGACACCGCGCTCGACGTTCGCCGGCCCCAGGCTCGCCGACATCCTGAAGGCCGTCGGCGCGCGCGGCAGCGAAATCGAGCTTCACACGTACGACGATTACACCTACACCGTGCCGGTCGCGGACTGCGAACGCTACGGCGTGATCGTCGCGTACAGCATGAACGGCCAGCGCCTGAAACTCAGCGACTTCGGGCCGCTGTTTCTGATCTATCCGCGCGACGCTTTTCCGGATGAACTGACTGGCGCGGTCGGCGACTCGAAATTCGTATGGCAGATCAAGGCCCTCATCGTCAAATAGCGCGCCGTCCGTGGCGGCGCGCGATGTACGTGCTGATCTGGCTGATGGCGCTCGCCGCGCCCGTCGGCGCGATCGGCTACCTGCTGTATGCGAACCTGTTGAACCCGCGCGCGACCGAGCAGTTGACCGGCACCTACGACGGTTTCTACTGGGACGCCGCACAACTGCAGATCGCCTACGCTCGCTTCGAGAACCAGCTGCTGCTGTATCAGTCCGGCGCCGACGACGACTATCAGCGGTTGCTGCTGCGCTTCCAGCTGCTGCAATCGAAGCTGCGCGTGATGGCCGGCTCGACGCAGCGGCTCTCCGCGCAGCTCGCTCTGTTGCAACGGCAGATCGACGAAATCAAGACGCTCGAGAATGTGCTCGACGACATCCAGCCCGAGATCGACGTACTGCCGCGCGACCGCACCCGTGCCGCGCGGATCGACGCGCAGCTGCGCCAGCACTGGAGCGAGGTCAACGATCTTGCGCTGTCGCGCCGTTTCGCCGATGTCGCCGACCGCGAAGCGATGAACCGCGATTTCATCGACAAACGCCGCCTCCTTTTCGCGGGTGGTCTGGTGCTGCTGTTGCTGTCGGCGGCGGCGACGCTGCTGCTCGTGCTCAACGGCCGGCGCCGCACGCGGCTCATGCGCCAGCAGCGCGCGGCGCTGGAAGCCGAGCATCAGGCAAGCCGCGCGGCGCGCGAGGCGAGCCTCGCGAAGGATGCGTTTCTCGGCATGATCAGCCATGAGCTGCGCACGCCGTTGCATGCGATCGTGTCGTCGGTGGAACTGCTCGGCTTCCACTATCACACGGAGGCCGACCGCAAGGTGATCCAGCGGCTCGAATCCGCGGCGCGCCATCTCGAAGCTCAGATGAAGGACCTGACCGACTACGCGCGCCTCGGCGCCGGCAAGCTCGAACTGCGGCACCAGCATTTCGAGCCGCGCGAGCTGCTGGCGTCGATCGTCGATGAACACACGATGTCCGCCAAGGCGCGCGGCCTGAAGCTCGAAAGCGAGGCGAGCGGCGCGAGCGGGCTCGTCGAGTCGGACCCGCACCGCATCCGGCAGATCGTCAACAACCTCGTCACCAATGCGATCCGCTACACCGAGACCGGCACGGTGCGCGTCGAGCTGCGCCAGCAGCCGGCGCTGCTGGTTTTCGTCGTCAGCGATACGGGACCGGGCGTGCCGTCCGAGCAGATCCCGCTGATCTTCGAGGAGTTCACTCAGCTCGACGCGAAGCGCTCGCGCCGTTTCGAAGGCGCCGGCATGGGGCTCACGATCGTGCAAGGGCTCGTCAAGCTTTTCGGCGGCACCGTGGATGTCGCGAGCACGGTCGGCGAGGGCACCCGCTTCACCGTGACGATTCCGGTCGTGCCGGTCGCCACCGTCGAGCCGGCCGACGTCGCGGCGCAAGCCGAGCCGGACGGCGCGCAACCGTGCGTGCTGATCATCGACGATAACAGCCTGATCCGCGAGTCACTCAGCGAAATGGTCGCGCACATGGGCTACGACTCGCTCGCACTCGGCAACGCGAACGACGCGCTCGCGTGGCTCGATACACACCGGTGCGAAGTGGTGCTGCTCGATCTGCATATGCCGGGGCGCGACGGCTACACGTTTCTCGAGGACTTCGCGGTGCGCGGTGGACCGTCGGCGGGCGTGCCGGTGATCGTGGTCAGCGCGTACGCGCCGGAGGTCGTGCGGGATGATGAAGGTGGGGTGACTGGCGCGCCGTCGGTGTTCGAGGCGCTGTTAAAGCCGGTCCATTACGAGGATCTGAAGCACGCGCTGCAGCGCGCGCTGGCGGCGCGGCATCAGGCGTGAGGGCGGCGCCGCGCCCGGGGCGCGCATCGGCGCCAGCGGTTCAGGGGCGATTCAGCCGCTTCGACAGATCGGCGACGAGGATCGCCATGCGCGCGGGCTTCTCGTAGCACGCGACGTCGTAATCGCGGATCACCTCGCTGATCTCCGATTCGCTGGCCTTGCCGGTCAGCAGCTCGCCGGTCAGCACGAAGATCGGCGCGTCCGGGTTCTCCGACGCGCGCACCGCGCGAATCGCGGCCGCCGAGGTCTGCGAGCCGAACAGCCAGTCGATGATTACGCCGTCGAACACCTGGGTTTGCAACTGCTCGCTGAAGGCCGCGAGCCCATAGATCGCGACCGCCGCGAAGCCGCTGCGCTCCAGATAGTCGCGCAGGTTATCGGCGCTCGCGCAATCGTCGTCGACCACCGCGATGGTTGGCTTGTCGGTTTCGGCGCGGCGCGGATAGATCTCGATCTTGTGGACTTCATAGGCGCTCTGATACAGCGCGCCATCATGCCGCGACACACGCCATTGACCGAGCCGCGAATAGGCAACGAATTCCGGACGGCTGCCCGGTTCCAGCGCGGCGCCGACCCACGCGGTACAGGCGATTTCGGTCGCGCCGACGCAGAACACCGCCTCCTGGGCGATCGCGCCGACCACGCCCGGATCGAGCGACTGCGCGCCGAACAGCTGCGCCGCCGGTTCGTCGAATACCTCGGCGACTTTCTTGATCTGCGACAGCGTCCATGGACTATTGCCGCGCAGTTTGCGGTGCCCCTGAGAAAAACTCAGATCGAGGATGCGGCATAGCTCCGTGGTTTGCTGGCGCTTGCCGATTCCATGCCGGCTCATCAACTCGCGCACGCGCTCGGCAACCGCGATGGAGTCCGGTGAGTGTGTTTCGTTGGCCATACTGCGTGAAGATCCGCGAGTTAAAAGGTACAGGTGGTACGCGGTCGACAGGCGCAAGCCGACCTTGCGCATGCAATGCGCATGAATCGGCCACGCGGGGACAGCAAATGTACCGTAAAAAAATTCACTGTTTATGATTTTGTCAGACCGTCGCCGAGACCGTAAATGCAAGCGACGCAGCCGTCGCGCGGGTGACTTTTGATGCATTGAGCATCAAAAAGCATTCTACCGGTGAAACGATGACGAAACCGTAGGGAATCCACGAATGAGTTGTGCGCAAGCCAACGGTTCCGGCTTCTGGCCGCAAAGCGTTCAACTCGCCGGCATCGTGTCGAGCCGGGCCGCCGAGTTTTGAAGTCCCTTGAAAATCCGCTCGGCGACCTTGCCCGGAAAGCGTTCGGGCAACGCCGCCGACACCCGCTCGATCACGCCGGGCGTCTGCTCGATCAGACGCTGGATCAGCGGCTCGGCGTTGGCGCCGTACGAACACTTCAACGCCATCGCGTTGAAATGACGCCGCTGCACGTCGCGAAACGCATCGTGCTTGCTGCGCGACCACAGACCCATCGCAAGCCGCGCCTTGTACCACGACCACTGGTTCGGGCCATTGCCTTCGACCGGCCAGATCGACATCACGTCGTAAAGCGGCGTCAGACGGTACTGGCCGCCCGCGAGCAGACGGATGCTGAAGTTCTTCGCGTGGCCGTCCGGCGCGGCCAGCATCCAGAACAGGATCTGGCTCGCGAGCAGGGTCTCGAGGTCCTGCCGCGCATCGACCGACTGCTGCAGAATCCGCGCGAGATCGAGCACGCCGGGGCCGCCCTCGTTCTCGTACTTGCGATGCGACGGCACGCCGTACACCTGGCAGAAATCTTCCTGCGGCAAACGCAATAGCCAGCTGCCGCTCGAATGCATCTGCCGGTCGAAGCGTTCGACGGCGAGCACGCGCTGCTGGCCGAAGCTGAGCACCTCCGTGTTCGCGACCGGCAGGCCGAACTCGCGCAGAATCCGCATGCACAGCCACTCGTTTTCGACCGACGTGCTCAGATCGGCGAGCCGGTTGCCGACTAGCCCCAACGGCAGCTTGAAGATATGCGTGGTCGGCGTCGCGCCGTGCGGCCGCTGCCATTGGCCGTCGTGCCACAGCAGCGCAGTTTTCTCCTGCGCGCCGGCGAGCGAGATGCGGAAGTCGTCGGGTTCGTCGGGCGCGCCGAGCGTCGGTTTGCCGACCGTTTGCGCGAGCAGCGCCTCGATGTCGTCGTCGGAGAGCGGCGTGCCTTCGATGCGCTGAACCCCGGCCGGCGCGTCGTCTTCGCCGAGCAGCTGGACTGCGCCGACGCAGTCGCGGCCGATGGCCCGCAGCAGGTCGAACGCGTCGAGCGTTTCGGTCCGGTAGCGCTGCGCGATGCGTTTGCGGATAGCGTCGCTGTCGGGCAGCAGGTTGTCGAAGTAGTTGAGCACCCGCGGCCCTTTGTGCGTCATGTTGCCGGGCGTGAACGGCAGCGACAGCGACAACGGACGACCCGCCGGCGACGCGATCCAGGCGGCGTCGTAGGCGAACTCCATCGGACCACGCGCGGGCAGACGCCAGACGCCGACGCGCTCGCCGTTGGCCCAGACCGACAATGCCTTCGAGGCGGTTTGCCGGGCCATCTCACCACTCGACGTTCGGTGCCGGCTCGGCGCTCGGCTGATTTTTGTCGCGCAACTGCAGTTGCAGGCCGTAGGCGCCGCACAGCGCGAGCAGCTGCGTAAGCGTGAGCCCGCTCGCATCGGTTTCGAGCGCGGAAATGCGGCTTTGGCTCACGCCGACGCGCGCGGCCGCCTCGGTCTGCGTGAAGCCGGCCTGGCGGCGGCTGGCCGCCAGCAACTGCGCGAGCTGGTCCGACGTGGTGATCAGATGGAGCATGGCGGATTATTTGCGAGACGAATAAACGCAATTTATGCGTCACACGAATATTTGTCAAATATTTGCGTGACAGATAATCGACGAATATCCGTGTGACGGATAATCGCGGAATCCGGCAGGAGCCCGCGCGTCGTCCTGGCCGCGACCAGCAGCGGTGCCGAACTCACGCGGCATTGCGGACAATGGCCGCCACTGCGAAGATGACGCCCACGTCTCCAACCCGCCCAACCAATGACCACGACTTACCCGCTGCACTCGACCTTCACGCCCGCCGACCAACCGTTTCCCAGCCGCGCCGACGTCGTGATCGCGGGTGCCGGCATCATGGGCTGCGCGGCCGCTTATTACCTGGCGCGGCGCGGCCTGTCGGCGGTGGTGCTCGACAAGTCGCGGATCGCCGGGCAGCAGTCGTCGCGCGCGTGGGGCTTCGTGCGCCAGCAGGGTCGCGAAGCCGCCGAGGTGCCGCTGATGATGGCGTGCATTCCATTGTGGCAAGAACTCGAGCGCGAGCTGAATTTCGATCTCGAATGGCGCCAGGGCGGTTGCCTGTATGTCGCGACCAATGACGAAGACTGGACTTCGTTCCAGCAATGGCTCGAAGTCGCGCGTCAGCATGGCCTCGACACCCGCACGCTCGACCGTGGGCAGATCGACGCCGTCGTCACCGGCATGCAGGGGCCCGCGCTCGGCGGCCTATACACGCCAAGCGACGGTCAGGCCGAACCGCGCCGTGCGGCCGCGGCGTTCGCGGCGCGCGCGGCCGAAGCCGGCGCGCTGTTTTTCGAGGGCTGCGGCGTGGTCGGCGTCGAACGCGCGGGTGGCGCGATCGCCGGCGTGGTCACCGAGCGCGGCACGATTCGTACCTCGCGTTTGATCTGCGCGGCCGGCGCGAGCAGCTGGCGGCTCCTCAGGACGCTCGGTCTCGAACTGCCGCAGCAGGCGGTGCGCGGTACCTGCATGCGTACCAATCCGCTGCCGCCGATCACGGCGTCGACGTTCTGGGGGCACGGCCTCGGCATCCGGCAGCGCGCGAACGGCGCGATCAACCTCGCCGACGACATGCAGGTCGACGTCGACATGACACTCGGCCATTTCCGCGCGCTCAAGTGGTTTTTGCCGGAACTGTGGACCCAGCGCGAGAAGTTCAGCTTCCATCTGAACGGCGCCTGTCTGCGCGATCTGCGCGAACGTCTGCCGGGCGGCGTGCCCGACGCCGAACGTGTGCTTTATCCGCGCGACCCGCATCCGCAGCCTAACCCGAGCCACGCGCCGCGCGCGCTGAACAAGCTGCGCGCGCTGTTTCCGGCGTTGCGCGACGCCCAGGTGGTCGAGGCGTGGGCGGGGCTGATCGACGTGTTGCCCGATGGAATTCCTGTGATCGATGCGCCGCCGCAGGTCGCCGGCCTGACGATCGCGACCGGTTTTTGCGGACATGGGTTCGCGATGGGGCCGATCGTCGGCAAGCTGCTCGCTGAACTCAACGATGGAAGCAACGCGTCGCTCGATCTGTCGGCGTTCCGTTTGCAGCGTTTCTTCGACGGCACGATGAAGCGGCCGCGCAGCATGCTGTGATTGTGCGCAACGCAACCCGACCCAGTACAACTCAACCCGACCGATACCAGCGATGACCGAACCCGTTCTCCGCCACGCCGATGTTCCGTACTACACGCAATGGGGCAGCCCCGAGTGGGTGCGCGACATCGTCGAACAGCAGCGCGATCCGTGCGACGATCCGCACTGGCAGCGCAGCGGTTTCGCCGACCCCGAGCGCTATCGTTTCTGGGCGCAACGCCTGTGCGGGCTGACGTGCCTTGAATCGGCGCTCGACTACTGGGGCATCGATCACGCGCCGCGCGCCGCATTGCTCGACGACGCGCTGCGGCACGGCGTGTATCGGCTGCGCGACGATGGCGGTGTCGACGGGCTGATCTACCGGCCGTTCGCCGACTGGGCGGGCCCGGCCTTCGGCCTCGATATCGACGTGCTGCCGCAGGCGTCGCTCGAGGAGATCGCGGCGCGGCTCGACGCCGATACGCTCGCGATCGTGTCGGTGAGCCCCGAGATCCGCTATCCGGAGCGGCCGAACCAGCAGCGGGGCGGTCATCTGATCCTGCTGCACGGCCGGGATCGCGACGGCGTATGGTTCCATAACCCGTCGGGCGTCGCGCCGCATCAGTCCGACGTGTACCTGCCGTTCGCGACGATGTCGCGTTTCTATGCGGGGCGGGGGATGACACTCGGCCGCTGCACGAGCTAGCTGGCGCGCAGGGCATGACGCGGCCTTCGCGATTCGGGTCTGCTTCCTGCTGAGGCAGCATCTTTGACGTGCGACCTATCGGATCTCCCATGAATCGAGCCTTCCGCCTGCTTGCTGCCAGCCTCATGGTGCTCGACGCTGCCAGCGCCGCGCAGGCCGCGACCCGCGAAGAACAGGCCCATGCTTGCCGTCATGATGCGTTCCATTTCTGCGCCGCGGAGATTCCGCACCGGGCGAAGATCATCGCCTGCATGAAGCGGCACCTCGACGAACTGAGCCCGGCGTGTCGGGCGATGTTCGGCAACGGCAACGGTAACGGCAACGGCAACGGCAAGAACGGCGACCAGAACCGCGACGGTAACGGCGGGAAGTAGCCGCCCACACGACTAGTCAATTTTCTTGCGCTCGGTTACGGTGACGCCATGCCCACTCCATCCAGCATTGGACCGTCCCGCCCATGACCCGCCCGACCACGCAGATCTTCGACGCCGCCGCCACCGCGCGGCTGATGCCTTATGCGGCGCTTGTCGACGCATTGCGGCGCGCAAGCATCGACTACGCGCAACGACGCATCGTGAGCCCCGAGCGGCTCGTCGTGCCGCTGAACGCCGGCGGCATCATGCTGTCGATGCCCGCCACCGCGCCCGATCTGGCGATCCACAAGCTCGTCAACGTGTGCGCGAGCAACGGCGCTCGCCATCTTCCGACGATCCACGGCCAGGTGATGGCCTTCGACGCCGATACCGGCGAGACGCTGTTCGTCCTCGACGGTCCGACCGTGACGGGCCGTCGGACCGCGGCGATGTCGATGCTCGGCATCGCGACGTTCGCCGCGCGCACGCCGCGCGAATTCCTGCTGATCGGCACCGGCACGCAGGCGCTCAATCATCTGGAAGCGATCGGCGAACTGTTTCCCGACGCGTGCGTGTGGGTCAAGGGCAGCGCGCCCGCGCGCGCCGAAGCGTTCTGCGCGGCGCAGCGCGGCAAGGTGCGTGAGTTGCGGCCGCTCGCGGAAACCGGCGCGACGATTCCGGCTTCGATCGAGGTCGTGATCGCGTTGACCACGAGCAAACAGCCGGTCTACGACGAGACGGCGCGCGCAGAGCGGCTCGTGATCGGGGTCGGCGCTTTCACGCCGCAGATGGTCGAGATCGGCGCGACGACGATCGCGGGCAGCGCGCTGTTCGTCGACGACGAGGCCGGCGCGAAGCACGAGGCCGGCGATTTCATCCAGGCGGGCGTCGACTGGGCGCGGGTGGGCGGGATCGCCGCGGTGCTCGGTAAGACGCAGCCGGTGCCGGCGGGACCGGTGGTGTTCAAGAGCGTCGGCTGCGCGGCGTGGGATCTGGCCGCGTGCCGGGTCGCGCGAGACGCGCTGGCGCGCGGCTGACCGTCGGCGGTCCACCCGCCAAAATCACGCAAAATATCCCGAAAAAACAACCGCGTGGCGCGCAAGCTTGGCAACTTGCGCTAACCTGCGGCAGATGTTGCCGTGCAAACTATCTCAAAACGTTGCACCATAGAAGTTTGCCGGAAAAAGCGCCATACCGGACGTGAGCGATAGCCCGTCCGCCCGCCGCCGATTCCTGATCGACGCCTTCCCCCTAGACGCTGCGACCGTGCCATGAAGACCCAACAAGCTCCTGCCACACCCGACCTGCCGCTCGACATGATCATCTTCGGCGGCACCGGCGACCTGTCGTTCCGCAAGTTGCTGCCCGCGCTGTACATGGCGCATCTGCACTGCAACCTGCCGCCGGACACCCGCATTCTGACGATCGGGCGCAAGCCCTGGTCGCGCGAGGAATACATCAGCGAATTCATGGAGCAGAAGGCCAAGCCCTTCATCGACAAGAAGGCGTTCGATGCGTCCGCGTGGGACAAATTTCTCGCGATTTTCGAATACGTGCGGATGGACGTCGATTCGCGCGAAGACTACCTGCGTCTGAAGGAAGCGTCGCGCGACGGCGTGAACCGCGTGTTCTATCTGGCGACGTCGCCGGATCTGTTCACCAATATCTGTGACAACCTGTCGGCGGCCGGGCTTGTCGACGCCCATTCGCGCGTGGTGCTCGAAAAGCCGCTCGGCCACGATCTCGCGTCCGCGCAGGAGATCAACAACGCGGTCGGCAAGCATTTCGAAGAATCGCAGATCTACCGGATCGACCACTACCTCGGCAAGGAAACCGTGCAGAACCTGATGGTGCTGCGCTTCGGCAATCCGATTTTCGGGCCGCTGTGGCAGGCGCCGTACATCAAGAGCGTGCAGATCACGGTGGCCGAAACGGTCGGCGTGGGCACTCGCGCGGGGTTCTACGACAAGACCGGCGCGCTGCGCGACATGGTGCAGAACCACCTGCTGCAACTGCTGTGCATCGTCGCGATGGAGCCGCCGGTGTCGCTCGATCCCGACGCGGTGCGCGACGAAAAGCTGAAGGTGCTGCGCTCGCTGCGGCCGATGACGCCCGAGGACATCGCCCGCGACACGGTGCGCGGCCAGTACACGGCGGGCGCTGTCGATGGCGAGGCGGTCAAGGGCTACCTCGAAGAAGAAAACGTGCCGGCGGGCAGCCGCGCCGAAACCTTCGTCGCATTGCGCGCGCGGATCAACAACTGGCGCTGGGCCAACGTGCCGTTCTTCCTGCGCACCGGCAAGCGGATGCAGAAGAAGCTGTCGGAGATCGTCATCGAATTCTCCGAGCTGCCGTTCTCGATCATTCCGAGCAATGGACGCACCTACGGCAACCGGCTGGTGATCCAGTTGCAGCCGGAAGAGTCGATCCAACTGCAGGTGCTCGCGAAAGAACCCGGCAGCGGCATGCATATGCTGCCGGTGAACCTGAACCTGGACCTGCAGCAGGCGTTCACCGAGCGTCGCGCGGAAGCCTATGAGCGGCTGCTGATCGACGTGATTCGCGGACGGCTGACACACTTCATGCGCCGCGACGAACTCGAAGCGGCGTGGGCGTGGGCCGAGCCGATTCTCGACGGCTGGGCGAAGTCGGGCGAGCGGCCGCGCTCGTATTCGGCGGGCACGTTCGGACCGGCGGCATCGACCGCGCTGATGACGCGGGAGAACGCCGTGTGGGCGGAGGAATCGCAGTAATGCGCCGTTGACGGCGCGCTATTCGAGGCGGCTCGCGACGTTGCAGTGGCGTCGCGAGCCGCTTTTGCTTGCGCTGTCGTTGTGCGTTGATTGTTCGTCATTCACATGGCTTGCGCCTATGATGGTTTCCTTGTCCGCGTCATTCAGCGGCATTTCAAAGGAGGCATCGATGAGGCGAATTCTCGTGGCATTGATCTGGGCGGCAAGCGTGGCAATCACACTCGATCTCACGGCTTACGCCAGCACCGGTGTCAATGCCCGAAGCGATCCGCCGAAGGTGATCATCGACAGCGACTACAACACGCTCGGCGACGACGGGCAACTCGGCGTGATGGCCGCGCAATTGCAGGCGCAGGGTTCGCTGAAAGTGCTCGGCATTACCGTGGTGTCCGGCAATCAGTGGCTCAAGCAGGGTGTTGCCGATGCGTTGAAATCGGTCGAGCGGCTCGGCGTCGAACAACAGATCGGCGTGTATGCGGGCGCGAATTACGCGCTGTCGCACGACTTCACGACGATCCAGCGGGAACTGAAAGAATTCCCCGGCGGGGACGGTTACATTGGCGCATGGAGCAAGCCCGAGCCGAAATCGGCAAGCGAGCTCGTCGCGCCGCCGGATGGCTTCGCGACGCACATCAAGGTGCGAAGCCAGAGCGCGATCGACTTCATCGTCGAATCGGTGAAGCGCTATCCGGGCGAGGTGACGATCCTCGCAATCGGCCCGCTGACCAACATCGCGTTGGCCACCCGCGAGCACCCCGAAATCGTGCCGCTGATCAAGCAGATCATCTACATGGGCGGCGCGATCGACGTGCCGGGCAATACCACGCCCACTGCCGAATTCAACTGGTGGTTCGATCCCGAAGCGGCGAAAACAGTGCTGCATCTGCCGATCAAACAGACGGTGATTCCGCTCGACGTAACGAATACCGTGCAAATGGACAAGGCGATTTACGACCGCATTGCACACGATCCGGCGAAGCGGACCATCATCACGCAACTGTTCAGGACGCTGAACGGTTACGGCTACGACGGCAAGAACGGCTTCGAGACCAATCCGAACTACACGACGAACATCTGGGACACGCTGACGCTCGCGTATCTGATGCATCCGTCGTTCGCGACGCAGACCGTCGAGGAATGGGTGGATGTGGATACGGGCATTGGCGCCAACGATGGCAAGGCAACGGGCTACACGAGTTCGCCGCCGTCGGGTTTGCAGAAGATGACGATCGTCAAACGTTTCGATAATCCGGCGTTTTTCAATTTCTATGTCGATCTGTTGACGAGGCCCGTGCCGGTGCGGCCGATGGACTAATCAACGCGCGAGCTCCGCGCGCCCGCACCCGCTTTATGCGGGATGCAGGCCGCGCAGCAACTGACGCACGCGCGACAGATCCTGCTCGACGTGGCCGGCCTTCTCGAACAGCTCCGCGAGCCAATCGACGAACGCGCGCACGCGCGGCGACACGCGGCGGTTTTTCACGTACGCGACCGAGACCGGCATCGGCACGGGTTTCCATTGCGGCAGCACTTCATGCAGCAAGCCCGAGTCGAGGTAAGGCTGTGCGGCGATGCGCGCGGGCTGGATCATGCCGAGGCCTTGCAGTCCGCAGGTGAGGTACGCCTGTTCGTCGCTGACCTGCACGAAGCCGTTGAGCTTGACCTTGCGCGCTTCGCCGTCCACTTCGAAATCGAAGTCGCATTCGCGGCCGCTATGCGGCGACACGCAGTTGACCGCGACGTGCGCGCGCAGCTCGTCGAGATCGGCTGGCGTGCCGTGGCGGGCCAGATAGGCTGGACTCGCGCAGGTGACCTGATCGAGCGTGCCGAGTTGGCGCGCGACGAGATTGGAATCGGGCAATTCACCGAGCTGGATGCTGCAGTCGATTGCTTCGGAAACCATATCGACGGTGCGGTTGCTGACGCCGATCGCGAGATCGAGGTTCGGGTAAAGGGCGTGGAACTCGTCTAGCGATGGAAGCACGATGGCGCTTGCTACTGCGCTCGGCATTTCTATGCGCAGGCGGCCGGTCAGGTTGTCGGTCGAGTTGCGGATGCTGGCTTCCATTTCGTCGATGTCGGCCAGTATCTGCGCGCAGCGTTCGTAATAGGCGGCGCCTTCTGGTGTGATGCTCAGGCGGCGCGTGGTGCGGACCAGAAGCGCTGTGCCTAGCAGGGCTTCCAGGTTCTGGACGATCGTCGTCGCCGTTGCGCGGGGAATGTTCAGTGATTCCGCTGCGCGGGTGAAGCTGTTGGTATCCACGATTCGGATGAATGTGCGCATTGCAGTTATTCTGTCGATCACTGGGATGCTCCAAATGAGGTTTCTCTTTTTTTGCCTGCGGCGGGTGGTTTGTCTTTGTTCTTTGCGGTGTTGGCCTTTCCTTGATTTGTTGTCGGTCTATTAGCGTTGCCCCTGTGCGGGGCGGCACCTACTTTCTTTGCTGCTGCAAAGAAAGTAGGCAAAGAAGACAGCTCAAACCGCTAATTCTTAAGCGGGCACCGTGCCCCACAAGCGGCAGTGGTGCATCTGGAATCCGTGCCCCCGCACATTCGACGGCAGTGACAAAGCCGTCATCCATGCCACTCCGCACTACGTGCGTCGCGGACCGGTATGCAGGGGAAACCAGTATGTTTTTTTGTGTTAGTGGGGCCATCGGCTGCGCTCGGCGACAAGCCAAAACAACCAATGGTTTGAGAACAGTGCTTCGGCGCGCGCAGCGCCGCCGGAGGTATGACAGCCTTGTCACTAACGCGGAATGTGCGAGGTGACAGATTCCAGATGCACCACTAGCTCAGGCAGACCGAGGGACCCGCTTATGAGCTTGCGGTTTGAGCTGTCTTCTTTGCCTACTTTCTTTGCAGCAGCAAAGAAAGTAGGTGCCGCCCCGCACAGGGGCAACGCTAATAGACCGACAAAAAATCAAGGAAAGGCCAACACCCTAAGAACAAAGAAAAAGCGCGAAGGCAAAAAAACACAACAACAAAACAAAACAGAACCCCGCCCCGCGGGCGCAAAAAAAGCACCCGCTGCGCGGCAAACAAGCAGCTATTACTTCCGCAACGAATCCATATCAATCACAAACCTGTACTTCACATCGCTCTTGAGCATCCGCTCATAAGCCTCATTGATCTTCTGCATCGGAATCATTTCAATATCCGAAGTAATGCCATGCTCCCCGCAGAAATCGAGCATTTCCTGCGTTTCGGCAATACCGCCAATCAGCGAACCAGCAAGGCGCCGCCTCTTGAAGATCAGATTGAACACCTGCGGCGACGGATGATCGTGCTCCGGCGCACCGACCAAGGTCATCGTCGCATCCCGCTTCAGCAGATTCAAAAACGGATTCAGATCATGCTGCGCCGCCACCGTATTGAGAATGAAATCGAAGCTATTCACATGCGCTTCCATCTCCTGCGGATTCTTCGAAACAACAACTTCATGCGCGCCAAGCCGCTTCGCATCCTCGATCTTCGACGGCGACGTCGTAAACAGCACGACATGCGCGCCCATCGCACGAGCCAGCTTCACACCCATATGGCCGAGTCCGCCGAGGCCGACAATCCCGACCTTCTTGCCCGGGCCCACGCCCCACGTGCGCAGCGGCGAATACGTGGTGATGCCCGCGCACAGCAGCGGCGCGACACCCGCGGGGTCGAGATTCTGCGGCACGCGCAGCGTGAAAGCCTCGTCGACGACCAGTTGCGTCGAATAGCCACCGTACGTGATCTGTCCGTCGACGCGATCGACACCGTTGTACGTGCCCACCCAGCCGTTCTCGCAATACTGCTCGAGACCTTCCGCGCAGCTCGAACAGGTGCGGCACGAATCGACCAGACAGCCGACCGCGACCAGTTCTCCGACCTTGTACTTCGTTACGTTCGGACCGACCGCGGTCACTCGGCCCACGATTTCGTGGCCCGGCACGACCGGGTAGATGGTGTTCTTCCATTCGTTGCGCGCCTGATGCAGGTCGGAATGGCACACGCCGCAGTACAGCACTTCCATCTGCACGTCATGGGCGCGCGGTGCGCGGCGCTGGAATTCAAATGGGGCGAGCGGCGTGGTGGCGTCGGTCGCTGCATAGGCATACGTCGTGCTCATGGGTAGCTCCAGCAAAGAGGGTGATGGCGCAACATGCGACGCGCCGGCGATGCGCAACACTGGGTTGCGGATGCGGCGGGCCGCAGCATGAACCGGAGTCGGGGAGCGTGCATAGGTGGCCAACATCAGCGTCCAGCAGACGGATGGTGGCCAATTACCGCGCACGCTGCGCGCGGCGAAAAGGGCGATCCGGCAGGGTTCCCATCTTAGGAGTCCGACACCCGCCGGGGAATACCTGATTGTCTTGAAGGTTTGCCTAAAACTCTGGAGGAGCAGCGCGATACACTGTTTGATGCTAAATTCCAGGCATTATTCTCCTGGCTGTCACCATATCGTCATGTCCACTCAAGCTGTCGATTCGGTTACCAACGATGCGGCGCAGCGCCGCGTGCTCGAACTGTTCAATCTGCTCGCGCCGAATGCCGGCATTACGCGTTCGAGCCTCGAAGGCGTCGACCTGCTGCGCGCGAATCAGCCGATGGCGCGCAGGCCGGTGATGTACGAGCCGAGTATCGTGATCGTCTGCCAGGGACGCAAGCGCGGCTTTATCGGCGATCAGGTGTTCCAGTACGACGCGCAGCAGTACCTGGTGTTGTCGGTGCCGTTGCCGTTCGAATGCGAGACCGAAGCAAGCGAACAGGAGCCTTTTCTCGGCATTTCCGTGCGCGTCGATCTGACGATGGTCGCCGAGTTGCTGATGGCGCTCAACGAGACTCAGGGTATCGCGCAGCACGAACCGGCCGGCATCTACTCGACGCCGCTCGATCCCGCGCTGAGCGGCGCAGTGAAGCGTCTGATGGAAGCACTCGCATCGCCGCTCGATGCACGCATCCTCGCCCCTGGCATCGTGCGGGAAATCTGTTATCGCGTGTTGACCGGCGAGCAGGGCGGCGCGATTCGCGCGGCGCTCACGCACCAGAATCACTTTGGCCGCATCGCCAAGGCGCTGCGGCGCATTCATGCGGACTACCACGGCTCGCTCGATGTCGATACGCTCGCGGCCGAGGCCGGCATGAGCCTCGCGGTGTTTCACGCGCAGTTCAAGGCGGTGACCGCGACGTCGCCGATGCAGTACGTGAAGACCACGCGTCTGCATCACGCGCGTCTGTTGATGGTGCAGGATGGCTTGAATGCCGGCGCGGCCGCCGCGCGGGTCGGGTATGAAAGCGCGTCGCAGTTCAGCCGCGAGTTCAAGCGGCTATTCGGCCTGAGTCCCGTCGACGAGGTCAAGCGCATGCGCGCCGCTCACGATGCGCCGCTGCCGCGCGCGCACAAGCCGGTGCCGCGTTACGTGACCGCGGTCTAAAGTCCGCTGAACCAGTTGTAGCCCTGATCTTCCCAGTAGCCGCCGGGGTTCGTGTTGGTGACGAAGATCGCGGCGATATGCTTCGGGTTCTTGAAGCCGAGCTTGGTCGGCACGCGCAGCTTGAGGGGATAACCGTATTTGGCCGGCAGCGGCGCGTTGCGGAAATCGAGCGTCAATTGTGTTTGCGGATGCAGCGCGGTCGCCATGTCGAGGCTCGAGTAATAGCGGTCCGCGCATTTGAAGCCCACGTAGCGCGCGCTCAGATCGGCCCCGATCATTTGGAGAAACGTGCGAAACGGCACACCGCTCCATTGTCCGATCGCGCTCCATCCCTCGATGCACACGTGGCGCGTGATCTGCGAAACCTGCGGCAATTTGCGCAACTGCTCGAGACTCCAGCTGCGCTTGTCCGCGACGAGCCCAGACACCTCGAGCCGAAAGCTCGAGCCGTCGATATCGGGCGCATCGAACTCGGGATAGAACGCGTTGAACGGAAACGGATCGGTGATATCGCGCGCGGCATAGGTCGGCGCGAGCTTGTTGCAATTGAAGAGCCACGCCTGCACGCGATCGTTCCAGCGCGACATCGCCCACAGCACCTTGTCGACAGAATCATTGTCCTGCAGGTTGCAGCCGGACAGCATCGCGAGCGCGCCAATCGATAGCGAGGAGCGCAGAAATAAGCGGCGTTGCAATTGCTCGATTTGCGGCCGGTGCTCGGCAAGCACGATGCGTGAGCGGCGCGCGCCGTCTGTATTGGCGCGCGTATCGTTCGCCGTGTCGGTTCGTTGCGGGGCGCTCATGCGCGAGTCCTCTGTGGGGCTTGATCGATCCGATGCGTGCGGTGCCGGGCGCGTCCAGTGAACATCGGCGGCAACGTGCGCGGCACCAGCAGCACCAGCAGCAGATGCACGACGAAGAAGCCGACCACGCCGGCCATCGCGACGAAATGCACGCGCCGCGCAAAATCGAAGCCGCCGAACAGCGCGGTCAGCCACGAGAACTGCACCGGCTTCCAGATCGACAGTCCGGATGCGACGAGCAGCACCCCGAGCAGCAGCACCAGCAGATACAGCGCGCGCTGCACGGCGTTGTACCGGCCGGTCTCGTGCGGCAGTCTGAAGCGCAACGCGAGCGCCGCATCGCGCGCCACGTCGCGGGCACGCACCGGCAGCAGCATGCGACGCAAATGGCCGCTCGCGACGCCGTACGCGAAATAGAGCAGCCCGTTCACGCACAGCAGCCACATCGCCGCGAAGTGCCATGCGATCGAGCCGCCGAGCCATCCGCCGACCGTCGCCCATACGGGAAACCGGAACGGAAAGATCGGCGACGCGTTATAGATTGCCCATCCGCTCATCACCATGCAGAGCATCGCGAACGCGTTGATCCAGTGCGTCACGCGAACGAAGAGAGGATGAACGATCAGAGCTGCTTGCGAGTCGGGCATTGGCTTCAAAGACGAGAGTGAGGAAGACGAACGAAGTGCCGCGTTACATCGGCGGCGTCACGCCATGCTCACCGGCCGAAATGAAAATCGCCGCCATCGAGCCGTCCGCGTCCTTGTGCGCAAACAGCACGACCTTCGCGCCGGGCGTCAGCAGCGCGCGGCTGCCAGGCTCCAGACTGACGATGGGCACATCCTGCGGAATCACGATCTTCTTCTCGCCATCCTTGTACTTGACGGTGATCGTGCGGCCGTTGCTGACCACCAGCGAGCCGACTGTCCCGTTCGTCATCGTGCTGTTCGCGCCGAGATCCCACGGTCGATGACCTTCGCCCGAGCCGCGCATGCTCGGCGGGAACACATGCACTTCGAGCGCTTTCAGCGTGCCGTCGGACTGCGGAATCGCGGCGGTGCCGACATAGCTGTCGGGCTTGATGTCGGTGACGTTCGCGAGCGTGACGCCGCGAATCGGCGTGTCGGCGGCGAGCTTCACGTCGACGTCCTGACCGTCGCGCGTGTGGACTTTGAGCAGATCGCCCGACAGCGACGTGACCGTGCCGCGCACGCCGGTCGGCACGGCAGTCTGGGCCAAAGCCGCGAACGTCGTAGCGAACAGCGCGGCGGCGAGTGCTGGGACGGCGAGGGCGCGCAGCGTGCGTGCGCGGACAGTGTTCATGCGGGTCTTCATCAGGCAACTCCAGGAAAGGGATGCAGCGTGGTGGATGGTGCTGTCAGACTAGCCGCCACATCGGCTCATCAAGGTGACGGGAGGATGACAAAAACGTCATCAATGGCCGACGGCGGCCACGTAGAATGGCCGCCGGGGGAGCGTCGCAGGTTTTTTCGAGCGCTCCCGTCAGGCGTTTATTGCGCGCGCGAGCGCGGCCTTGCGGGTCGAATCGTGCGCAGGAGCGGCGAGCATCATGAGCATTCTGGTTATCGAAGACGATCCGAAAACCGGCGACTATCTGAAGAAGGGCTTGCGCGAGAATGGCTACGCGGTAGACCTCGCGCGCACCGGCACGGACGGCCTTCACCTGGCGCTCGGGCACGACTACGAACTCGTGGTGCTCGACGTGATGCTGCCCGGCATCGACGGTTGGGAAATCATGCGGGCGTTGCGCGCGCGACGCGATTTGCGGGTGATTTTCCTGACCGCGCGCGATCAGGTCAGCGACCGCATTCGCGGTCTGGAACTCGGCGCCGACGACTATCTGGTCAAGCCGTTCTCGTTTACCGAGTTGGTGCTGCGCATTCGCACGCTGTTGCGCCGTGGCGTGATCCGCGAAAGCGACGTGTTCGAAGTCGCCGACTTGAAGCTCGACGTATTGCGCCGCCGGGTCACGCGCGAGGGCGTCGACATTCCGCTGACCAACAAGGAGTTCATGCTGCTGCATCTACTGGTGCGCCGCCAGGGCGAAGCGCTGTCGCGTTCGCAGATCGCGTCGGAAGTGTGGGACATGAATTTCGATAGCGACACCAACGTGGTCGACGTGGCGATCAAGCGCCTGCGCGCGAAGGTCGATCACCCGTTCGAGAAGAAGCTGATTCACACGGTGCGCAGCATCGGCTACACGTTCGGCGACGGCGCATGAGACTCTGGACCGAACGCTCGCTGATCGCGCGCACCACGTTGCTGTTCGCGCTGATCGCCTGCGCGGTGATCGGTTCGCTCGGCGCGTATTTCTATCATTCCGCCGAAGTTGCGCTGCAACGCCGCGCCGATGTCGTGCTGAACGGCCGCGTCGAGCATTTCAGCCGCATCGTGCACGACCTTTACTCGGTCAGCGAATTAAAGAAGCGTCCGCTGCTGTTCGAGACGATGCTCGGCGCGGAGGAGGACGTGCTGATCTTCCGGCGGCCGGGCGAAGCGCCGTTCGTCGACGTGAATCCGGGCGGGCTCGCGGTGCCTGATTTGCCGCTCGCCCCGGCAGGTGATCCGCCGCGCGCCACCGACGTCCGTCGGACGCACCTTCCCGACGGCGTGCCGGTGCATTGGGCGATCGCGACCGCGACAGCGCGCGAGGATGGCACCGAAGTCGAGGTGATCGCCGGCCATCCGATGACACATGAAATGCGCATGCTGGCCGAGTACCGCAACCGCATCGTGCTGGCGACGCTGACCGGCATGCTGGCCGCGACGCTGCTCGCTTACTGCGTGCTGCGCCGCGCGCTGCGACCGGTGCGCGAGATCGCCACCCGCGCCGCGCAAATCAGCCCGACGAATCTGGCGGTGCGGCTCGACGATCGAGCGGCGCCGGTGGAACTGCGTCAACTCACGCACGCGTTCAACGCGATGCTCGATCGTCTCGCCGACGGCTATCAACGCCTGCAGCAGTTTTCCGCCGATCTCGCACACGAGATTCGCACACCGGTCGGCGCGCTGGTCGGCCAGACCCAGGTGGCGCTCGCGCAGCCGCGCGAAGCCGACGAGTATCAGCAACTGCTCGAATCGAATCTGGAGGAGCTGAATCGCCTGAGCCATATCGCGGAGAACATTCTGTTTCTCGCGCATGCGGATCATGCCGCGTTGTCGATCGAGCGGCACCCGGTCGATCTGCATGGCGAGCTCGTCAGAATCGCCGACTATTTCGAAGGTCTGGCCGACGAACGCGGCATGCGTTTCGAAGTCGACGCGGCAGGCATCGCGTCGGCCAATCCGATGCTGTGCCGCCGCGCGATCAACAATCTGGTCGTCAACGCGGTGCGTTACGGCGCGGGCGGCACGATCGTGCGCCTACGCGGCGAGCAGGACCAGGCGGGCGCGCTGGTGACGGTCGAGAACGAGGGCGAGCCGATTCCGGCCGCGCAACTCGACCGGCTGTTCGATCGCTTCTATCGCGGCGACTCGGCGCGCAGCGCGTTCACGGAATCGAACGGACTCGGGCTCGCGATCGTGAAGGCGATCATGCATCTGCATGGCGGCAGCGCGCGCGTGGTGTGTCCGCTGCCGGGCGTGGTGCGTTTCGAGCTGCGCTTTCCGCGCGCGTGACTTGCTCGCGGGGTAGGTCCGGCGCCGCGTCAGACGCCGCCGCCTATACTTTTCAAAGCGCTTTGAAAGGATCGTTCGCTGCCGACCTCACCAGGAGTCGCATCATGGTCAAGCTCGCTTTGTATGTCCGTCTGGAAGCCAAGCCCGGCAAGGAAAAGGAAGTCGAGGCGTTTCTGCTTGGCGGCCTGCCGCTCGTCGAGCAGGAACCGGCCACCGCAGCGTGGTTCGGTCTGAAGCTCGGTCCGTCGATCTACGCCATTTTCGATGCGTTCGACGACGAAGCCGGCCGCGACGCGCATCTGAACGGCAAGGTCGCGGCCGCGTTGATGGAGAAGGCGGCCGAGCTGTTCGCGTCGCCGCCGAGCATCGTCAGGCTGGATGTGCTGGCAGCCAAGCTGCCGGGCTGAGTGAGCTCGAGCGTCGATCGTTGCGCCGGCGTGGCGAACGCCTGACGCCCTCGGCCGTTACTTCGCCGCCGCCTCCACGCCCGGCTGCGCGTCGTAGTGCGCGCGCTTTTCCTCGTACATCAGCAGATCGGCGCGCTGCACGCCCGCTTCCAGCCGATCGCCGCGCTGGCAGGTCGCCGCGCCCATCGAGAAGCTCAGCGGCGAGCCCGGATAGAACTGGTTGTTCATCTCGACCAGCTGGCGAATCGCGTCGATCATCGCCGCGCCACCGCGCTCGTCGGTATCGGGCATCAGGATCGCGAACTCGTCGCCGCCGATCCGCGCCGCGTGGAACGGCGACTCCATCGCCTTCGCGAGCACTTCGCCAGCCCGCCGCAGCAGCGCGTCGCCGGCCGCGTGGCCGAGCTGATCGTTCACCCGCTTCAGGCCGTTCAGGTCGGCCATGATGATCGTGACGGGCCACGGTCCCTTGCGTTCCAGCCGGTTCAGTTCGTCGACGTAGAACGAGCGGTTGCGCAGCTTGGTCAGCACGTCGTGCTTGCCGAGGAATTCCAGGTAGGCCTCGGCCTTCTTGCGCGCGGTGATATCGGTCAGCGCGACGAGCACGAGGTCCCAGTCCCGCTCGTGGCCGGGCAGCACCGAGAATTGCAGGTGCACGTGAACCTCGTTGCCGTCGAGTGAATAGTTGAGCACCTCGCGCTGCTGGAACAGCTTGTTGTCCCACAGGTCGATCAACTGCTCGCGGAAATGCGGGCGCATCTCGTCGCGGAACACGTCGGCGAGGCGCGCCAGCAGGGTCTTCTTGTCCTTCGCGCCGAACATACCGAGCGTGTGGTGGTTGACGTCGAGCACATGGATTTCCGCCATGCAGCGTTCGACGAACTCGGGATGGACGTCGGTAAACACCCGGAAATCGTTGATGCCGGCCGCGCGCGCGCCGTCGAGCAGGCGTTTGACCGCGCTGAAATCTTCGACCCACAGCGATACCGGCGAATGTTCGAAGAGCCCGCGCGCGTATTCTTCCGCCTCCGCGACACGGCGCCGCGCGCCTTCGAGCTCGGTGATGTCTTCGGTCGACACCAGCACGCGGTCCCAGCGTTGCTCGTGACCGGGCAGCACCGCACCCTTGAGCAGCACGTCGAGGCGCCGTCCGCCGAGCGTGTAGTTGACCGTGTGGCTCGTGAAGTTCGATTGTCCGGCCCAGAGCTGGCACAGCTCCTCGAGGTGCGTTTTCAGCATGTCGTCGCGGAACACCGACGCGAGGTTGCTCGTCAGCGTGTCGAAATCGGCGGCCTCGAATTGCGTGAGCGTCTGCCGATTGACCTTGATCACGCGGATGCGGTGAGCGCATTCGGCAACGTGGCGCGGGTCTTCGGCGAAATGGGCGCGCAGATCGGTCACGCCCGCGGCTCGCCATTCATCGAACAACGCGCGCACGCCGCTGAAATCTTCGAGCCACAGCGACACCGGCGCGAGTTCGAACATTCCGGAGTCGTCGTTGATGGGCGCGGCGCCGCCCGTGAGGGTATCCAGCATGAGGTTCTCGGAATCGGAAGTGCGGCTATTTTAGACAGGTTGGCGCCGGCCGAAAATGAAAGACGATTGGCCTGTCGTTTTTGCGCAGATGTGCCTGGCGAGTGACGGTGGTCCGCTATTTCTGATCGTCGCGCGCCGCGCGCGTGCCGATGTACTCGTACTCCTCGGTATTGAGCCGCGAAATGCGCAGTTCCACCGCGCTGCGGTGATACGAGTACGCGATGCGCCGAATCTCGAGCAGCGGCGCGCCGACATCGACGCCAAGCTGCGCGCTTTCGAGCTCATTGGCGAGCGCAACGCTCACACGCTCATCGGTCTCGACCACGTTGATGCCGAAACTGTCCTGATAGAAGTTGTACAGCGTGTTCGGCCGGTTGCGCAGCTTGCTTTCGGTCAAGCCGGGAAACAGCGCTTCGGGCACGGTGATATGTTCGATCAGCACGGTCTTGCCGTGCAGCGCGAGCCCGTTGACGAACTGCAGCACGCGCGCGCCGGTCTCGATACCGAGCGCGGCGGCCGCCTCGCGCGACGCTCGCGCCTTCTTGAACCCGATCAGCGTGACGACCGGGTAGGCCTTGTCGCCGTCGCGCCGCACGATGCGAAAGAAGCGGAAGAAGTGCCGGTCGCGCTGATGCATCGCCACGAAGGTGCCGAGCCCCTGATGACGGATCAGAATGTTCTCGGCGCACAGTTCGTCGATGGCCTTGCGCAGCGTGCCGATCGACACGCCGAAGCGTTCGGCGAGGCGCTTTTCCGAAGGAATGCATTCGCCGCCTTTCCATTCGCCGGCCGCGAGCGCCGCGAGAATCGCGCTCTTGACCTCCTTGTATCGTGTCGTTGCGTGGCGTCAAATGGGGCTTTCTCGCGGGTGCGTTCGTCGTGCCGGTCGTGTTGACCGGCGCGGGACTGCATTCGATTGGCACGTCGTTCGGCTTGCTGGCCGCGGCTTGTCTCGTGCAGTACGCGGGGCTGGTTGCGGAGCGCTGGTTTTTCTTCGCCGAGGCGAAGCATCCGCAGAATCTTTATTACGCGCGGGTGGGGTGAAGCGCAGCCTTCAATGAGCGCGCCGGACTTCCACTGTGGCCTGACGCATAAGCTGAAATGGCAGCAGCGGGAGGAACGATGCTTGCACAGCAAATTTTTCGGATCCCTATGGAGCGGCCCCCGAATCGCCGGACACAGTGTTCCATTTAAAATTGCGGGTAGGCATAAGGCTGTGTTTTTGACTAACAACAAGCAAGAAGTGATGGAAGTGTTGACGGGGCCCGAGCGTCGGCGGCGATGCGCAATTGGAATTCCAGAAGACGCACAAAGCCGAGCGCGCCGCCGTGCTTGCTTGCATCGACGAGTACGGCAACGTGATGAGGCGGCGTCATGGCTGATTTTCTGAACTCTTCAGCGCAGAGGGATTCCGCGACTCCCGACACTGCTGTTATTCGCATCGATCAATTGCACGCGCTGGCGGGGTTGTTGAGTCTCGAAGAAGTCGCGGAACAGTTCGCCGGTCTCTCAACCGTTGCCCAGGTTTGCATTTTTGGTCCGTTCGAGGATGCACTCACCGACGTACGCGCTGCATTGACGCAGACGGCAACGCGTGACTAACTTGCCGCGCGAGTGCCACTAGCAGCTGGAAAAGCCGTAGATTGGCATCGCAAGTCCTTTCCGGGAGCGTTTGGACTGCGGGCGCGAAGAACGGCCATGAGTGTGCGGGCGCTTTAGTACTTTACAAAACCGAAATGACCCTGAGAGAACTTTCGGCAAGCCAATCGTTATAGAAGAAGTCGGTGGGATTGTAGGGCATTGCAATCAGGCAGCGCAGGTGGTGGCGAAACTCCAGATGTCTCCGTAGATTGGTCGCGTTTGGGCAATCACCTCTTCAGCATGGCCTCGCGGGCTTCCCGAACCTGACGGGCGGCCTCGATGTCAGTAAGACGCTGTGCTTCCTGCTGCAGGCCATTGAGTGTGACGCCGTCGCGCAGGAAGTTGCTGGCACCTTCGAGCACCGCGCGCACGCACGCAACGGTGCGGATTCCTGTTTCGTCCAACTTGTTGATCATCCGGTGATGATCAACACCCTCAGGTGTTCCCTGTCAACCGGAGCACGATGCCGCTCGTATCAGGGTCAACATCGGCTGAAAACGCGTCCCATAGCACTCCATTCACGCTCATGTGCCGGTGGGCAGCGCTTTTTTTCTGTTTCGTCGAAGTCCGAGGAGATTTTGGGCGATCGCCCATGTACAGGCCGCTTGTCGCACGGTAATTATCTGACTGCTGTCAACCCCGGCAGCGACTTCAGATAGACCATCGACACGCCTATGTACCTGTCTGTATTTGAGATGCACTTCGTGGAGCTGTTCTGCCAGCGGCCACCGGGTGCCTGTTACGTCATCTGCGACAAATGGCACTATAAAGCGTGCCTTGGCAAGGCCGCAGACTTTCAGAAGGCCACCGCGGAGACCCGGGAATTTCTTGATATTGCCGGACTAAGTCACAGGAAGTGGGAGGAGGACCGGAAACTGGTCAGGCGTATCCAGAAGAGTGGATGGCTGTTTTTCCATACCGTGCGGGACCGCAACCCTGACACCGATGGCTGGTGGATCATCACCGCGCTTCTCGAAGAGGTTCGCCGGGGCAACCTGCTTGCCATTAAAGGTCCGCGTAATAGCCTGTTTCCGTCACACTACAGCAGCACGCCGTTAAGGAATCCCGTAGCGAGGACCGGCAGTAACCCGGACGGCGAGTCTGTACTGTCTGTCCAGTACGATCCAGCCACCTGGCAAACCAGGCTGAACGCTGCGCGCGCAGCCAGAACTCGCGATAGAGCCGCATCAGCGCTGCTCGGCGATGCCCAGCCGTTCCACTTTCAGCCGCATTCCGCCGATGGCGATACATTTGAAGTTGCTGGCATTCCTAACATGACCGGTAATCCGAACTCTTGGATTGAAAGCGGCCCCGGTATGAAGAGGCAATGGCGCATGTTTGATTCTAATGGCTCGGCAGCGGTTGACATAGACTTTGATTCCCATCACGGGCAGCCTAATCCGCTTGCACATAACTGGGATGGCAACGTGCGCGATCAAGGTTGGCCCGTTTCAATTCTCCCTTAGTGAGGCAAACTGTGACAGATATTGACGCAACGCTCCACGCGTATGATTACTTCCATGACTGGCATGTCGAAAGCATCGTGCTACAAAATGAATCTGACTTGACTTGTCCCGACACATTGATTCTGGGTCTCAAACTCGGTGCGCGTCGAGTCACAGCCATCTTTCGAGGAGTGACTCGTCTAGGGCTTGAGAACGGCGGTACAGTCAATATCGTGCTGTCGATGGAGAGGGCACGGCCAAACACGCAAGTTGAAGCACTTGCACGCAATCTGTTGAACTACTCATTGCCGGGTAAAAGAACAGCCCAACACATTGTCTATTTGCATCCGACTGCCGGCTTTGCGATCGCTATAGAGTTCGATTTGTTCATCATCCGGGAACATGCATAGTGGAGAAGAATATGCCGCCCCTCATAAGTCGGCTTTTTTGTGCGCCTCTCTTCGACCGCTTCTACAATCAACCCGCCATGCCGGATACATGCGCCGCCGACTCTTCCTTAATCGGGCAGCGCTGTTCGAGCAGGTCAGTCTTGTGATAGGTCACATCAACCTTGTTCGCGACCATATGCGAGCGCGCCCACTCGACAAAATTCCAGTTAAATCTTTAGTCCCCGTCATAACCCCGGGGCAACTATCCTGCACGTCGTCGAGCCAAAATCCTGCATTCATCTCGGCGAGGGGAACAGCAGTCGCATCGTTTTAGCCCGGTTCGACGCGGCGGCTGAGTGCGACCTTTTCGGACCTCGCGGCCTAGACTAGTTGCCACGGTCGCTTTGCGACCTTAAGGAGGTACTCACATCCACGCCGCGCGCTCCTCGCCTCCCACTACCCGCACGCCCCCACCTCCCCGCACGCGGTACAAAAATCGCAGCCATCCTTGCGAATCACCGCATTCGCGCCACACGAAGCGCATTTGCGTCCGAGCATCGTGTGCAGCCCTTGTGTGCCGTTCGGTTGCAGCAACGAGTCGGCGCTATCCACCGGATTCGGACGCAGGCCGAAATCGGCGGACAGCGCCAGATCGGTTTTCATTTGTCCGCGCGGCAAACGCGCAAGCATCCGCGATGCGACCTGATTGCCCTCGGCGTCGAGAAAGCCGCGCCGATACAGGATCTGCTGGATCGCGAACGCGAGCGCCGCCACTTCGGAATCGTGCCAGCGCGGCGCGCGATGACCGTCGAGCCGCTGCACGTCGCCAAGCCGCACCTGGCCGCGATCCCACGACACCTTGCGCATATCCTGCAGATTGCGCGCGACGAAGCCGCCGCGCGCGGCCAGCGACAGCGAACGCATCGTCGCGGTGATCCATTGCTGCGACTCGTCGCGCTGACCGACCGGAATGAAGAACTCGATCGGCCGCTCGATCGTCACGTCCTCGCCGCCGAGCCGCCCCGTCACCTCGATGAACGACACCGCGACATACAGTGACTTCTTGCCCGCCTGCGTCAGATACTCGACCTTCTCGATGATCGCCGGCAATTCGCCCCTCGGCCGATGATCGATCGCGATACGCAGCGGGTCCTGATCCATCTCGGCGAGCGTGTCGTCGGCCTGCGCGGACGACACGCTCAGCACCGCGCCGAGCGTGTCGTTCGGGCGATAGGTGGCAAGGCCCTTCAGCCCGCTTTTCCATGCATCGAAGTAGAGGCTTTCGAACGCGTCGAACGGATAGTCGGCGGGCACGTTGACGGTCTTCGAGATCGATGTGTCGACGTACGGCTGCACGGCCGCCATCATGTCGAGATGGTCGCGCGCGGACATCTGCAGCGCGCTGACGAAATAGTCGGGCAGGCTGGTCACATCGCCGCCGAGCTCGCGATAAAGCCGGTATGCGTAGTCCTCGACGTCGAACGATTCGCGGCCGCCGTCGGCCATCACCTTCATGCGCGTATAGGTCCACGAGAACGCCGGCTCGATGCCGTTCGACGCGTTGTCCGCGAACGCGAGGCTCACGGTGCCGGTCGGCGCGATCGACAGCAGGTGGCTGTTGCGGATGCCGTCGCGGCGGATCGCCTGCTTGATGTCGTCGGGCAGACGCGATGCGAAGGTGCCGGCTTCCAGATAGCGCGCGGCGTCGAACAGCTCGAACGCGCCGCGCTCCTTCGCGAGTTCGACCGACGCGCGATACGCTTCGTCGCGCATCAACCGCGCGATGCGTACCGCGAAATCGCGGCCTTCCTGCGAGTTGTAGCGCAGGCCCATCATCACCAGCGTATCGCCGAGGCCGGTGAAGCCGACGCCGATGCGCCGCTTCGCGCGCGATTCGGCGTATTGCTCGGGCAGCGGCCACAGCGTGACGTCGAGCACGTCGTCGAGAAAGCGCACCTGCGTGCGGGTGCGGCGTGCGAGGCCGTCCCAGTCGAACGACGGCTGGCGCCCCTGCGTCTGCGCGAACGGATCGACGACGAAGCGCGTCAGATTGAGCGGTCCGAGGTTGCAGCAGCCGTAGGCGGGCAGCGGCTGCTCGCCGCACGGATTGGTCGCGCGGATCGTTTCGACCGCGCGCAGATTGTTGTCCTCGTTCATCCGCGAGATGAACACGATGCCGGGCTCGGCGACGTCGTACGTCGAGCGCATGATGCGGTCCCAGATCGCGCGCGCTGGACGTTCGCTATAGACCCACAGGCCGTCATCGCGCTGCCGCACGTCGCCGGCCGCGCGCAGCGCAGGCGACGGCTCGGCACGATGGACCAGTTGCCACGGCTCGTCGTTCTCGACCGCGCGCATGAATTCGTCGGTGACGCCGACCGACACGTTGAAGTTGTTCCAGCGCCCCTTCGAGTGCTTGGCCTCGATGAATTCGAGCAGGTCCGGATGGTTGCAGTCGAGCACCGCCATCTGCGCGCCGCGCCGCGAGCCCGCGCTTTCGACGGTGCGGCACGATGCGTCGAACACGTCCATGTAGCTGCACGGACCCGAGGCGGCCGAGCTGGTCGTATGAACCCGCGCGCCCTTCGGCCGGATCGCGGAGAAGTTGTAGCCGACGCCGCCGCCGCGGCGCATCGTTTCGGCCGCCTGCAGCAGCGCGACGTAGATGCCCGGCAAACCCTGTTCATCGACGCCCTGAATCGAATCGCCGACCGGCTGCACGAAGCAGTTGATCAGCGTCGCGGCGATGCCGCTGCCCGCCGCGCTCATGATGCGGCCCGCGCCGAGCGCGCCGTGGCGCATGTTGTCGACGAACTGTTCCTCGACCGACGCGCGCAACTCGGGCGGCTCGGCCTCGGCGACGCCGCGCGCGACGCGGCGATACACGTCGTCGGCGGATTGCTCGTCGCCCTTCGCATACTTTTCGAGCAGCACGTCGAGCGAGAACTGCTGCGGCGGGATCAGCGAAGCGGGTGGAGCGGAGGAAGCGGGAGGCGTGGAAGCGGCGGTGGCCGCGCGGGTTTGCGGCGTGTCTTCTGCCATGATCGGCCCTCAAACGGCGTCGCGGCGGGCGCGGCGCGGTGGTGGAAGGCGCGCAGCCGGCGCCGGATAGCGAGCCGGCGGTCGGGCGGGCGCAACGAATCCACCTTAACGCACGAGGCGCGGGGCGGCAACCGTGAGCGGGGGCAGCGCGGCGGCGGATCATGCGATGCCGCGGCGGCCGGGTGCGGTACTCGGGAACGTTCCGTGCGTCAGGCCGCTTCGAGTAGCGGTTCGAGAATTTCCGCGCAGATCATCGCGGACGCATTCGATGGCGCCGGGCGCTCTGCCGGCTTGAATACCGGGTCACCGCGGCGGATCTTGCGGCGCGACACCGCGCAGGTGCCGGACGAATGCGCCGAGCGGCGGCGCCAGCGCTGCTCGCCGTAGTGGCAGCGGCCCGGCTCGACCCAGCGGATCACCAGCGTCGTGTCGGAGCTCTCGAGAATTTCGATGCGTACGCCATTGCTACCGTCGAGGGGGATGGACTCCAGGGTCATCATCGACTCCGTATTGTGGAGTGCCGAATTTAGTCCCGTGCGCGCCGGATAGCCATTGTGTCATCGTTGAAACACCGTTCCGGAATTAGCAATAATCACACTTGACATTTGCGACTTGCTGAAATGACGGGCGTTGCAAGCATTTTTATGTGATTTTTTAATCATGCACATTTTTGCAACACTGTGTTGCCTATGGCGCGACGAGGAGGGCGGCCGGGAAAAGGGCGGCAACGCTTCCTTTAAGATGTGGAGTGTCGGGCGGCGAACTGAGCCGTCAGTGTAGCGGGTTTGAATTTTTCAGGTCGGCTCGCGCGCACACTGTTCAAAAAACACCAGAGTTCACATGATTCCACGCCCTCCCGCCGTCCCACCCAACTCTCCCGAAACGTCGTCCGTCGCCGTCGAGCGCCAGAAAAAGCAGAGGGCCGCGTCGGTCGTGCTCTATATCGGGCTCGTGCTGCTCGCATTGTGGGTGGTGCGCGATTTCATCGTGGTGGTGGCGTGGGCCGCGGTCGTCGCAATTGCGCTGTGGCCGCTGCTGCACAAGGTGGCGGGGAGCCGCTGGTTCAGGGGGCGCACGACCCTGCTCGCGACCGTCTTCACGCTGGTGATTGCCGTGCTCGTGCTGCTGCCGGTCGGGCTCGGCATCGCGCAGGCGCTGCGCGAGGCGCATGAACTGAACGAGTGGTTCCGCAGCGCGCAGGAGAACGGCATCCCGCTGCCGGACTTCATCAACCGTCTGCCGTTCGGCGTGCAGCAGATCAGCTCGTGGTGGCAGGCCAATCTCGCTCAGCCGCTGCGCGACTCGGCGGCGATGAAAGGCTTGCACAGCGAAACGGTGATGACGCTCGGCCGGCATTTCGGCGCTCGCGCCGCGCATGCGGCGATGGTGTTCGCGTTCATGCTGGTCACACTGTTCGTGATTTTTCAGGCGGGGCCGCGTCTGTCCGGCTCGTTGCTGAAGGCCGCGCGACGCGGTTTCGGCGATAGCGGCGCGGACCTCGTCGCGCATATGGGGACCGCGGTGCGCGCCACCGTGTCGGGCTTGATCGTGGTCGGCGTCGGCGAGGGCCTGCTGCTTGGCGTCGCGTACTTCGTGACCGGCGTGCCGCATGCGGCGCTGCTCGGCTTCGTGACGGCGATTGCCGCGATGCTGCCGTTCTGCGCGCCGATCGTATTCGGTCTCGCGGCGCTGTGGCTGCTCGTGCAGGGCTCGATGGTCGCAGCGGTCGGGCTGCTGATATTCGGCTCCGTCGTCGTGTTCGTCGCCGAGCACTTCGTGCGGCCGGTGCTGATCGGCAACTCGACGCGCCTGCCGTTTCTGCTCGTGCTGTTCGGCATTCTCGGCGGCGCCGAGACGTTCGGGCTGCTGGGGATTTTCATCGGCCCCGCGTTGATGACGGTGCTGATGGTGCTGTGGACCGATCTCGTGGAGTAGCGCCGGCTCAAGGCCGTTGATTCGACGGATGCTCCGGCGCCGGCGGCTTCACGCAGCCGAGCGTGTATTTGAGCGCGGCTGGCAACAGCGCGCTCCACACGTCCCACGTGTGGCCGCCGTCGATGATCCGCAGCGCCGCCGGATTGCCCGCGAGCCGCAGACGGGTGTACAGCAGCGACGCGTCGGCCTGGATGTCGAGGTCGTCGTCGCCGGATGCGATGAACATCGGCAGGCGATACGGCTGGCTCATATAGCGGTCCCACTGCGCTGGGTAGTTGAGCTCGTGCCAGATGCGCGGATCGAACTGGTGCTCGCCGAACACGCCGACCCGCCGCGCCGCCGACGCGCGCGGCGGCTCGTTCGCGTAGATTGCGGGACTCAGCAGCAGCGCGCCGCAAAACATCTCGGGCTGCGTCAGCGCGTAGCGCAGCGCGCCGAAGCCGCCCATCGATACACCGCCGATCATCCGGCCGCCGCGCTGCGTCGCGACCGCGTAGTGCGTTTCGATCTCGGGCAGCAGATCGCCGAAGAACGCGCTCTCCATCTTTTCCTTGCGGTCGACGTACCAGTCCGTGCCGCCTTGCGGCATCACGATCACGACCGGTGCAATCTCCTTGCGCTCGATCAGCGTGTCGGCGGCACTCTGCAGATGACCTTGCGCGAGCCAGTCGTTGGCATCGCCGTTATTGCCGTGCAGCAGGTAGAGCACCGGCAGGCGCGGACCGTCCGCGCGATAGCCGGCCGGCAGGTAGATGGTGTAGTTCCAGTCGCGGCCGAGCGCATCGGAATGGAAGCTGCGGCTCGCGAGCGTGCTCGCGAACGCGGGCGCGCCGACGGCGGAGGCAAGCAGTGCGAGGGCGAAACAGAGGAATCGACGCATGTCAGTGAGGATGGCCGGCTGGCGCGGGATTCGCGCGCGGCCGTCATCCTATCAGCATTGGCGCCAGATTTGAGATGGGAAGTGGCGGACAGGCGGACGGCGCTTTATGCGCGCAAGGTTCTTCAGCCCGAGGTCCGCAGCCGCCCGTCAACGAACCGCGCGACGAAGCGCTTCAGCGGCTCCACGCCCAGCGCGACGGCAAACAGCGCGCCGACCGCGGCCGCATCGGCGAGAAGTCCGAGCGGATAGTTCAGGTAACCATCGGTCGCCGCGTAGAGCACCGAGTCGATCACCAGCGAAATCACCGCGCCGGCAATGAAGCACAGCAAGCCCTGACGGCCGATCAAGCCGACCCACGGCAGCCGCCCCGCGACCTTCTTCGCCCAGCCGAGCTCGATCAGATTAGCGACGAGCCACGCGATCGCGAGGAAGTTGCCCGCGCGCAGATAGGACAGATTCTGCTTGAGGCTTCCGGGAAGGGGCGCGTGCAGCAGAACCAGCTTGTAGTAGGCGGCGCCCACGACCACCGCGAACGCCAGCACGCTGACGAGCCAGCCGGACCGATGCGCGCGGGTTCGCTGATACACCGGCTGGCAGCGCGCGAGCACGCCGAGCACGAACAACAGTTGCCACGCGAACGGGTTGAAGTCCCAGTGCATGTCGGGCGCGGCGGGCAGGTACTTGTTGATCGCCGGCGCGCCGGCCCACAGCGCGACGCTGCCGGCGACCAGCAGCCACGGCTTGCTGCGCGCGAGCGGCAGGATTGCGGGGACCAGCAGCGCGAAGAAAGCGTACATCGGCAGCACCGACGCGAGGTACGGCTGGCGGCGCAGCAGCACGATGTCGCGCAGTGCGGCGAGCGGCGTGTCGATCAAGTCGTCGAGATCGGTCGTGGCGAGATTCGGCCCGTCGATGCTGAATGCGGTGAGCACCGCGCTGACCAGCAGCATCAGCCCGGCGGTGACGAGAAACGCGCGATAGATCTCGAACGAGCGGCGCACGAAGCGGCCGCGCGCGACCGTCTCGTTGCGCCGCTCGGCGAGCGTCGCATAGGCGGTGGCGGTCGCGAAGCCGCCGAGGAACACGAACACTTCGGCGGCATCGCACAGCGCGTACGCATGCAGCGTCACGCGCGACAGAATGCTGCCGCCGATGTGATCGACCACGATGATCAGCAGAACCAGTCCGCGGAAAAAGTCCAGTTCGATCAGGCGGGAGGAGGGCTTGTCAGGCATTGTTCGAGTCAAAAGCAGCCCCGTGCGACGGCGCGCTGATCCAGCGCGGCGGGCGTCTCACAAGGCTTTCTAATATGGGATTGGGTGCTGCGGCGGGAAGGCGATCCGGGTTGGCGTCGCCTGTGGTCCGCGTCGCCGACTTCGGCCGCCGTTTCTAGGCGGCGGGTGAGCGGGCTGTAAAGAGGACCTTCGCTGCGGCATCGAGTTCCGTTGCATGGCAGCAGAGGCAGGGGATTATATTTCTTTTCATGACAATCACGCAGCGAGACCGGCAGCCGCGGCTGCCGTTTACCTGAACCGACCTTACGAAAAAAGAGGAAACAACGCGCAGTGGAGAATTAGCAACATTCCCGCTGCTTGGCGCATCCACTCATGGACGGCCGGACGATGTCATGTGAGGATTTCTGGAAAGCGCAGCCATTGGAGCAGTCCTCAGAACTGCTGGGAAACTGATGAGAATAAAAAGCAAAGAGAACAAAGCGGCCGGATCGAGTTGTCCTATCACTCGAGGTGCAGGGAGATCATCATGAACAAGCAAGTGTTCGCGCTGGCTGTCTCCGTTGCTGCGTCTTCCGTTCTTGCCGTGCCTGCCGTCGCGCAGACTAGCGTCACGCTGTATGGCGTGATCGACGAAGGCATCAACTACACGAACAATGTCGGCCACGGCCATGTTTATGAACTCGCCAGCGGGCTTGCACAGGGGAGCCGCTGGGGCCTGAAGGGCGCCGAGGATCTCGGTGGTGGACTGAAGGCGATCTTCCAGCTCGAGAATGGTTTCGATCTGAATTCCGGGCGGCTCGGGCAGGGCGGCCGCCTGTTCGGCCGCCAGGCTTTTGTCGGACTCAGCTCGCAGGCGTACGGCACCCTAACGTTTGGCCGACAATACGATTCGGTCGTCGATTATCTGGCGCAGACCACGGCCAACGGCAATTGGGGCGGTCAGCTGTTCTCGCATCCGTACGACAACGACAACACCGACAACACGTTCCGCCTGAACAACACCGTCAAGTACACGAGCCCGTCGATCTCGGGCTTCCAGTTCGGCGGCACCTACAGCTTCAGCAACGACACGAGCTTCGCCAACAATCGCGCGTACAGCTTCGGCGGCCAGTACACGTATGGCGGGCTGCTGGTCGCGGCGGCCTATCTGCAGGCCGACAATCCTGGCGGAAGTGCGAACGGCGCGGTCGCCACGAACGACGCCGGCTTCGTCGCGACGCGCATGCGCGTGTTCGGCGGCGGCATCACCTATACGTTCGGACCTGCGACGGCGGGCTTCGTCTATAGCAACTCGAACTATCTGGAGCCGACCGCAAACGGCTATCTCGGCATCGAGCCGCTGGTGCCGCTCGTGCCCGTCACGCCGCCGGGTGTGCTGCTGAACTCGCTCAAGTATCAGAACTTCGAGATCAACGGCAAGTACCAGATTTCGCCGGCGCTGTTCGTCGGCGCGCAGTACGTGTACACGATGGAAACCTACGACGCATCGAACGGCGGCGTGAAGCCGCGCATCCACACGTTCGGGCTGATGGCCGACTACAACCTGTCCAAGCGCACCGACCTCTATCTGCAGGGCGCCTATCAACAGGTCGCCGGCGATTCCACGCTGTCGATCCTCGACTTCGCGTTCATCCCCGGCACGCAGTCGCCGTCGTCGACGTCGAAGCAGGTCGTCGTGCGCGCGGCGATCCGGCATAAGTTCTAGTTCGCTGCTCGTCGAACGCGGATCGGCCAGCCTTCGAATTTCGAAGGCTGTTTTTTGTGCTCTCCGCCTCGACCGATGACTATTCAAGTTCCCCTCGCGCCTGCCGATAAGTCGAATGTCAACGAGTCTGAACGCGCTGCGGCGAAGCGGCGATGTGTGCGTCGTTGATGTGCCCAAACACGTGCCGTCGTAACGCGGAAATACGGCTCGTAACGTCTGTATCAGAGTGTGTGGCGCGGGGCGTTTTTATTAAACGGCACTTTAGAATTCCGCCAGAAATTTGATCGGCAAAGCAGGCACGGAGTGAGCGCCCTTCGAGGCAGCTTCGCCGTGTCGTCGGGAAGGCCGCGCGGCCGAAGATCGCGCGCCTTGTCAGCGGCAGCGGCGTATCCGGCTTGCGCCTCTATACAGCAGGAGTCGGACAGAATGAGAAAGCGTTTCGACAGAACGATCCTGGCCGGTCTCGCCGGCGCATGGGTCGCGCTGGCCCTCAGCGGTTGCGCGAACGTCGGGCAGCCGAATGCGCAGAACGAAGTGGCAAACAGCACCAACGCAGCGTCCGGCGTGCCGGCGGCGAATGCGACGGGAACAGCGTCCGGCGATGCGGCGGCAGCCGCGCCGCTGTCGATCGATGCCAGCGATAATGCGCCGCTGAAAAAATCGCCGCCGCTCGTGTATCGGGTCAGGCGCGGCGACACGCTCGCGCGGGTCGCGCAGCGTCACCACATTAGCGTCAAGCAATTGCAGGCATGGAACGGGCTGAAGGCGTCGGCGCGGCTGAAGCCGGGGCAGGTGCTGCACGTCGCGTCGCCGGAGACGGTGCGCGCGGTGAAGGCGGCCAATGCGGCGGCGCGATACGCGGCGCCGAGTGATTCACAAGCGACAGCGCCAACGTCGGCACAAGCTTCGACGCAGTCCGCCGCACCCGCTCCGGATGCCGCGGAAGTCCGCCAGGTCACGCAGGAAACCCGCCGGCATGCGAGCAGCGTGACGCTCGCGTGGCCTGCCGCGGGCAGCGTCGTCGAAGCGTTTCAGCCGGGCGAAACACGCGGCATCGAGATCGGCGGCAAAGCGGGCGATCCGGTGCGAGCCGCCGCCGACGGCAAGGTGATGTACGCGGGCACCGGACTGAACAGCTACGGCAGCCTGATCATCGTCGAACACAACAAGGATTTTCTGACCGCGTATTCGCACAACCGCAAGCTGCTGGTCAAGATGGGCGACATCGTCCGCAAGGGGCAGCAGATCGCGGAGATGGGCGACGAGAACAACTCGCGTGTGTCGGTCGGGTTCGAAGTGCGGCACGACGGCAAGCCGGTCGATCCGCTGCGTTACCTGCCGCAGGGGCGCAGTTGAGCTTCGGCGTTCCCGCAAAAGCTCACCTTGGATTTATTCAGCTAACCCAGGTAATCTGGTCGGCCGCGCCTTCCAGGCGGTCGATAAATCGTTGCAAAAGTACCTTCACGTCAGAGCATTTCGCTCAATTTTCGCAAAAGTACCGGCCATCGACGATGCCGCACCGACGCGCGGCCACTTGTCAACGGTGAGGAAATGCAGGAGCCGGCACGCAGCGCACGCGCCGCCGCCGTGCTCCGCGCGAATCGCCGTTAGGTCGTTTGCACGGCGCGCAGCAAACGCGATACCTCGCCGTGGTAATGCAGGATCGCCGGATCGGCCTGCAACAGCGGCAGATAACGCGGCAGGAAGTGGTTGTTCGGTTGCTCGGGCGAGAACAGTCCGATCACGGCCTCGGCCGTCGCGAGACGGTCGCCGGCCTCGGCCTCCGCGTCGTCGAGAGTCTCATCGACGCTCGCGATCACCGTCGATAGCGGCGTCAGCCAGCGAAACCCCGAACCGTTGATCAGCACCTGCAGGAATGCCGCCGGCGTCACCGGGCCGAACTCCTTTTCATAAACGGCGCGTTCGTGATCGAGAATCGCCTTGTGCAGCGCAAGCAATGGTCGGCGAACATCCGTGAGAAATTGAATGCATTGCGGGTCGTTCATCGGCGGCTCCAGCGGCTGAGGTGACACGACGGAATCGCGCGTCGCAACACCACTCGGTGCGATGCAGCGGGTCGCGCGACGGATCGATCCATCGATGGTAACGCATCGCCCCAGCCGGCACATGCGATCCACCCCGCATAGCACGCGAGGTGCCGCCTGGCACCGCCAAAGCGTAGTTGTTTCGACACGACTACAATCGGCCGGTTTTCTGTCGACACCCGCTCGATCGCAGGCCGCTTTTGATCGCGGATTAGCGCGACATGCCGAACAAAACGGCGCATGTTCGCGCTCTGGTGCGGTGTCGCGATCTAAACCGCGTGACCACGACAACATCCCCACCGGAGCCGCTCATGACAACGCTCAATATCAACGGCGAAACCCATACCGTCGATGCCCCGCCCGACATGCCCCTGCTGTGGGTGCTGCGCGATCTCGTCGGGCTGACCGGCACCAAGTTCGGCTGCGGCATCGCGCAATGCGGCGCATGCACCGTGCATCTCGATGGCGTCGCGGTGCGTTCGTGCGTGTTCCCGGCGGCGGCGGTCGGCGACCGCAAGATCGTCACGATCGAAGCGGTCGGCGCCACGCCCACGGGCCAGAAAGTGCAGCAGGCCTGGCGTGAACTCGACGTCGTGCAGTGCGGCTACTGTCAGTCCGGGCAGGTGATGTCGGCTGCGTCGCTGCTCGCGCGCAATCCCAATCCGAGCGACGCGGACATCGACGCCGCGATGGCGGGCAACATCTGCCGCTGCGGCACCTATCACCGCGTGCGCGCGGCGATCAAGCAAGCTGCGAAGGGGGCCTGACATGTCCCAGGGATTGCTCGATGCGCAGAACGGCGCGCAGCCGACCGACACCAACGCGCGGCATGCGCACGGCATCTCGCGGCGCACGTTCCTCAAATTCGGCGCGACGGTCGGCGCCGCGGCTGGCGGCGGTCTGCTGCTCGGCTTCAGCATGCCGGCCGCGAGCCAGGATCAGAAGTCGGCCAAGAGCGTGATCGGCGGCGATGCGAACGAGGCGCCGCAAAGCGGCGTGTTCGCGCCGAACGCGTTCATCCAGATCGACACCGCCGGCAAGGTCACGCTCGTGATACCGAAGGTCGAGATGGGTCAGGGCGTCTATACGTCGATTCCGATGCTGATCGCCGAAGAACTCGAAGTCCCACTCGACTCGGTCACCCTCGATCACGCGCCGCCCAACGAAAAGCTCTTCATGGACCCGCTGCTCGGCGGGCAGTTGACCGGCGGCTCGACGTCGATCCGCTTCGCGTGGGAGCCGATGCGCCGCGCCGGCGCGACTGCGCGCGTGATGCTGATCAACGCGGCCGCGCAGCAGTGGCAGGTCGATCCGGCCAGTTGCCATGCGCAAGGCGGGCAGGTGGTCCACGCGGCCAGCAATCGCAGCGCGAGCTATGGTCAGCTCGCGCAGGCGGCCTCGGCGCTTCCCGCGCCGCAGAACGTGCCGTTGAAAGACCCGAAGGATTTCAAGCTGATCGGCACGCCGGCGAAGCGTCTCGATTCGCCGGAGAAAGTCGACGGCACCGCGCAGTTCGGCCTCGACGTGCGCTTGCCCGGCATGGTCTACGCGGCGATCGCGAACTGCCCGGTTTTCGGCGGCACGCTCGCGAGCGTCGACGCTGCGCATGCGAAGCAGATTCCCGGCGTGCGCGAAGTCATCGAGCTCGACAACGCGGTCGCGGTGATCGGTGACCATACCTGGGCCGCGAAGCGCGGTTTGCAGGCGCTCGATATCAAGTGGAACGAAGGCGCGGGCGCGCAGGTATCGATGAAGCGCATCGTCGACGATCTCGCGGCGGCCTCGCAACACGGCGGCGCGGTGGCGCGCAAGGACGGCGACGTCGGCCGCGCGTTCGGCGATGCGAAGTCGCGCGTCGACGCGGTCTACCAGCAGCCGTTCCTCGCGCACGCGACGATGGAGCCGGTCAACGCCACGGTCCACGTGCGCGGCGACGCGTGCGAAATCTGGCTCGGCTCGCAGGTGCCGACGCGCGTCGTCGATGCGGCGGCCGCGGTCACGGGCTTGCCTGCCGACAAGATCATCGTGCACAACCATCTGCTCGGAGGCGGCTTCGGGCGGCGGCTCGAAACCGACATGGTCACGCAGGCCGTGAAGGTCGGCAAGCAGGTGTCGGCGCCGGTCAAGGTGCTGTGGACGCGAGAGGAAGACATCCAGCACGACATGTACCGGCCGTACTACTACGACACGATCTCGGCCGGGCTCGACGCGAATGGCAAACCGATCGCGTGGCAGCATCGCATCGCCGGTTCGTCGATCATGGCGCGCTTCGCGCCGCCCGCGTTCAAGAACGGGCTCGATCCCGACGCGGTGGAAGTCGCCGCCGATCTGCCGTACGACCTGCCGAACCAGCTGGTCGACTACGTGCGCGTGGAACCGCACGCGGTGCCCACCGCGTTCTGGCGCGGCGTCGGGCCGACGCGCGGCACGTTCGTCGTCGAGAGCTTCATCGACGAGCTCGCCGCGCACGCGAAGATCGATCCGGTGCAGTACCGGCGTAATCTGCTCGGCAAATCGCCGCGCGCGCTGAACGTGCTGAACGTGGCCGCGCAGGCCGGCAACTGGGGCAGCGCGCTGCCGAAGGGGCAAGGGCGCGGCATCTCGGTGATGCACGCGTTCGGCAGCTTCTTCGCGATCGTCGTCGAGGTCGCGGTCGAGCAGGGCGAGGTGACGGTCAAGCGCGTGAATTGCGCGGTCGATTGCGGGATGTACGTGAATCCGAACACGATCGAGGCGCAGGTGCAGGGCGGCATCATCTTCGGCATCACGGCGGCGCTGTACAGCGAGATCACGATCAAGGATGGCCGCGTCGAGCAGAACAACTTCACCGACTACCGGATTTTGCGCATCAACGAGACGCCGCCGATCGACGTGCATCTCGTGAAGAGCGGCGAGGCGCCCGGCGGCATCGGCGAACCCGGCACCGCGGCGCTCGCGCCCGCGCTGACCAATGCGATCTATGCGGCGACCGGCACGCGGCTGCGGCAGTTGCCGGTTGGCCGTCAACTGCACAGCGCGTAACGCGCAAGGAGCCCGACATGAAAAACATGCTGAAGGGTCTTGGCGCGGCGCTGTGCGTCGCCTTGCCGTTTCTCGCCCAAGCGCCTGCTGATGCCGCGACTCCGGCGGGTGCCGGCGCAGCCGATCAAGCGCTCGTGCAACGCGGCGCCTATCTCGCTCAACTCGGCGACTGCGCGGCTTGCCACACCGCGCCGAAAGGCAAGCCGTTCGCCGGCGGCCTGCCGATGAACACGCCAATGGGCCGCATCTACGTGACCAACATCACGCCCGATGCGCAGACCGGCATCGGCGGCTACACGGAAGCGGACTTCGCGCGGGCGCTGCGCGAGGGGGTCGCGAAAGACGGGCACAACCTGTATCCGGCGATGCCGTACCCGTCCTACGCGAAGGTCAACGACGACGACGTGAAGGCGCTGTACGCGTTCTTCATGCACGGCGTCGCTCCGGTGCAGCAGGCGAATCGCGAGTCCGACATCAAGTGGCCGTTGAACATGCGCTGGCCGCTGATGTTCTGGAACATGGCGTTTCTGCAGAAGGGCGCGTATCGCGACAAGCCGGGCAAGGACGTCGCCTGGAATCGGGGCGCGTATCTGGTGCAGGGGCTCGGACATTGCGGGTCGTGTCACACGCCGCGCGGCGTTGCGTTCCAGGAAAGCGAGCTCGACGAAAGCGGCAGCGCGTTCCTGAGCGGCGCGCTGCTCGACGGCTGGTTCGCGTCGAACCTGACCGGCGAGCACAACGCCGGGCTCGGCCGCTGGAGCGACGAGGATCTGCGCACGTTCCTGAAGACCGGCGCGAATCGCCATGCGTCGGCGTTCGGCGCGATGACGAGCGTGATCAACAACAGCACGCAAGCGCTGAGCGATCAGGACATCGCGGCGATGTCGGCGTATCTGAAGTCGCTGCCGCCGGTCGGCGGCAACGGCGCGGCGGCCTATACGTACGATCCGCAGGCGACGAAGGTGTCGCTCGATCGCCCCGCGAACGATGCCGGCGCGCGCGTCTATACCGCGTTTTGCATGCATTGCCACGGTGTCGACGGACGCGGCTTCGCGCCGATGCTCGCGCCGCTTGCCGGCAATCCGAACGTGCTCGCGAAGGACGCATCGTCGCTGATCAACGTGACGCTGAACGGCACCGGCGATCTCGTGATCAACGGCGTGCCGTCGCCGTTCCCGATGCCCGGCTTCGCTGCGGTGCTCGACGATAAGCAGATCGCCGACGTGCTGAGCTTCGTGCGCGCGGGCTGGAACAACGGCGCGCCGGCGGTTGGGGCGGCGGAGGTGGCGAAGTTGCGGCAGTCGACTCAGGCGGGACGGTGATCGAGAGGTGAGTGCGGCGGAACGGAGCGCAAAAGTGGCAGCCCATGCAGCGCAGGGTTGCCAGTTTGCTCAAGAGCACGGCTTTATGATTTGTGTTGCGAGAGTGCTGGAACAGCATGCATTGCTCGACGCTCCGCATCCTCAAACATCTCACGTAGCGTTTGTCGCTCGTTGTCGCTCAGATGTGACGCAGCGGACGGCATCGCGAGAACCAGATGTAACGTCAGGTCCCCGCGCGAGCCGTTATGGTGCGTGAGTCCATGCCCAGGCAAGCGGATCGTGGTGCCCGCGTTCGCATTCGGTGGAATCTTCAGCTGGAGGGCGTGGCCGAGGATCTGTGCGGCGAAGTTGCCGCCGAGCGTGGCCGTCACGAAATCAACATGGATATCGCACGCGAGATTCAGCCCGTTGCGACGGAAGGCCGTATCGCACACGATCACGACCGAGAAGATGGCGTCGCCCGGCGGACCACCATTCGTCCCAGGATGGCCACTGCCTTCGACGACAAGACGCTGGCCATCCCAGGCGCCCTGCGGAACCTTCACCACCTCGGATTTCCGGTAGGTCTTCCTACCCATGCCGAGACATGTCGAACACGTCTCACTGGTTGGCGGGCGCCCGGTGCCGTCGCAGTCGAGGCAGCGCGAGCTGGCGGCCGACAGGCCGCTGCCGTGGCAGCTCATGCACGGAGAGCCCATTTCCTGACATTGCTGACACGGACCCTTCACAGGGTAGCTCGCTTCGATCTCGCCGCCATAGATAGCGGCTTCGAGCGGCACGAAGAGTTCGATCAGGCAGTTCGCGCCACGCATCGGCGGCGCGTTATGGCGCGCGCGAGAGCGAGCTTCCTTGTCGTGATCCTGAGCCGACGTCCCCATCGAGCTTCGCACGGGCGAGCTGCGCTCACCGGTCAGGATTTCAAATGCTTCCTGAATGCGCTTGAACACCGGCTCGACCATCGATTCCCGCCCCTTGTTGCGGTCCGGATGGTACTGAGCTCTTAGCCGCCGGTATGCGCGCTTGATGTCTGACGGTGACGCATTGCACGGCAGGTTTAGCCGTCTGTAGTATTCATCGACGCTCACACACTGCTCCGTCGTTCTTTTAGAAGGCGTAACTCTATCAAGACAAAGCGAAACGGCTGTCAGTTGACCTCGAAACTTCCAATGGAGATCGTCGGCGTGGCAGTGGGTTGCCGATACCGGATGAGTTTCGTTGCGCAGGGGAGACGGCAGGGCGTCGGAAAGCAGTGGGCGAGGGCATGTATATGTGGCTCAGGACGACCCGGAACTGCCCTTCAAGCATGCACAAAATCAACGGCAGCTTCCGGGTGCAACGGCCCTTCGGGTTCATTTCGGACATTCCGCTTTGCGGTCGTCGTGACGACTCCGGCTAGCCGGGTTGCGGCCAGCTTGACGTTCATCTAGCCGCCAAAAAATAACGGCGTTTCGTGTCGACACACCGCACAAGGAAATTAGGGAATTGTGCGGCGCGTTGCACGCCGGGCTAGCTCGGCCGCGTCGCCATTAGTGAAGGTGCTTCGGAGGCCACCGCGGGCGCGGTTTCCTTCTGGCCAGCTATTGTCGGTGTGCATCGCGAAACGTGAGATGGCGGCTTCCATCGGTCGGTGCAATCGCCTGGAGGCCGCCTTCATGGCAGCACGACGATCTTCCCTCCAGCCTTGTTCTCTTCCATGCACCGGTGTGCTTCCACGATTTCGTCGAGCCGGAAAACCTTCCCAACGGGGACGCGAAGTGTTCCGGCCTTCACCTGCGCCAGTAATTCGTCATACGGCGTCGCCATGAATTCATTGACTCCGCCGTCGTAAATGGTGAGTTTCACCGTGCTCGGTATCACTTCCATCGGACTGAAGGTATCGAACGACCACTGGTTGCCAACAATGCCAGTCATGCACACCACGCCGCCTTGTTTTGCACAGCGCAACGAGTCCTTCAGCGTCGTGGTTCCGATGAGTTCCAGCACTTTATCGACGCCGCCGGGCGACACTTCGCCGATCTCCTGCGCGATTGCGCCCGAGTCTATTACGACACGGTCGGCGCCGTTCGCACGCAGCGCGTCGCCTTTCTGCGGATTGCGGGTCGTCGAAATCACAAACGCACCGTGCGCATTGGCGATTGCCGCGGCGGCAAGTCCAACCGATGTCGTTCCGCCCCGAATCAGCAGCCGGTCCCGCTCTTGCAGCGCGAGGGCCTTGAACAGCGAGCCCCACGCGGTCTGAAGCATTTCCGGCATTGCGCCGAGCGTTTCCCAAGCCAAGCCAGTGACCAGTTTTTGCACCTGCCGGGCAGGTACGCAGGTGTACTCCGCATAGCTGCCGTCGAACTCACGCCCCAAGCCTCCCATCGCGGTGGCAACCGTATCGCCCTTGGCGAACTCCATTCCCGGTGCGTCTTCCACGATGCCGACCGCCTCGATTCCCAGCACGCGCGGAAACTTCACGCTCTGGGAAAAACCCTGGCGCGTAAACATTTCGGACCGGTTGAGTCCGAACGCCTTCACGCGGATCAGCACCTCGCCCTGCTGCGGCGTCGGTATGGGACGTTGTTCGATCCTGAGCACCTCAGGACCACCCGGCTCGTGGATCACTGCTGCTTTCATGGTCGTCATCGACGCCTCCTTTGCGGCTCGCGAGTGTCTATTCGAAACCATAGACGAGCCGCGATTTTCCGGTAGACGGAAAAGCAGAAAAACGTTTTCCAGTTCCGGGAAGGTCGGCGTGCCATGACGTGTCACGTGCGCGCTCGTACTCCCGGGTTGGCGCCCGTTCTTGCGACGCCGCTGACGATTGGCGCACAATGGTTTTCCAATGATGGAAAAGCGATGGCGAACCTCAGCTCGCTGGTGATATTCGCAAAGGTGGTCGAATCGGGCAGCCTTTCCGGGGCGGCACGCCGGCTTGGCATGCCGGTCTCTACGGTCAGCCGGCACATTGCAGAGTTCGAGAAGGCACTGGGCGTTCGGCTCCTGGAGCGCTCCACGCGTAATCTCACCCTCACCGACCTCGGCAAGGAGGTGTATGAGCAAGCCGTGCGAGGCGCCGAGCTGGGTGAGGCCATCGACAGAGTCGCTTCCAGCCATCTCTCGGACGTGTCAGGGCTCTTGCGCCTTTCGGCGCCGCCGAGCGTTTCGGACACCTTGCTGACGCCGCTCGTCTTGGAATTCCAGAAGCGCTATCCGAACGTGCGTTTTCAGATTCTCGTTACCGAGCGCTACGTCGAACATATCGCGGACGGCGTCGACCTTGTGTTCCGGGTTGGTGCATTGCGCGATTCGTCGCTGGTCGCGCGGCGCCTTCTGGCCTATCGGCATCGCATATCGTGGCAACGCCCGCCTGCCTTAAGCGCTGCGGGGCGATCCGAAAGCCGCGGGATCTGCTCGAGCATCGCCTCCTTGCGTTTTCGCACTGGAAGGCGGATTGCAGCTGGTGCTTCGTGCACGAGAATGGAAGGAAAAAGCAGACGCTCACGTTCCAGCCGTTATTCGCGATGAACGATTTTGCCGGCCTCGCTTCCATGTTGCTGGCGGGTGCCGGCATCGGTGAACTGCCCCCTGTGGTCCGGCCCGATCTTGTCCGCGAGGGCAAGCTGGTGGAGGTGATGCCGCAGTGGCGACTCCCGACATACGACCTCTCACTCGTGTACTTGGGCAACCGGCACATTTCGAAACCGTGCAGGCTCTTCAAGGAATTCGCGATTGAAATGGCACCCCTGTTGTTTCCGGATTTTCCGGAGTAAAGCGCGGAACATTCGAGCTCCTGACGGGCGGACTTCGAATGGTTGAAAGGGGGTTCGGTGGTATCGCCTGTTTTCGCCTTTTCAGGATGGTAGGGTGCCAAAGAGCCCAGGCACCATCTTCGACGCGAAGTCCCTGAAGATGCGGACCTGCCGGGGCAGATAGCGGTCGCGCAGGTTGGCGATGGTCAGGTCGAACACCGGCAGATGCCAGTCCGGCAAGACCTCGACGAGCTGCCCGCTGCGCACGAGGTCTGGCTGGACGATGGGCGGCAGTTCCCCAATGCCGCAGCCCTCGAGCAGCGCCACAATGAGCCCGGAGTAATCGTTCATGGCAATTGTCGGCTGGAAGGAAACCGTTTCGGTATCCCGGCCGTTGACATGAACGAAGCTCCAGCAATAGTCCGGCTTCCAGAAAGAGAACGCGAAAAGCCTGTGCGCGGGAAGGTCCCGCGGCGATTCCGGAGGCGGGCATCTGGCGAGGTACTTTGGACTTGCAACGAGCTGATGCCGGTAGGTCAGAAGCGTGCGCGCTGCGAGCGTCGCGTCGGTGAAGGTTCCGACCTTGAACGCGATATCGACGTCCTCGGCTATCTGGTCGACGATGCGTTCGGTAATGAATGCCTTCACCTCCACGTCCGGGTAAGACTGATGAAAGGCTCCGACGACAGGTACGATCAGCGAATCGGAGAGGTTTGGCGGCGCACAGAGCCGTACGGCGCCGGACACCGCGGGCAGGCGGTTCGAAATGACATTGTCGACCGCTTCGCTGACCTCGGTGGCCTGTCTCGCGAGCTCGAATACTTCGGTGCCGAAGTCTGTGAGCCTCAGGTGATGCGTGGATCGATCGAGCAAACGAACACCCAGCTGATTTTCGAGTTCGGCAATACGGCGGCTCACTGAGGAGATGGGCATCTTCAGCCGCCTCGCGCCCTCCGAGAAACTGCTCGCCTCGACAACCTTCGCAAAAATCAGCAGCGTATTCAGATCTTTCATTACCGTTACGCTCCGTCCGCCCCGCACCTTGCTGGCGATCTGCGGCCCTCAATCGTCTGAAGCAGATTACCGCCGCAACCGGGCGGCAGCAAGGCAGCCGTCCGCCCGTGGCGACGTAAAGGATCCAGTCGCCTACAGCACGACTCGCTCGCCGTTCGGATTGCCTGGAAAAGTCCCGCTCGATATCGGTTGGCTTCTCGAGTATCGAGGACAGCACTTCGGTTGGCGCGAGCATGGGCTTCTTCCTCCCCATCACGGGTACACGTTCGAGCATACAAACGCGGCCTCTCGCGTGAGCTTTCCAGAAATGGAAATCCGATTTCCGCGATGTCCGTTAGCGGTCAGCCGAACGGTTGGCTACCATCCAGAACACATTGCGTGTCACGAGTGTTTGAGCAGCAGCTCTTAACGAAACGGGAAACCGGACGGGAGTGTGATATGGCTTTTAATTTGCGAGGTCGGCCTGGCTTCACCGCGCAGACGAACACGCGAATGTGCGAGGTGTTCTGCGAAGTCGCTAGTCTGCCTGCGGGCGTCGTCAACGATGGGCCGCTCGCGCGGGGCGCCTTCTATGGTCCGGCACTTCTGGAGATCAACGACCATTCCCCGGCGATCGCACAGACGGAAGTGTTCGGGCCGATCCTCGTCGCGCACGCTTTCGACAGCGAAGACGAATGCAAAGCGTCACTGATTACATCATCCGCCGCGATGCACCGTTGCGGTTACGCAGGCGGGAAACAGAAAGGAGCGCAACTGTCATGAGCACGGCAATCATCGGCCTTGGAAACATAGGTTCCCGGCTGGCGAAGAATCTGGTAACTGGCGGCGAGACGATCATCGTCGCGGCAAGGACGCCGGATGAGGCCGAGGAGGTGGCCCGGGACCTCGGCCGCCATGCCGAAGCGTCGAGAGTCGAGGATGCAATTGCCAAGGCGGACGTCATTGTGCTGGCGATCCAGTTCGACGCAATCAGGCACTTTCTCGTCACCCATCGTGAGGCGCTGGCGGGGAAGATCATCGTGGACCCGTCAAACCCGATCGCCCCGGACGGTAAGGGCGGATACAGGAAGATCATTCCTGACGAGCAATCTTCTGGCGTGTTGATTTCCGGGCTGCTCCCGGATCGGGCGCGTCTCGTCAAGGCGTTCGGCACGCTGGGCGCCGAATCGCTGGAAGCCGGCGCAAACCGGTCGCCGGAGCGTGCCGTGCTGTTCTATGCAGCGGACGATGCACAAGCCGGCGAGGTCGTGGCAAGACTCATTACCGTCAGCGGTTTTTCTCCCGTGCGCGTGGGCGGCATCGACCAGTCGATCCGGATCGAGGTTGGCGGCGATCTGCACGAGTATGGAAAGCTTGGCAAGCTGGTCAGCGCCAAAGAGGCCATGTCGCTCGTCTAAGCGGCCTGCGCACCGTGCATCAGATCATGGAGGAACGACTCACCATGAACACCGAAACGCGCACCGTCTCAACGCTCGCCGAATTGCAGACGGCAGTCGACGACGACCAGGTTCTGTATATCGTCGTTTCAGCGCAGATCGATGGGGTGGCAGCCCTTCGCCTGCGGCCCGGTCTGGCTCTGACCGGCATCGACGCACATGCCGCCCTGCGCTTCGCGCCCGGCAGCGACGGGCTCCAGCTTTCGGCAGACAATCGGGTCGAAGGCTTGCGGGTTGCCACGGACCCCGATCGGCGCGCCATTTTCAACGACACGCGTGTCGACGGATTCGGTCGGCTCGTGCTGCGCCATTTGAGTGTTGTGGGCGTCGTGCAACTGCTGGCCCGCGACAGCGTGGCTGGCGGCCATGTCGAAGCACACGATATCGACATTTGGGCCGCGGACGCCCGTGGCTATGAAGAGCGCCCGAAGGGATACGGCGTCGAAGTCGTTCCTGGCGTTTTCACGCTCTGGAATCAGAGCGAAGACCGCGGCGTGGTCATCACGGCGGACCTCACCGGGCTTTCGGCGGGCCGTGCCGGTGCGCCGGTCCGCGGCAGCGGCATCTTCGTTGGTGGCGCCGGAGAGATGGGCGGGCGTGTCGTGGCGAATCGCCTGGAGACAGGCGCCGTCCACAGCGATGGCGGCATCGCGCCCGGGACGCCGGATCGCATCACCGGCGGCGTGTTCGTCGTGTCGGGCGCATTCGTTGCCAGTGTGCACAATCACGGCCCGGTGACGACCTACGGTTCGAATGACATGGTGCTCGACAACTGGGGAACCGTCGATCGCTGGATCGTCGACGGGAAGGTCACGTCCCACGGGCCGAGCGGCATCGGCTTCGTCAATTTCGGCTCCCTCGAGCGGCTCGAAGTCAACGCGTTGATCGAGACGTTCGGGCAGGGATCGCGCGGCTTCAATGTCTACACGGGCACCGTGCGGTCGGCGCAATTCGAGCGCGTCGTCACGCATGCTGATGGCGCAGTGGGCATTCAGATCAGCCAGCCTGTCGGCGAAATCGTCGTCCGCCGGGGCATCGAGACGTGGGGCGGTACGGGCGACTCACTGGTCAAAGGCGTCGTTGTCCGGCTTGCAGCGACGGCGCTCAGCATCAAGCCCGGAGGATCGGCGCGCAAGATCGCAATCGCCGGCGGCCTGATCACGCATGGCGAAGGCGTCAATCCGCTGGAACTGCATGGCGCGATCGATGCGCTCGAGGTCAGCGGTGGATTGACGGCTGCCGGTGGCGGATTCGCCACCATCTAGCATCGAACGACAACCAGGGAACGCAATGGACCACACGACAAAATCCGGTATGGCGGAAGAGGCTCGTGCGCGGCGCGAATTTCTGCGTGCGGGCTCGACCTCGGCACTCATGCTTGCCTTGTCCCGCCCGGCGCTGGCCGGGGGCGAAAAGGCCAGGGCCGAGGTGGAGAGGGGCGGCTTGCCGCGGCCGGGCGGACCGCTTCGGTCTGCGGGAGCCCTCGAGTTCGGGCCCGACAATGTCCTCTTCGTCGGCGATATCACGGGTGCGGCCGTGCATGCGTTCGCACTGAAGGATTCGGACGTAACCTCACAGCTCGACGTGGAGATGGGAAATTTTCACAACTTCGAAGGCCGCGATCTGGTTTTGGGCGTGGATCAGAAGCTCGCTGCGCTCTTCGGCACGACGGTCGGAAATATTGTCATCAACGATATGGCGATCCATCAGCCGTCGCGACAGATCTTCATGTCGGTCGAGCGCGGCAGCGGACCAGGTGCCATGGCTGCGATTGTGAAGGTCAATCACGGCAAGCTCGAGTTGGTCGAACTGGACGGTATTGCGCACTCGAAAATGGCAATTCCAAACGAGCCGGACCAGAGGGCGATGCTGGAGTTCGAGCCCCAGCAGGTCTATGCGATTACGGATGTCAAGTACTACAACGGCGAAGTTTTCGTCACAGGGATCTCGAATCAGCGCTTTGCATCGACGCTCTATCGCATCCCGTACCCGTTCAGTTCCCGCCTGTCGACGAGCACCGTCGAAATCTGGCACCCGACGCACGGGGAGTTCGAAACGCGCGCCCCGATCGTGCGGCAACTGATCCGGGAGATGGATGGAAAACCGTACTTGTTTGCCGTGTACGGTTGCACGCCGCTCGTTCGCTTCCAACTGGAAGATTTGAAGGATGGCGCGCATGTGCGTGGGGACACGATCGGCGAGCTTGGCTATGGGTCGAATCCGCTGGATATGCTGACCTATACGGATCCGACAGACCATAAGGATTACTTGCTGGTAACCATCGACGTACGCAGCGCGTCGCGCATCGAAGCTGCCGAGTTGACGACCGCGAAACCCGAGCCGACCGGTGGCCCAATCGATTTCGGGCCGGGTGGCCTCGGGCGTACCCAGCGCGATCTGCCGATCCGGGCGGAACATATCGCGATTCTCGATCCACGATGGGCAGTCGTCATCTGGCGGCATCCGAAGACGTCCTGGCGGCTGGACATCGGTACGCTGATGGTTCCGTACTTCTTCGACCGCAGATTGGGAATGGCGGAAATGAACTGGCCGAATGGCCCCGATCCGTTCCACTACCGCGAACATCGCAACGAGATCGACCACGCGTAGCGGTGGGCAGATCACGCAACGAGACTGGGTAAGGATGCCAATGACACTTCAGCCAACACTGCGGGTCGAGCACGAGACACAGCGGGGCGGGGCGGCTTGCGTCGGCGTGTACAACCTCGATGCGGATCTCGTTGAGTTTCTCGTCGAACGCCAGGGAACGGCCCGCCAGCTGCAATCCGTGCTGCGTGTGAACGTCATCGATGCTGCCATGCGCGGCGGCGACGAACTTCCCGATGTGGCCGGCCGCTATCAGCTTCTAAAGGCCGGAGTGCGATTCGTTCCGCGGTTTCCGTTCGAACCGGGCGTTCGCTATCGGGCAAGCTTCGATCCGCGGCCGCTCGGCCGGGTCGGGTATGCGGACGTGCTGACACTCGAATTCTCGCTACCGAACCCGATCGGGGTCGACCCGGCTTCGGTAACGGGTGTCTTTCCATCCGCCGATGTGCTGCCGGAAAACCTGCTTCGCTTCTACGTTTGCTTTTCCAGCCCGATGCGGCGTGGCGGTGCCGAGGCGCAGATCCGTCTCGTCGGCCCCGATGGACGGCCTGCGCACGACGTGCTCTATCGGCCTGCGCTGGAGCTATGGGACAGGAACATGCGATGCCTGACGGTTCTGCTGGATCCGGGCAGGCTGAAACGCTGGGTAGGTCCCAATCGGGAACTGGGTCCGCCGCTGAGGTTGGGGCAACGCTACGCATTGGCCATCGGCTCGGCAATGGTCGACTCATCCGGTCGTCCGCTACGGCAGAATTTCTGCAAGCCTTTCGTTGTCGCTCAGGCGGTCCGGGAGCCCGTTGCGCTCGCGGATTGGACGCTTCTACCTCCTGCGGCGCAGAGTTATCAACCTCTGGAGATGGTGTTTCCGAGGCCGCTGGATTGGGCGTTGCTGCGGCGCGCGATTATGGTCGTGGGCGACGACGGACTTCCGGTAGCAGGGCGCGTGGCGATCGAAAAGGGCGAAAGACGCTGGACCTTTACGCCGGATTCGCCCTGGACGGCGACGCGGCCAGCCATTCGCGTCGCGCCGTACCTTGAGGACGTCTGCGGCAACAATCTGTTCGAGGCGTTTGACGGGCCGCTCCGAGCGCACCGCGAATTGACCGTGGAACGCACCAACCACAGGATTCGCTTTGAACTCACACGAGCAGCGAATTCAGCGTAACGAGCGTGGCGGCAACCCTTGGCCTTCGGCGGCTAGTCGTCACCTCACCGATGCTGCCCGACCTTCTGCCGCTTCTCCAGCACGCGCGCATACCAGGTCAGCGGAAAACACATCGCGAAGTAGATCATCGCGACCATGCCGTAAATCGGAAACGGCCGGAACGCGGCATTCGTGATCATCGTGCCGGTCTTCGTCAGTTCGATGAAGCCGATGATCGACGCGAGCGCGGTGCTCTTCACCACCTGCACGAGAAAACCGACGGTGGGCGCGACCGCGATCTTCAGTGCCTGCGGCCATACGATATAGCGCAACTGCTGGCCGAACGTCATGCCGAGGCTCGCGCCCGCCGCCCACTGACCGCGCGGCACCGCTTCGACGCAGCCGCGCCAGATGTCGACCAGATAAGCGCTCGTATAGAGCGTCAACGTGACGGCCGCGGCGGCCCACGGCGACACGTCGATGCCGATGAGCGGCAAGCCGAAGAACGCGAGAAAGAGCTGCATCAAGAGCGGCGTGCCTTGAAACACCTCGACGTACAGCACGACGATGCGGCGCAGCCATGCGATCGGTGACACGCGCATCGCGAGCAGCACGAGCCCGACGACCCCGCCGCCGACGAACGCGATCAGCGACAGCAGCACCGTCCAGCGCGCGGCGAGCAGCAGATTGCGGGCGATATCCCACAGCGTGAATTCGACCATGATCAGCGCTCCGTCGGCAGGGTACGCGTGCCGCGCCACATCAGGCGGCCGCGCCAGTTGCGCGGCAAGCCGTCGTTGCCGCTGCTGCTGTGGTTGGCGCCACGCGCGGCGCGGCCCGCGAACAGCCCGCGGCCGAAGCGGTTCAACAACTGCCGCAACACGATCGACATCAGCAGATAGTTCGCCGAGATGATCACGTAGCTCTCGAACGAACGGAAGTTGCGCGACTGGATGAAGTTCGCCGCATAGGTCAGGTCGGGCACCGAGATCTGCGACACGACGGCCGAGCCGAGCATCACGATCAGCACCTGGCCGAGCAGCGCGGGAAACACGTTGGCGAGCGCCTGCGGCAGCACGACGTAGCGGAACACCTGGCGTCCATGCAGGCCGAGCGCCTCGGCGGCCTGCACCTGGCCGCGCGAAATCGAATCGATGCCGGCGCGCACGATCTCGGTTGCATACGCGCCGAGATTGACGCTCATCGCCAGAATCGCGGCCTGGATCTCGTCGATATGAATGCCAAGGCTCGGCAGGCCGAAGAACACGAAGAACAGCTGCACGAGAAACGGCGTGTTGCGGATCAGCTCGACGTAGCTCGCGACCAGCCAGCGCGCCCACTTCGGCCCGGCCGCCGCGATGCTCGCGCCGGCAATCCCGACGAGCCCGCCCGCCAGGGTCGAAACGGCCGTGAGACCGAGCGTCACGGCGGCGCCGCGCGCGAGCATCCCTGCATAGAGGCCGAAGCCGCTGAAATCGAATGCGTAAGTCATGGCCTCGTGCCCATCGTAGGATCAGTTTGCGGCGCGGACTTCACAGCACCGCGCCACGGGTTTCAGAGATCGGCTGGCAGCGGCGCGCGCAGCCACTTCTGCGAGATCGCGTTCATCGTGCCGTCCTTGCGGGCCTTGGCAATCGTTTCGTCGACCTTCGCCTTCAGGCGCGGCTCGTTCTTGTTCAGACCGACGTGATCGGGCGAGCTGAACAGCGCGAACTTCTGCTCCGGATCGTTTGCCGGATGCCGCGCGAGAATCGTCGCGCCGACGTCGTTGCCGACCACCATCAACTGTACCTGACCAGAAAGAAACGCCGAAATTGCGCCGTTCGGATCGTCGAAACGTTTGATGTTCGCCGACGGCGGCGCGATCTTCGTGACGCTCAGGTCTTCGAGCGTGCCGCGCGCGACCGAGATCGACTTGCCGCCGAGATCGGCGGCGTTCTTCACCGGCAGCGACTTCGGGCCGAACACCGCGAGGTAGTACGGCGCGTACGGTTGCGAGAAATCGATTACTTTTTCGCGCTCCGGCGTCTGGCCGACCGATAGCAGCATGTCGGCCTTGCGATCGGCGAGGAAGGCCATGCGGTTGTCGCCGGTCACCGGTACCAGTTCGACCTTCGCGTTGAGCGCCTTGCCGATCAGATTGGCGACGTCGATGTCGTAGCCGACCGGCTTCATGTCCGCACCGATCGAGCCGAACGGCGGATAGTCTTCAAACACGCCGATGCGCACGGTGCCGGACTTCGCGATGTCGTCGAGCGCGTCGGCATGCGCGGCCGATGGCAGCGCGCTGAGCGCGCTGATTGCGAGCGTCGCGGCGAGGGTCGCGAACACGCGGCGGGTCGATTGGAGAGCGGGGCGCTGGTTCATCATCTGGTCCTCTGTCGTCATGCGGTTTTATCAAAGCGAAGCGTGTGGGATGGGTTCGGGTATCAGGCGGTGCGCGCTGCGATCAGCTTACAGGCGTGCGGCGGCAGCTCGGCGAGCACCGGCATGCCGAGCGCGAGCCCGGGCGTTTCGCGCGGCGTGGTCGCGGCGGTCAGCGTGAAGCCCACGCAATCGATCGTCGCTTCGAGCGAGGCGCCGACGTCGCGAATGAATGTGACGGTGCCGGGCAGCCGGTTCGCGTCCGGTGTCTCCGTGGCCGCCTTCACGCAGATGTCCTCGGGGCGGATCAACAGGCGGATCGCGTCGCCGCTCGCAACCGGCTGCCGCGCATCGGCGAGCGGCGCGCTCGGGCTCGGCGTCACCGCGATGCGCCGTCCGCCCGGCAGGCTCACGACGCCCGCGCCGTCGTACTGCACCGGCAGGATATTGCCGAGCCCGATGAAGTCGGCGACGAACTCGTTGACGGGATCGCGGTAGATGTCGAGCGGCTTGCCGATCTGCGCGATGCGGCCTTTCTCCATCACGACGATCTCGTCGGCCATCGTCATCGCTTCGCGCTGGTCGTGCGTGACCATGATCGTCGTGATGCCGAGGCGTTGCTGCAGCAAGCGGATTTCGACCTGCATCGCTTCGCGCAGCTTGGCGTCGAGCGCGGACAGCGGTTCGTCGAGCAGCAGCAGTTGAGGCTCCGAAGCAATCGCGCGCGCGATCGCGACGCGCTGACGCTGTCCGCCCGACAACTGCGTGACCGGCCGGTTCGCCATGTGCGGCAGCTGGATCAGTTCGAGCAGTTCGGCGACGCGGCGCGTTTGCTTCTCTCTTGCGACCTTGCGCAGCTTCAGCGGATACGCGACGTTCTGCGCGACCGTCATGTGCGGAAACAGCGCGAGCGACTGGAACACCATGCCGAAGTCGCGCCGGTTGGCCGGCAGCCACGTGATGTCGCGGCCGGCGAAATGGATGCTGCCCGAGCTCGGCGTTTCGAGCCCGGCGATCATCCGCAGCAGCGTGGTCTTGCCGCAGCCGGACGGGCCGAGGAAGCAGACGAGCTTGCCGTCGGGCACGCTCAGGTCGACGTCGTCGACGGCATGCACGGCGCCGAAGCGCCGCGTGACGGCTTGCAAGGTCAGATGGGTCATCGCAGGCTCCAGCAGGGTGGCGGGTTCACAGCGCGACGCCTTCGTCGCCGATCAGCTTTTCCAGCAGCCAGATCAGCGCGAAGTCGATCGCGACGATGACCACCGCGAAACAGAACACGGTCGGATCGAGCGACGACACCGTGCGGCTATAGAGCCACACGGGTAGCGTCATCGTGTCGATGCTATACAGGAAGAACGTAACCGTGAACTCGTTGAACGACACGATGAACGCGAACAGCATGCCGGCGAGAATGCCGGGGCGCATCAGCGGCAGCACCACGTCGACGAGCGCGCGGCTGGGGTTCGCGCCCATCACGAGCGCGGCTTCCTCGAACTCGGGGCCGATCGATGCGACCGACGCCGCGCAGTTCTTCACCGTGAACGGCAGCGCCAGGATCACATGCGCGATGATCAGCCGGCCGACGCCCAGCTCGACCGGCAGCACGTTGAACACCAGCAGCAGCGACAGGCCGAGCATCACGAGCGGATAGACGAGCGGCAGCGCGACCAGCTGCTCGACCGCCGGCTTGCCGCGAAAACGGTAGCGCGACAGTGCATACGCGGCGGGCACGGAGACGAGCGTCGCGATCAGCATCGTCGATAGCGCGACGATGAGGCTCGTGGTCAGCGCGGCGCCCATCGACAGCGTATCGGTCGCGTCCGGCGACACGAAGCTGTGCCACGCCGCGCGATACCAGTGCAGGCTGTACGCGTGCGGCGGGAATTCGAGCGTGTCGGCCGCGCTGAACGACATCGCGATCATCGTGAGGATCGGCAGCGCGGCGAGAAACAGCACGATGCCGGCCACGAGCGCGGTTGCGCGGCGGAGCTGCCCGGGCATCGTATCGGGCAGGCGCGGGAAGCGCGGCGAACGAGGTTCGGTGCGCGGCAGGCGCGAAGCTGGCAGCGGCGTGCTCATGCGTGAGGCTCCCCGGTCAGACGTTGGGTGCGGCGCACGAGCCGTTGCGAGAGCGCCATCACGGCGAGCGTCGCGACCATCAGCACGACGCCCGAAGCGGAGGCCGCCGGCCAGTTCAACAGCGGCGCGACCTGATCGTGCACGAGCACGGCGAGCATCGGCACGCGCCGGCCGCCGAGCAGCAGCGGCACCGCGAACGCGCTCGCGTTATACGCGAAAACCAGCAGCGCACCCGACACGAGGCCCGGCATCGCGAGCGGCAACAGCACGTGGCGCAGCGTTTGCCAACGCGTTGCGCCGAGCGTCGCGGCGGCTTCCTCGTACGAGATCGACACCGCACGCATCGCGCTGGACAGCGGCAGAACGGCGAGCGGAAACGCGGTCTGGATCAGCCCCAGCAGTACGCCATGCTCGCGATACAGCCACATGACCGGACGCTCGACGAGCCCGCTCGCGAGCAACGCGTGATTGAGCAGGCCCGCCGGGCCGAGGATCACCAGCCAGCCATAGCCTTGCAGCAGCAGATTGACCAGCAGCGGCAGCAGCACACCCGCGAGCAGCAGCCGGCGCGCGAGCCGCGAGGTCGTGCGCGCCGTCGCGAGCGCAACCGGAATCGCGAGCACGACCGCGCACAGCATGCTCTGGAACGCGAGCCGCAGCGTCAGCCACAACGACTTCAGGAAGTAGCCGTCGAGCAGGTCCGCGTAGTTCTGCAGCGTGAAGCTGCGCCATTCGTTGCCTGACGTGCCGAAGCTCATGCGCAGCACGACCAGCGCGGCCGCGCCGAGGATCGCCAGAAACACCAGGATCGGCGCGAGCAGCAGCCACGGCCGGGCTTTCGCGAGCGTCGTCGCGCCGCCAGCGGGGGCGGTCAAGGCAGTCTCGACGACTACGGACGCGCAGGCAGCGCCGCTGGGCGTCGGACCCGGCGCCGCTTCGTCCGGCATCATCGCGGCACGCCGCGGGAAGCGCGCGAGCATCGTGGTTACGCCGAGAAGATTTCGGTGTAGCGCTTGATCCACGCCGGCTGCACGACGGCGAGCGCCTTGTCGTCATGCAGCACGGCTTTCTCGGCGATCTGCTGCGGGCTCGGCACGAACGCGCGGCTCTCGGCCGGAATCATCGCTTTCATATTGACCGGGCCGTTCAGCACGTCGGCGGCCATGCGGCCTTGCACGCCGGCGTCGAGCGAATGATTGATGAACGCGTGGATCAGGTCGCTGTCGCCCGGATGCGCTTTCGGGATCACCGTGAACATCAGCTGCGTCGCGAAGCCTTCCTTCATGCCGTAGGTGACGCCCATCTTGTACTCGGGCTTGCGGATCTGGTCCGGAAAAAACGCCGGCGAGTAGATCCCGCCGATGTCGAGCGAGCCGGTGCGGAACAGGTCGGCCACCTGGTTCGGGTTCTCGCCAAGCGTCATCACATGGTCTTTCAGTTGCGCGAGCTTCCTGAAGCCGGGCTCGATGTTCTGCTGCGAGCCGCCGTTCATCTTCGCGGCGATGATCGCGAGGTCGACCGCTTCGGCCCACTCGGGCGGCGGCAGGAATACGCGACCGCCGTATTTCGGGTCCCACAGTGCCTCGTAAGACGAAGGCGGCGTCTTGACCGTCGCGGTGTTGTAGATGAGGCCGTCGGACCACAGCAGATAGCCGACGCCGAAGCCGTTCGCGCCGGTGCGGTACTGCGGCGCGACGTCTTTCAGGTTCGGCAGGCGGTCGAGCTCGGGCTTCATCAGCAGGTTCGCGTCGGCGAGGCCGGCCGCGCCGACGCCGGCGAGCGTGATCACGTCGTAGGTCGGGCGCTCGCCCGCCGCCTTGACTTTCGCGACCATGCCGGAGGTGCCGTCGGCGCGATCGGCGATCACCTTCGCGCCGGTCTTCGCGGTGAAGGTCGCGGCGATGTTGCGCAGCGCGGCCGTGCCGGTATCGTCGGACCATGTCAGGATGCGCAGCGTCTTGCCGCTGAAGTTGTGCTCCTGTGCGCGCAGATTGAGGAACGGCATCGGCAGAGCGGATGCCGCGAGCGCCGTACCGATCGTCTTGATGACCTGCCTTCTACCGCGTTTGATCTGCTGCATGACGGTTCTCCTGTGATGAACGCCCGTTGCCCATGAATCGCTATGACCGCTGCCGGATGAACCGTGCGTGGAGGCACTGTAGGTTTGCCAAAATCACGCAACAATCGAAATATGCGCATGGGCGGCATGACCTGCGCTCATGGCTCGCGGTGCGCGAGCGCGGCGGCGCGCGGTTCAGCGACGCGACAGGAGACTACGGGCGACGGTGCATGCGGGTTAACGTCCATCTCTGACCGCTGAATACGAGGTGCATCGAGGTATGAGGAAAGCTCGGTTCTGGTGCGGGTGCGGCAGGTCTTTCGCACCACGGCGGTGCGACATCGGGCGGAACGCGCATTTTTCGCGCGCCATGAGCTGAACGCATGCGGGTTCGCTCGGGCGCCGGCTCGTGCGCGCGCCGCCGATCGCGTATGCTTTGGGCATAACGGGCAGGGCGGCGACGGGCGCTGCCGCAGCCGCGCAATGATTTTTTCTGATCCAGGACGACATCCGATGCGACGCCTACCGCCGCTCAACGCGCTGCAGATTTTCGAAACTGTCGCGCGGCATCGCAGCTTCACGCGTGCCGCCGACCATCTGTGCCTGACGCAAGGCGCGGTCAGCCGGCAGATCATCGCGCTCGAGGAGTACTACAAGTTTCCGCTGTTCAAGCGTCACGCCAAGGGGCTGACGCTGACCGCCGAGGGCGAAATGCTGCTGCCGACGGTCAAGGAGAGCTTCGCGCGGATCGAGGAAATGTCGCTGCGCCTGACGCGACAGCGCACCGATCTCGCGCTGAAGGTGCCGACCTGCGTGATGCGCTGGATGCTGCCGAAGATCATGCGCTTCCAGTCCGAATATCCCGATCTGCACGTGCAGATCACGACCACTTGGCAGCACGACGTCGATTTCCAGAGCGAGCCGTTCGACGCGGCGATCATCTACGGTTCGTCGCCCGGTGCGGACGTGCAGGCGGTGTCGCTGTTCGAGGAGCGTCTGACGCCGGTCTGCACGCCCGAGTTGCTGAAGGACAAGCCGCTCGCGCAGGTGGCCGATCTCGCGCGGCACACGCTGCTGCATCCGACGCGCGATCACCGCGACTGGAAGATGTGGCTCGCGAAAGTCGCGGAGACCGATGCGACGGGCGCTGCCACGATCGACGCGGAGCTCGGCCCGAGCTTCGATACGCTCGACATGGCGACCAATGCCGCCGCGCAGGGCTTCGGCGTCGCGATCAGCGACCTCGCGCTGATCGACGAGGACGTCGCGGCGCGGCGCCTGATCCGGCCGTTCGACACCGTGCTGAAGACCGGCTGGCGCTATTACTTCGTGTATCCGGAATCGGTCGCGCAACAGCAGAAGCTGAATCTGTTCCGCGACTGGATGGTCGAGCACTGGGAAGAGTGAGTCACCGTCCGCCCCAGCGTCGGATAGGACATCGGATCAAGGCGCGAACGACAAAAACAGATAAGCCGCGAACAGCGATAGATGCACGGCGCCTTGCAGAATCGTCGTGCGGCCGGTGCTGAGCGTCAGCGTGGCGACCACCAGGGTCAGCGCGAGCAGCACCATGTCCTTGCCGTTGATGCCGAGAACGATGGGCTGACCGATATACAGGAACACACCGGCGACGGTGGGAATGGTCAGGCCGATACTCGCCAGCGCCGAGCCGAGCGCGAGATTCAGGCTGGTCTGCAGACGATCGGCGCGCGCTGCGCGCAGCGCCGCGAGTCCTTCCGGCAATAGCACCAGCGACGCAATCACGATGCCGACCACCGCCGGCGGCGCGCCCGCGCCGAGCACCGCGGATTCGACCACGGGCGACAGCACTTTCGCGAGCAGCACGACCGCGACGAGACTCACCAGCAGCAGCACGCCGCTGATGGCTGCGAGGCGCGCGCCCGGCGGCTCGGCATGGACGTCTTCGTCGGGCACGCCGGCGAGGAAGTAGTCGCGATGGCGCACCGTCTGCACGAACACGAACACGCAGTACAGCACCAGCGACGACACACCGGCAAACGCAAGCTGCGGCGGCGACAGGACCGGCCCGGGGCTGGTGGTCGTGAAGTTCGGCATCACGAGCGTCAGCACCGACAGCGATGCGAGCACCGCCAGCGCGGCCGCCGCGCCGCGGCTCTGGAAGTCCTGTTCCAGATGGCGGATGCCGCCCGCCAGCAGACATAGCCCGACGAGCCCGTTGCAGACGATCATCACGGCCGCGAATACCGTATCGCGCGCGAGGCCGGCTTTCTCAGGACCGGACGTCAGCATCACCGAGACGATCAGCGCCACTTCGATCACGGTGACGGCGACCGCGAGCACCAGCGTGCCAAACGGCTCGCCGACGCGATGCGCGACCACTTCGGCATGATGGACGGCGGCAAACACGGCCGCGCACAGCGACACGCCGACCAGCGCGAGCAGCAGCGCATTGCCCGGCATCGCATAGGCGGCACCGAGCACGATCCAGCTAATGACTGGCGCGACGAGGGTCCAACGGGGCAAGACGGTCGCCGGCGAAGTCATGCGGCCTTCCTTTCGGTGCGTGTATGAACTTGAAGTTATATCTTAAGGATCGACCTTAAGCTTTTAAATTATAAGGGAAAAGTTGTCACAATAAACCCGCGCTGCACGGAGTCGTCCGTTCAACATATCGCGGTTTCGAAGGCGCGGGGAAATCGTCGCGTCGGGCGGTGCGAGGGCTGCACCGGGGGCAATCGTGTCGAGCGATGTATGGAGGGGAAATTGGCGTCGCGACGGAGCGTTCCGCCGTCGACGCCAGCTTGCTGCTTTTACCGCAACTTCTTCGGCTGGTTGACCGGCTTACTGGCCAATTGCGCGGATCGACAGTGCGCTCTTCACCGACGTCACGCCTTCCACGCCTTGAGCGGCGTTCGTCGCGATTTCGATCTGAGCCTGCTCCGGCACCGAGCCTTCCAGCGTGACTGCGCCGTTGCGTGCGCGCACGGTGATGTTGCCGACGGTCAGGCCCTTCGTACGTGCGAGCTTCGCGCGGACCTTCTTCTGCAGAGCGCGATTAGCCTGTTTAGCTTCCTTGGTGGTCGGTGCCGCTGCGGCCGGCGCTTCGGTCGCGGCCGCATCGCTGCTTTGCGCGTACGCGTTGAGGGAAGCGAGAACGACCAGCGCGCCGCCGATCACCTTGATTGCCGAGAATGCTTTCATTAACCATCTCCTGTTGTCGTAGAACGTCGATCCCCCGGATGGGGTCGATTTTTTTTACACCAGCGGGTACAGCGGGATTCAATGCGAATGAAACAGCTACAGCAGCCATGCGAACACTTTCAGCCGACACGGATGTTTCCGCGAGCCGCGAAGTGCGCGCCGAAACATGCAAACGGCCGTGTGACCGGCCGGAAGCACACGATACAGCAATTAGTGCCATGTTGACTTGCCGGCACAGAAAATGAGGCGTCGGTACAACGAATTTGCCGATTGCAACCGGTCTATGACGTGGGATTTCAGCATCGACTTAAGGACATCCAGCCCATGCGAAACGAAGCTCTTCCGGTCCGACCATTACGCCGCGACGATCTGCCGGTCGACACCGTCGAACTCGCACGCTTCATGGTCGGCAAATATCTCGTGCACGATCTGCCCGAAGGACGCTTGAGCGGCCGCATCGTCGAGACCGAAGCGTATCCGCTCGGCGATTCGACGAGCCACGCGTTTATCGGACGTCGACCGTACAACGGTTCGATGTTTCTCGCGCGCGGTCATGCTTACGTGCGGCTGACCTACGGCGTGTCGTACATGCTGAATATGTCGTCCGAAGCGGAGGAGGTCGGCGCCGGCATCCTGCTGCGGGCGATTGAACCGCTCGAAGGACTTGCGCTGATGGAAGCGCGCCGTCCCGGCGTGCCGCTGCGCGATCTCGCCCGCGGACCCGGCCGGCTGACAGTGGCATTCGGCATCGGCCAGGCGTTCGACGGCCACGATCTGTGTGCGGGACGCGGGCTATGGATCGGCGTGATCGAAACCGGCGACGCACCGGTCGGCGTGACGACGCGCATTGGCCTGTCGCGCGAGATGCACCGGCCGCTGCGGTTTTTCGAGCCGGGCAGCGCGTTCGTCAGCGGTCCCCGCAAACTACTGACGATTCCGCATTCGGGCGCATGACATTTCGGCCGCGCCCGGAATGTTCCGGACAATTGTTGCCCGGTACATCATGCGAGGCGAATCGATTCCACGATATTCCCCGACATTGTTGCGATAAGCACAATTTTATATCTCACAATTAAGGGTTTTCCCTTGTTCATGCGGTGACTAGACTGAACTTGTTCGCTGCACACCACGGTGTCGGCGATGCAGATAAAACCACATTGGAGGGAAGTCATCATGAAATCGCTGATCAAGGCAGTTGCCATTGCAGCCATTGCCGCCGCGCCGATCGTATCGTTCGCGCAATCGAGCCAGCAGCCGGTCACCCGCGCCCAGGTTCGCAACGAACTGATCCAACTGGAGCGCGCGGGCTATAACCCGTCGACCTCGAACGACGCGGAATATCCGGCCGACATCCAGGCCGCCGAACAGCGCGTGCAAGCGCAAAATCCAGCCGTCGCGCAAACCCAGCCGACCGCTAATACCAGCGGTTACGGCGCGCCGATGAGCGGAGCGACGCAAGCGGGTCGCCCGACCCAGCCGCAGCCGACGAGCGGCCCGAAGAGCGTGTATTTCGGCAACTAATTTCCCTAACCGGTAACCACGCACGCAGCACCACGCTGTGCGCCGCTTTCGCGGGCGCACAGCGTTTCGAACCAGGTACTGTTTTCAATCGAGCGCGCCGCACCCATGAGCCGCGAGCATGTTACGGGTGCGCGCGTTGCGTTCCTCTTTCCGAAGGAACCTCCGCTGCCGCAAGGTGGCTTGGCCCAGGCTCTTCGAGGGTTTGGGCTTTTTTTTATGGCCGGTCCCGAGCGGATGAACGGCCGGGCGATCGCTCGGCGAAGCTCGTGCTTCAGCGTCATTCGCCGTGGAGTCGTTCGCCGTGAATATAGAACTCGAGTTGCTGGATGGTGAACTGCTGTTCCGCGATGATGTCCTTCACGAGGTCCCCAATCGACACCATGCCGATCAGCCGGTCGTTCTCGATGACAGGCAGGTGACGCATGCGCCGCTCGGTCATCAGCGCCATGCACTCTTCGGTCGTCTGGTCGGGGCGAACGAAGCGCACCGCCTTTGTCATGATGTCGCGTACCGGCGTCGCCTTCGACGACCGGTCCATCAGCACCACCTTGCGAGCATAGTCGCGCTCCGTGATGATGCCGGCGATGCTGTCGCCGTCGGTCACCACCAGCGCGCCGATACCCTTCTCGGCCATCAACCGGATCGCCTCATAGACGGAGTCGTCGGCGCCAATCGTGTAGACGTTGGAGGGGTTCGGTTTCGTTTTGAGAAGCTGTGCAACGCTTGACATGGAGCGGCTCCGTTTCGCAATGCAGCACGCCGAAGTGGCGCGCTGTCGTGAGGGACAGGCGATTCCAGTATAGGCGCGAGGTTCGCCCGCGGTACACCGGGAATACCTCTGGCACGCCGGACGATGCGCGCTGGATCGGCCAGATTCGCACGGACTTGCCGGTCCCGTCGTGGGGCGCCAGCCGTTGTCGCGGGGGGCTGCGTTCCGTGCTCGTGAAGGGGCATCCGGGTGCGGCATGCGGATTAGCGGTAAACTCGCAGTCCACACCTTATCCCCGGCTCGCCGGGTTCATGCCTGCACCATTGCTTAACGCCATGCTCACGTCTCAGGATTCATCGCCCGCAGCGGACAGCGCCGTCACCGGCGAATGCGTCGTTCTCGACGCCACCGCCACGCTACCCACGCGCTATGGCACGTTCACTTCCTATGTGTTTCGCGTGCTCGAAAGCGGCGCCGAACATCTCGCGCTCGTAATGGGCGATGTCGCCAACCAGTCGTCCGTGTTGACGCGCCTGCATTCGGAATGTCTGACGGGCGACGTGCTCGGCTCCTATCGCTGCGACTGCGGCGAGCAGCTAGACCTCGCGCTGCGCTATATCGCGGCTGAGGGTTGCGGCGTGCTGCTGTATCTGCGCGGCCACGAAGGACGCGGCATCGGCCTGTCGAACAAGATCCGCGCGTATGCGTTGCAGGAGCAGGGGCGCGATACCGTCGAAGCCAACCTCGATCTCGGCTTGCCCGACGATTCACGCGAATACGATTCGGCCGCGGGCATCCTGCGCACGCTGAAGGTCACGTCGGTGCGGCTGATGAGCAACAATCCCGAGAAGTTCGACACGCTGTCGAAGCACGGCATTCCGGTGTGCGAGCGCGTCGCGCTCGCGATTCCGATGCGCGAGGAAAACGAGCGCTATATCCGCACGAAGCAGCTGAAGTTCGGGCATTACTTCGACGAGAACGAATAGAAGCAAGTCGAGACCTGTCCGGTTTCGTCCGTAGTGAGCCAATGGATGCTTCAAGTATCTGAATAAAAAAGAAAAAAAATCGGAATAGCTAGCTCAATTGGCACGTCAACGCTTTTCTGTGTGCGACTAAACTCGCTACTTTGGCGTAGGCTTTTGCTGCATTGTGCTGCAAACCTACGCCGAGTATGCTTCTCTCAGAAAAACCTACGCCGAGGGAAGTATGCGCTTTGATGCACGTGTCGCAGCTAAGCTGCCCAGTGGCGAGCACATGACCTTTGAGGGGTTTCCAGGACTAAGACTCCAAGCTTCGGCGAGCCGCAAATCGTGGACGTACCGCTACAAGTCGCCAATCGACAGCCGCATGCGGCAAGTGAAGCTTGGTGAATGGCCGGCAATGTCGTTTGCCGCAGCTATCGCTGCGTGGGAGAAGAGCCGTATCGAGAGGGACTCCGGTGCGGAACTCTCCGCGCTGCGTCGAAAGCAGGAAAATGAGGCCAATCGCCCATCGCCAGGTGATTACACCGTTAGACAGTTGTGCCGCGACTATCTGCAGGGATATGTAGAGCTCAATCGAAAGGCAAAGGGCGCGACCGAGGTCGCACGTATATTCAGGGCGATGTTAGGGCCGGTTGCGGATACGCGGGCAATTGCTGTCACGCGCGCCCAAGCTTTCGATTTCCTGGAGTCATATCGTTCGACGCCTGTTCTCGCTGCACGCCTTCGCATGGAGCTCGGTAATGCCTGGCGTTACGCGCTAGATGCCGGTCGTCTTCCTGAAAACACCGCGAATTGGTGGAAGGAAGTTCTACGAGGGCAACTGAAGAGCAAAGGGCGCAAGATTGAAGGCAAATACACCGGGACACAGAAAAGGGTGCTATCGGTAGACGAGCTCGGCACATTGATTCGGTGGTTGCCGAATTTCAGTCTGACTGTCGCTGATGCGTTGACGCTCTACCTCTGGACAGGCACGCGGGGAGGCGAGATCGTCAGTATGGAGAGCACGGAGATCGCAGACGAAGGCGACGGTCTTTGGTGGACGATCCCCAAGCAAAAGACCAAAGTGCTACATAACGAGAAAGCAACGGATCTGCGCGTGCCGCTCATAGGCCGCGCCGAAGTAATCGTGCGGCGACGCCTCGATCAGGCCAAGGGAACGGTCCTATTTCCTTCCTCGCGTGGGGTGGCGATGGATCAGACCGTGGTCCAGCACGGCGTCTACTACCATCAGCCGTACTGCAAGATTGCTCCGAACCATGATCGGCCTCGTTTACCCGTCACGCATTGGTCAGCTCATGATCTTCGACGCACAACCCGGACGCTGCTTGCGACCCTTGGATGCCCAAACGAAATTGCCGAGGCAGTCCTCGGGCATGTTCAGCCTGGCATCATCGGCGTCTATAACCGCCATACCTACGACAGCGAGCGTCGCGAATGGCTGGGGCAACTGTCACATCGCCTGGAAGCGATTGCGGCGGCATATCCCCCAAAGAAGTAGCACGCATGTAACCATTGCGCGGGTGTTCGGCAGTGGGGCGAGATCAGATATCAGCGGGGCATCGCGTGAAGCATTCCACTTCCCGTTACACCGGCCGGATCCAATCTCCATCGAACTTCAAATGAGAAGGATCAACGCTAAGCAGCAGGCATTGAGAAGTTTCCGGCTCAGCGTCGTCTAGCAAGCGGCTCTCTGCGGAACTTTCGGGAAGCGAATCGCTTGGTGGCTGCGCTGGCAAACAGAATTTTCTTTCTCTGAGGGCATTTGCCACAATTAGTGCCGCCAATTAAATTCCGATGTACGTGCTCAACCGTAACGATGAATCGCTCGCAGATCAATCCTCCGTTCGTTCATGTTGACGACGCCTCAGTGCAGTCCGGAACCAACGGTAACAGACGAAGGCAAAGTCGCAATGAAGATCTGTCTCTCTCTAAAAGAAGTGGCAGAGGCACTCTCTCTGTCACCGACGACCGTACAGCAACTGGTACGCGAGAAAACGTTCCCCGAACCACGATTGCTTTCCGGCCGGAGGGTGGGATGGCTCGCACATGAGGTTCAGAACTGGGCTGACGCACGCCCGATCGCCAAGCTACTGCCGCCAGAGAATTCAGGCGCTAAGAAGCGGCAAATCCCTCGAGACGTGAGCGGCCGAAATAAAGACGGTTTGGACTCCGTGGCGAGAACTGCGGCGACAAGTGACGCGGCCATTCGGACGCCCGCGAGAGTGCTTTGAGTTCTGGAGATCCATTGTGGGGATGACCAATTGGGGCGACCCAGCAGTAGATAAGCGGAGAAGGAATCGGCAATCCAAGCAGCGACGAACTAGGCCGTTAGATCGCAAATCCGGTCAATGTAATCAGCCCACTCCTGCATAACACGGCAACGATCTTCGTCGAACGTTGTCCTGTCATAAGCCTTCTGAACATCCCCGCGTTTTGCGTGCGCAAGTTGCGCCTCCAGAATGTCGATGTCTTGCCCAAGCGTTCCTTCCCACCGTGCGAAGCATATCGCGGAATCCGTGCGCCGCGTGCTTTCCCTGAAAGCCCATTTCTCGCAGCGCCTTGCTCAAAGCGTCACGGTGCAAATGCGGCGTTTCTGCGGTGCGGGCGAGGGAAAGACATAGTCGCCGCGGCCCGTGAGCGTCTCAAGTTCGTTCAACAACGCAACCGCTTGCCTTGGTAGCGGCACGATGTGTTCGTGTTGCATCTTCATCCGGAATCAGCGGAACCCAACGGAGCCGTGAATAACAAAAAACCCCCGTAAGACCTTACGGGGTTTCTCGAACTACCGGCTTACGCCGGAACAACTTGTGGTGCAGGAGAGGACTCGAATTAAAGCAATAAGCGACTGAAACGTAACGAGAAAATTGATTTAGATAATGATGGTATACGCACTGGTATACGCAAAACACTTGGATGTTAGCAGCGCGTTATGGCTCCCGTGGGACGATTATTCGCTCGGGACGACGCTACCCTAGATTCTCCGAAGAACGAACCAGTGAGTCGGGCCTTTTGGCAACTTGGTCCTGGGGGCATTGCGGCTCCTACAACTGCATTGGTTTACCGATCATTGACGAAATTGCGCCGGTTGGCTGCGTTAAGTTTTTTTGCATCGAACTCCCAGCATGAGCCCACAAGCTTACGAATCCCTGAATTCCGTAGAAGCCATTGTCGACGGCGCAAGGCACAGCGGCACGTATCGGGTGATGACCGGGTCAGTCATTGTCTATTACGAAGGCGAGGTCAAATTCGCTTCGGTCGGGATGGACCGACCGGAACTGGTCGCGAAGTGGCTCCTGACGGATCTCGTCCAGCGAGCAGAGTCGGGCACGCGGAAGCGCCCACTCGACTGAGAACGTCTTCCGAATCCCTGAATCCCGTTGAAATCCTCGCGGGTGCCGCCACGCACAGCGGCACGTCTGCGCGCGCGTCCCCCATGGGGTGCCCTCGTCCGCCCCTTTCTTTCCTCGCCTCACCCCCTCGCTCCCCCCGTTCAGGGGATGTTCCGCCCCCTTGTCTGAGCCGAAGATGACGTCATTCGGGATGTCACTGTCCACCAAGTAGTACGACAAATCTGTGCCAGCCCGCCATCCACTACCAGACTCAAGGAGAGATTGATGCAGGACGACGTGCAGAAAGCGGCGACTTCGGCCCATGCCTATCCGCTGTTGATCAAGCAACTGCTGCATACGCCATGCGTTCAGGCGCTGGACCAGGAGATCGTCTACCGCGGGCAGCTGCGGATGACCTATTCGACGCTTCGTGAGCGCATCGCGCGCCTCGCCAGCGGCCTGAAGGGGCTAGGGGTGCAGCATGGCACCACGGTCGCTGTGATGGACTGGGACAGCCATCGCTATCTGGAGTGCTACTTCGCCGTGCCGATGATGGGCGCCGTGCTGCAGACGGTCAATGTGCGTCTTTCCCCCGATGAAATCGCGTATACGATCGACCATGCCGGCGCCGAGGTGCTGCTCGTGCACACCGACTTTCTGCCGGTCGTCGAATCGATCAAGGACAAGCTCAAGAACGTGCACACCTTCGTCTATATCGACGAGCCGGACAGTGTGGCCGCCGCACATTCGATCGACTTCGTGGCGGAATACGAAGCGATGCTGGCGCAGAGCGAAGCGCACTACGACTTTCCCGATTTCGACGAGAACACCCGCGCCACGACGTTCTACACGACGGGCACGACCGGCCTGCCGAAAGGCGTCTACTTTTCGCATCGTCAACTCGTGCTGCATACGCTCACGCTGATGGCGGCGCTGGCGAGTCCCGTGTCCGGTCAGCGCTTCCATCGCGGCGACGTGTACATGCCGCTCACGCCGATGTTCCATGTGCACGCGTGGGGCATGCCCTATATCGCGACGGTCATGGGCGTGAAGCAGGTTTATCCAGGCCGCTACATGCCGGACCGCCTGCTGCACCTGGTGCGCGACGAAGGCGTCACGTTCTCGCACTGCGTGAGCACGATTTTGCACATGCTGCTCAACAACGCCGAGTCCGAGTCGGTCGACTTAAGCAAGTGGAAGATCGTGATTGGCGGCGGAGCCTTGCCGCAGGGCCTTGCGCGCAGCGCGCTCGAACGCGGCATCGACATCTTCGCCGGCTACGGCATGTCCGAGACGGGCCCCGTGCTGAGCCTCGCACAACTGCCGATGGGCAGCGAGGCGGTCGATCTCGACGAGCAGGTGCGCCTGCGCTGCAAGACGGGCTTCTCCGTTCCGCTCGTCGATCTGCGCATCGTCGACGAGGAGATGAACGACCTCCCGCGCGACGGCAAGGCCAGTGGCGAGATCGTCGTGCGCACCCCCTGGCTCACGCAGGGATACCTGAAGAATCCCGAGGCCTCGCAGCAGCTCTGGGCGGGCGGCTATCTGCATACGCAGGACATCGCCAATATCGATCCGACCGGCAATCTGCAGATTACCGACCGCATCAAGGACGTGATCAAGTCGGGCGGCGAGTGGGTGTCCTCGCTCGAGATCGAAAGCCTGATTTCGCTGCATGCAGCCGCGGCCGAAGTGGCGGTCATCGGCATCAAGGACGAGAAGTGGGGCGAGCGTCCCGTGGCGCTCGTCGTGCTCAAGCCCGGCGCCAAAGCCAGCGAGAACGACATCAAGCAGCACGTTATGACGTTCGCCACGTCGGGCCGGATCTCGAAGTACGCCGTGCCGCAGATCGTCAAGTTCGTCGATGCACTGAAGAAGACGAGCGTCGGGAAGATCGACAAGAAGTGGCTGCGCGAGCAGTTCGCCTGATCGGTCATTGAGAAGGTTAAAAGAGGAATATTCACCATGAGCATCAAGGGATACAGCATCGCCACGATCGACGAATTCGTGGGCCGCGAGTTGGGCGCATCGGATTGGGTCGTCGTCGATCAGGCACGCATTGACGCATTTGCACACTGCACGGGCGACCGGCAATGGATTCACGTGGACGTCGAGCGCGCCAGACGCGAGAGTCCGTTTGGCGGCACGATCGCGCACGGCTATCTGACGCTTTCGCTGCTGGCCGCGCTCGCCATGGAGATCGGCCTGATTCCGGAAGACGCGTCGGCGGGCCTGAACTATGGGCTGGACAAGGTGCGCTTCATGACGCCGGTGAAGGCGGGCGCCCGGGTGCGCAACCGGGTGAGCCTGGTGTCGGTGGAGAAGAAGAGCGGCGGGCGCATCATCGTCAAGACGATGAACGAACTGCAGATCGAAGGCGAAGACAAGCCCGCGCTGGTCGCCGAGACCCTCGCGATGCTCGTGGCGTAGTTCGGGCGTTCAAGGACGCACAATGCGTCGGATAAGGAGCAGGAAAATGGCTGCAATCCCGAAAGACAATTCGCATAACGAACAGATCGACGATATCTCGGCGTCGGCAACGGAAGGCATGCTCGGCCCCAATCCGTTTGTCGGGCTGCGGCCGTGCGATATCCTGGCCACGGCGCAGCAGATCGGCGCCCAGGCCGTGCGGCAGCCCGCGCTGCTGGTCGAACAGGAAGCGGCGCTCGTGCGTAATCTGCTGGCCGTGCTGGGCGGCAATGCGAAAAGCATGCCGCCCGCAGGCGACAAACGTTTCGCCGACCCCGCGTGGCAGGACAACACGTGGTATCGCATGGCGCTGCAGGGCTATCTGGTATGGCGCGACGCCCTGAGCGGTTTTGTCGACCGATCGGCACTGGACCCGAAGAGCAAGGAGCGCGCGCAATTCGTGATGTCGCTCTTCACCGATGCGCTTTCGCCCACGAACACGCTGCTCGGCAACCCGGCGGCGCTCAAGAAGGTCGTCGATTCGGGCGGCGCGAGCCTGATTGGTGGCCTGAAGAACGCCATGTTCGACATGCTGAAGAATCAGGGCATGCCCGCTCAGGTGGACAAGAGCGCCTTCGAGGTGGGCAAGAACCTCGGCACTTCGCCGGGCGCGGTGGTGTTTCGCAACGAAGTGCTGGAGCTGATTCAGTACAAGCCGGCCACGGAGCAGGTCTATGGCCGTCCGCAATTGATCGTGCCGCCGCAGATCAACAAGTTCTACGTGTTCGACCTCTCCGAAGGCAAGAGCATGGTCGACTACCTCGTGAAGAACGAGTTCCAGGTGTTCGCGGTGAGCTGGCGCAATCCCACGGCGGCCCAGAGCCACTGGGACATGGATACGTATGTCTCGGCGCTGCTGGAGGCCATCGAGGCGGTGCGCGACATCACCGGCAGCGAAGACGTGAACCTGCACGGCGCATGTTCCGGCGCGATGACGATCTCGGCGCTGCTCGGCCATCTCGCGAGCCGCGGCGAAAAGACGGTCAACGCCACCACGCTGATGGTCGCCGTGCTGGACAGCACCGCCGATTCGCAGCTTGGCCTTTTCTGCACGCCCGAAGCGATTGCGGCGGCCAAGCAGAACAGCCTTGCGCGCGGCGTGCTCGCGGGCGAGGAGATGGGGCGCGTGTTCGCGTGGATGCGGCCCAACGATCTGGTGTGGAATTACTGGGTCAACAATTACCTGCTGGGCAAGGCGCCGCCCGCGTTCGACATCCTCTACTGGAACAACGATACGACCCGCTTGCCCGCGCGCTTTCACGGCCAGCTGCTCGACATTTTCACGGGCAACCTGTTCAGCAAGCGCCACGCGCTTACGGTGCTCGATACGCCGATCGATCTCTCCGAGGTCACGTGCGACACCTACGTGGTGGCGGGCATGACGGATCACATCACGCCGTGGAAGGGTGTTTACAACACGGCGCGGACGTTCGGCGGCAAGACACGCTTCGTGCTCAGCTCGAGCGGTCATATCCAGAGCCTGATCAACCCGCCGGGCAATCCGAAGGCGAAGTACTTCATGAACCCGGAACTGCCTGCGGATGCGGATGCGTGGCTCGCAAGCGCCACGCCCGAAAAGGACTCGTGGTGGGGCAACTGGCGCGAGTGGCTGGCCAGCCGCTCGGGCGAGCGCCGCAGCGCGCCGGCATCGCTTGGCAACGAGCGTCACGCTGCGCTCGCCGACGCACCGGGAACGTACGTGACCGAGGCCTGATATACGACCCGTCGTTCTTACGCTGTGCATTGTTTTTTCAACGCAGTACTAATGGAGCTTTAGTTATGGAATCTACCAATCCGACTCATCTTTTCGCCGAATACACGAAGGTTCTCGGCCAGTTCAAGCTGCCGGGTGTCGATGTGGCCGCTATTCTCGAATCGCGCCGCAAGGACATCGAGGCGCTGGCCCAGGCCAACAACGCGGCGCTCGCGGGCGTGCAGTCGCTTGGTCTGAAGCAGGCCGAGATCCTGCGCACGACCATGACCGAGCTGCAGTCGCTCGTGGCGAAGCTGGGCGCGCAAGGCGCGGCGCCGGGTGCGAATGCCGGCGAAGTCGTGCAGCAGGCGCTGCATAAGGCGCTCGTCGACATGCAGGAACTCGCGGATACGGCTTACCGTGCGCAGTCGGACAGCATCGCGGTCGTGACGAAGCGTGTGGCCGAGCACGTCGAGGAGCTGAAGGCGCTCCTGCAGCCGAAGAAGTAAGAGGGTACGGCGATGCAAACGCCGACGTTTCCAATGACGCGTCCCGCAGCGACACACCCGTGCAAGAGGTCGAGCAGATGAGAGCAGAGGCTTGCAGTCCCGATTCGAGCGGTGGCCCGGCCAGCATGCAGATCCAGACCGTCGACATTGACGGTCAGGTCCTGCGCGTGGGCGTCCGTCACGGAAGCGACGCTTCCCCGCCGCTGCTCCTCTTCAACGGCATCGGCGCGAATCTCGAGCTGGTGGAGCCGTTCGTCGAGGCGCTGGAGGACGTGGGCGTCGTCATCTTTGACGTGCCCGGTGTCGGTGGATCGCCCGTGCCGCTCGTGCCGTACCGCTTCTCGACGCTTTCCGTGCTCGCGGACAAGCTCCTGACGCGGCTTGGCTACGACGGTCCGGTCGATGTGCTCGGGGTTTCGTGGGGCGGGGCGCTCGCGCAGCAGTTCGCGCGTCTCTACCCCACGCGTTGCCGCAGGCTCATTCTTGCGGCGACGTCGCCGGGCGTCGTCATGGTGCCGGCGCGGCTCTCGGTGCTCGCGAAGATGATCGGACCGCGCCGCTACACCGACCGCAGCTATATGAAGGAGGTGGGCGCCGAGATTTATGGCGGTGCTTACCGGCGCGATCCCAGGTTGCTGGAGGAGCATAGCCGCCATATCCATCCGCCGCGCGGCCGAGGCTACCTCTATCAGCTGCTGGCCGCGTCCGGCTGGACCAGCCTGCCGTGGCTCGGTGCGCTGCGTCAGCCCACGCTCGTGATGCACGGCAACGACGACCCCATCGTGCCGCTGACCAACGCGAAAATCCTCGCGGCCCGCATCCGCAACTCGACGCTCTACGTGATCGACGACGGCCATCTGTTCCTGATCGCGCGTGCGAAGGAAGTCGCGCCTGTGGTGCGCCGTTTCCTGCGCGAGGAACTGGCGTGAACGAGTCAGTCAGCGAACAAGTCAGCGCGATGACCGACGGCGAAGAAAGCCCGCTGAATGCGGCTGACCAGGCACTGGTAGAGCGCAAGACGCTGCGTCTCAAACGCATGCAGCGCACCGCGACAGGTCTGCTCGCGGTCGTGTTCGCGGTGCTGCTCGCATGCGTTTTCCTGCAGGCGAAATATCCGTGGCTGGCCGGGCTTCCCTGGCTCAGGGCATTCGCTGAAGCCGGCACGGTGGGTGCCATCGCCGACTGGTATGCGGTGGTCGCGCTGTTCCGGCGGCCGTTCGGCCTGCCGGTTCCGCATAGCGCGATCATTCCACAAAACCAGCAGCGCATTGCGGAGAGCCTCGGCAAGTTCGTCGAGGCCAATTTCCTTGCGCCCGAGCTCATCATAGGCCGCCTGAGCGGTCATAACGCCGCGCAGGCGCTGGCCGTGTGGCTCGCCGAGCCGCGCAACAGCCGCGCCGTCGGCGACGTGGTGGCTGACTCGCTGCCGCGCCTGCTGAACGGCATCGACGACACACAGGTCGAGCAATTCTTCGAGCGCGTGGCCACGCCGCAACTGCGCACGCTCGACGTTTCCCGCGCCATCGGCGAGGTCCTCGAGGTCCTGACCGAAGGCAATCGTCACCAGCCGCTGCTGGACCGGGGGCTGGCAGGACTGGAGCAATGGCTCGCAGCCAACGTGGACCTCATCAAGGCCAAGTTCAGCGAAGCGTCGCGCTACACGCCCGCGCCGCTCGACGCGTATATCGTGAGGAAGTTCGTCGAGGGCATCGTCGCGCTGCTGCATGAAGTGGCGGCGAGCCCGGAGCACGAGCTTCGACACCAGTTCGACGAAGCGGTGCAGGACCTGATCGTCCAGTTACAGCGTTCGCCCGTGTACCGGCGTTTTGGCCGGTCGCTGATGCGCGACTGTCTCCGCCATTTCAGAAACGAGGCCTATGCACAGCGCTTGCTGGATCACGTGCGCGCGCGCGTGATCGCCGATGTCGAACGTGACGATTCCATCGTGCGCGGCGCGCTGGCAGGCGTGCTCGCAACGCTCGGCAAGAGCGTGAGCGAGGAGAGCGCGATCCAGCACAAGCTCAACGCGTGGTGGCTGGAACTGGCGCGCGAGCTGGTGGTGCGCTATCGCCATCGACTCTCGGCGCTGATCACCGACGTCGTGAAGGGCTGGAACGCGCAGGAGGTCAGCAGCAAGATCGAGGCGGAGATCGGCCGCGATCTGCAATATGTGCGGATCAACGGCACGCTGGTGGGCGGGATGGTCGGCGTGTTCCTGCATGGGCTCGCGCTCGTCATTGTGACGTGACGCGCCGCACGATTCAGACGCTCCCGACCAACCCCAACGATTGCGCCCGCGCCACCGCCTGCGCGCGCTTGTCCACCGAGAGCTTCACGAAGATGCTCTTCACGTGCGATTTGACGGTCTCCGGCGCGATGCCGAGCGTGCGCGCGATTTCCTTGTTCGACTGGCCGTGCGCAATCAGCCCGATGATGTCGCGCTCGCGTGCACTGAGCGCCTCGCGCTCCGCATTGCGCGCGCGCGTGTCGCCTGGCTGGTACAGTGCGCGGCTGCCGTCCAGCAGACGATCGACGTAGGCCAGCAGCGCCTTCGCTTGCGCCTCGCCGCGCAGCGCGTCGCGCACGGCCTGGAGCAACGGCACGATCTGCGGCCCCTGATCGACGATGGACTGGTAGAGCCCCGCGGGCGCCGCGGCCTTCAAGACTTGGCGGAAGGTCTCGACGGCCCGCGCGCGCTCGCCTGCCGCCATCCAGACGAGCGCGAGCACCGTGCGCAGGCGCAGCGCGAGATAGCAGCCGTGCCGGCACTCGATGGCTTGCAGAGAGGCCGTCAATGTGTCGGCGGCGTCCTGCGTGCGGCCCTGTTCCATCGCGAGATACGCGCGCGCGAGCCCACGGTAGGTGGCGATCTCGGGAGCCGCGGACGTTGCGGCAGCGCTGGCCGCATCCGCAAGCCGGTCGAGCTGCGCCACGCTGGCCGCGGCTTCCACGATGCGGCCTTCGGCGAGGTTGAGCCGCGTGCGTTCGACGAGGGCGCCGGCGCTCAGGCGGTCCCATTTGCGCGCGTAGGCCAATGCCTGCGCCCGATCGATCAACGCATAGGCCTGCACGGTTTCCGAACGCGCCCCGGCGGTGCGGATCAGCATCCGGTAGGCCATCAGGGCGCTGTCGAGCAGCACGGCCGCGTCGATCACGGGCATCAGGTCGCTCACCAGCGCCTCGGCTTCGTCCAGCCGGCCTTGCTCGTAGCGCAGCTGCCCGATCATCGGCGCGACCTGTGCGACGGCGATGGACTTTGGGCCGGCATGCTGCTCCGCGAGCCGCATGGCTCCCTGAAAATAGCGCTCGGCCAGCGGGAAGTGCAGTTGCTGCATCTCCACGTGGCCCAGCAGCGTGAGCCGGTAGACCGACGCGAACACGTTGCGCGAATCTTCCTCGATCGAATACGGAACCCATGGCACCGCGTAGAGCGCTTCCAGATTGCCCGTTTTCCAGTGCGCGAAGCGCACGACGTTGGAGACCACGTTGGTGGTCCAGATATCGGTCGATGGCCGTTCGAGGCAGGTTTGCGCAAGCGCGAGGCAGGCGTGCGCGTCGTCCTGAAGGGCGGCTACGACGGAGCGGATTGCCTGGCATTCCCAATGAACTGGCTCGGAATCGGTCGATGCATCAGCGCCCGACGCATCGGCGTCTTTCTCGATCGTGTCGAGCATGGCGAGCGCTTCGCCGAAGCGCATGGCAAGCGCCATGCCCCAGGCGATGGCGAGCGTGACCTTGATCTGCGAGCGCATCAGGTGCGCCGGGAACTGCCGCTGCCAGCCGAGCAGCGTGAGCAGGTCGCCTTTCGTCACCAGCGCCATGGCGCAGCGGCCGATCAGCGAGACCGCCTCTTCCGTATCTCCCGCGGCGATGGCATGCCTGACCGCGTCGGTCCATTGCGCCTCCTGCGCGTACCACTGGCAGGCGCGGCGATGCAGGTCGGCGACCTCGTCGCGGTGCTGCGTTTGTAGGCGACGGTGCAGGTATTCGCCCATCAGATGATGGAAGCGGAACCAGCTGCCGTCGAGATCGAGCGGTTCGAGCAGCAACTGGCGCGCGGCGACCGACTCCAGCATGGCCTGGCTCGTCCTGACGCCGGTGAGCGCCTCGCACAGCGGCGCGCTCAGCCGCTCGAGTATCGAGGTGCGCAGCATGAACTCGACCATGCCGCCCGGCAGGCGCTTGACCATGTCCTCCAGATAGGCCGCAAACGGGCGCGATGCGCCCGAGGCCGGCGCGACCTCCGCATACGGCTTATGAGCGGCGCGCGCCAGCACCGACGCGGAAATGCGCAATGCGGCGGCCCATCCCTCGGTGCGGGTAAAGAGCGACTTGATGCTGGATGCATGCAGCTTGCCCGGGCATTCGTGCTCGACAAAGCTTCGCGTTTCGTCGAAGTCGAAGCGCAACGTGGAGGCGTCGAGCTCCAGCAGGCTGTTGCGGGCTCGCAGGCGACCGAGCGGCAGCGGCGGGTCGGTGCGGGTGCAGATCACCACGTGGACGTGCGACGGCGCGTTTTCGACCAGAAACGACACCGCGTCGTGGATGGCCGGCAGGCTGATCAAATGGAAGTCGTCAAGGAAGATGCAGACCTCGTCGGCGACCTCGACGAGCTCGTTGATGAGCGTCGAGACGATCGCCTGCGCGGGCACCAGCGACGCCGCTGTCGTGAGCCCGATGGCCGACGCGCCGACGTTGTCGCACGCCTGCTGCAGGGCCTGCGCGAGGTGATAGAGGAAGCGCGCGGGCTCGTCGTCTTCGCTGTCGAGCGACAGCCACGCCACCAGAACACCCTCCCTGCGCAAGCGCTCGAGCCAGGTCAGCGCAAGCGAGGTCTTGCCGAAGCCCGCCGGGGCCTTGATGACGGTGAGACGTTTGTTCTCGGCCTCCCCGGCGAGGCAGACCAGACGCGGACGGTCGATCAGGCCCGCGGGCAGCCGGGGCGGAAAAATCTTCGTCGCGAGCAAAAGTGGAGGTCTGGCCGCGAATGCCCCTCCAGTCACCGCTCCTGACGCTTCGGTCACGTGCATGGGCTGCTCCGTGTCAGCGGGTTCGCCCCAGCTGCGTCCCCTTTTTTTCGATGGGTCACCCCTGTATGGGGGATATTGCACCGCGTCAGCCTGAGAGACCATGGCATCTAATGAAGCGGACGGAAAAATGATAGCCCAACTGCTACGAAGCGGGTGCGGTTGAGCGCGACGAATTACGTTGCAGCGCACAAGGCCCCAGCGTGTGAAGCACGGAGAACAGTTCGTTATCCAAACGATTGGCACGATCTAAAGGAGCGGAGCAGGCAATGAAAGTACTTGTACCAGTCAAGCGCGTCGTCGATGCAAACGGAAGAGTGCGCGTGAAATCCGACGGCAGCGGTGCGGATGTCGCAAACGTGAAGTTCTCGATGAACCCCTTCGACGAGATCAGCGTGGAGGAGGCCGTTCGCCTGAAAGATGCCGGCGCCGCGACGGAAGTGATTGCGGTGTCCTGCGGCGTGCAGGGCTGCCAGGAAACGCTGCGCACGGCGCTGCAGTCGAACCGCTGGAGCCGGCGCCTGAAATGCCCGGTGCCCGTTTCGTGAGCCAGCAACTGACACGCTCCGAGCGGCCGGAGCTGACCGCTGCGCGACGCGTGGTTTCAGGCGGACGCGGGATGGCGTCCGGAGAGAACTTTGCACTGCTCGAAGATATCGCCGGCAAGCTTGGCGCAGCGGTGGGCGCTTCGCGTGCGGCGGTCGACGCGGGGTTCGTGCCCAACGACTATCAGGTGGGGCAGACCGGCAAGGTGATCGCGCCGCAACTCTACGTCGCGGTGGGCATTTCGGTGCGATCCAGCATCTGGCCGGCATGAAGGACTCGAAGGTGATCGTTGCGATCAACAAGGATGAGGAAGCGCCGATCTTCCAGGTCTGCGATTACTGGATCGTCGGCGACCTTTTCGAGGTGCTGCCCGAACTCTCGCGCGAACTGGACAAACTGCAGCAAGGCTGACGAAGGAGCCGACCATGACGACCTATATTGCCCCCCTGCGCGACATGCGCTTTGTGATGAACGAACTGGCTGGCCTCGAGGCGATCGCGGAATTGCCCGGTTTCGATGACGTCTCGCCGGAGCTCGCCGATGCCGTGCTCGACGAGGCGGCGAAGTTTGCGACCGAAGTGCTCGATCCCCTCAACAAGCCGGGCGACGCGCAGGGTGCGCGCCTGACCGGGCATGGTGTGGCTGCTGCCGACGGATTCGCGCGTGCCTATGAGCAGTACGTTTCGGGCGGCTGGTGCGGCCTCGCCGGAGACCCGGATTTCGGCGGACAGGGCTTGCCAGAACTGATACATGCAGCCGCGGTGGAGATGTGGAATTCATCGAACATGTCATTCGCGCTGTGCCCGATGCTCACGGCGGGCGCAACGGAAGCGATCCGCCTGCACGGCTCGCAAGCGCTGAAGGAGCGCTATTTGCCGAACCTCGTGAGCGGCGAATGGACCGGCACGATGAACTTGACGGAGCCGCAAGCCGGCTCGGACCTCGCGGCGGTGCGCACGAAAGCCGTGCCTGAGGGGAAGCACTATCGTATCCATGGCCAGAAGATCTTCATCACGTGGGGCGATCACGACATGACCGGCAACGTGATCCACCTCGTGCTCGCGCGCCTTCCTGACGCGCCCGAAGGCGTGCGCGGCATCTCGCTCTTCCTCGTACCCAAGTTCCTGCTGAACGACGACGGCACGCCCGGCGCCAACAACGACGTGCGCTGCATCTCTCTTGAGCACAAGCTCGGCATTCATGCGAGCCCGACTTGCGTGATGAGCTTCGGCGAAAACGGCGGCGCGATCGGTTACCTGGTCGGCCAGGAGAACAAGGGACTGGCGCACATGTTCACGATGATGAACGAAGCGCGCCAGAAGGTGGGTATCCAGGGCCTCGCGATGGCGGAGCGCGCCTGGCAGCAGGCCCGCGAATACGCGAAGGAACGCGTGCAGGGGCGCCTCGCGAGCGGCAAGTCGCCCAACGCGGTGGCGATCGTGCATCACCCGGACGTGCGCCGCATGCTGATGACGATGAAGGCGCAGGTCGAAGCGATGCGGGCCTTTGCCTACGTGATGGCAAGCGACATGGATCGTGCGCACCGGCATCCCGACGGCGACGAGCGCGCGCGTCACCAGGCTCGCATCGATCTGCTGATCCCGGTGCTCAAGGGCTGGTGTACCGAACTGGGTGTCGAGATCGCGTCGATGGGAGTGCAGGTGCATGGCGGCATGGGCTACATCGAAGAAACGGGCGCTTGCCAGTTCCTGCGCGACGCGCGCATCGCGACGATCTACGAAGGCACGACCGGCATTCAGGCGGCCGATCTGGCCGGCCGCAAGCTGGCGGCCGATCGCGGCGCGGCGATGGTAGCGCTGATTGCGCAGATGCGCGAGGTGTTGCCCGCACTGGAGCGCAACGCCGATGCGCAAGTCGTATCGATTCGCACGCGTTTCGCTGCGGCTGTGCACGCACTCGAAGACGCTACCGCCTGGATGCTGGGCGCGTTCGCCAAAGACGCCGACGAAGCACTCGGCAGTTCGGCGGATTATCTGATGCTCGTGGGCTACGTGTGCGGCGGCTGGCAGATGGCGCGCGCGGCGGCAGTGGCGTCGCAGAAGCTGGCGGCGCAGGAAGATCCGGAGTTCTATCAAGCGAAGCTCGCCACCGCACGGTTCTACGCGGAAAAGATCCTGCCCAAAGCGTCTGCGTTGCTGGAGGCGATCAAAGCCGGTACATCGGGCGCGGTCGTCATCGAACAGCTGTAAAGCAGTTGCACGGAATTTTCAGAAACTTCCGTTTAATTCAATTCGGAATCCATGTCAAAATGAAAGTGAAGAAATTCGTATGTATCGCCCTGATACCCGGGGCGATATGCAGTAGCGCGATGGCCCAGAGTGCGGGCAGCCTCATCACCAGCGTGGGCGGGGCGTGGCTCGACTTCGGGCAATCGTCGGCGACACCCATGACAAGTATCACAGCGTTCGGCACATATACTTCGCCGGGCACGGGCGGGCAGATCCACAATACGTTCACCGCCGAACTCTCGATGACGTATTTCGTCACGGACCACATCGCGCTCGATCTGGCGAGCGGCATACCGCCCAAGCTCAAGCTCTATGCGCAGGGCAGGGTGACGCCAGTCGGGCCGAGCGGTCCGGGGCTCAACCTGGGCAACCTGCAGCCGCTCGCCACCACGCGATCATGGCCGCCGATCCTCTTCGTGAAGTATTACCTTGGGGATGCGCAGTCGAAATTCCGGCCGTTTGCGGGCGTGGGCGTGAATTACACATGGTATTCACATACCGAGCTCAATTCGACTTTTAGCGGCACATTGCAGCAGTTCGCCGGGCCGGGCAGCCATGTCGAGAGTTCCTTGAGTCCCTCCTGGAATCCAGCGTTCAATGCGGGCGCCTCGTACAATTTCAGCAAGAACTGGTACGCCACTGCGTCGGTCACCTATTTGCCGCTCAAGACGAATGCGAAAGTGACGGCCTATGCCGCCAATGGACAGCCTGCGCTCACGAACAAGACGCGAATCACGGCGAATCCATGGATTACGTTCGTGGGGGTGGGATACCGATTTTGATCAGACTGGATGCGCGACTCGTTCGGGCCGGCGCTCGCGCCTCTTCCATCGACATGGATAAGCGGCTAACACCATTGTGCAATTGAGTTGCGGACCGCTTTGCGCTTAAGCTTCTATTGCGGGTCGAGCCGGCGAGCCGATTGTTCAAGGAGAAGATGCTCGTGAAAGTCTCTCATTTGCCTCGATGCTTCGCCCTCGGCGCAGCGTTCGTCTCGAATGCGATTTATGCACAGGAGATCGGCGCCAGCCTCGATTGCCATCTCGGTCCCCACACGTTCATCGAGCAATTGGTCGATGAAAAGGAGATCGATCCTGTACCCATGAAAGTGTCGGCCAACTCGGTCAACGCGTACCGGCTCAGGCCGAATCAGAACTTGACGGCACTCGGATTCAAGGTGCGGACCGTCTTCGGCTTTTCCCCGAACGACGACATGTTCACCCAGAAAATCAGCGAAGGTGAAACGCCCCATCGCGTCTATGGTGTCGTCGTCATGGCAGGGAAAGAGGCGGTCAGCGAACGCATTCGCGAAACGGGTGGCCCGGCGACGGTAAGGGAAGTCATGCCGCTCGTCATGACCGCGGTCATTTGTGACAAATAGCCCTGCCCCGAACACGTCAAACCCCCTGAATCATTCCCGCCGGCCGGTCAGAATGGCGGGTGACACTCGAAGGTCAACTCCGTTCCTTGTTGTTCCAGTTCGCGCCCGCTGCGTATGAAATCCAACCGGGTGCCGACCTGCATGCCGCGTTTGGTGCAGTAGTCACTGGCGCTGCTGACGGCCTTTCGATATGCGCTGACCCACGACAGTCGAGCGCCCCGCGTACTGGCGGTGACGGTAAACACATTCGGCTTGTCGGTGGCGGCGACATCCGAAGTGCTCGTGCAGGCCGCCAGTGATAGGACACAGGCGGCGAGCGACGAGCAAATGAGCGGATTTTGCGATCCGCTCCGGGCGATGCCCGACAGGTCAAGGCTGCTCACAGCGACTGCTCGGATGCGACCGTCGCAGACGGTGCCTCGGCAATGGCCGCTGCGCGCTGCGCGAGAATCTTGACAATAAAGTCCCAGGCCATCATCAGGGCACCCACGGCGAACACGATGTCACCCGGCATGCGCATCCACTGCCAGAAGGTGGTGGTGCTGTAGAACTCGAGGCTTCGCGCATACGCATAGCCGTGCGTGTAAACCGCCAGCAGTTGCGGCCAGCCAACCGGGTAAAAGTTCAACGCGATCCACATTACGAGGCCGGCGTTGTAGAGCCAGAATGCCCATACGCCGCAGCGGTCGCTCCACGCGCGATGGCCGTTCAAATAGCGCAGGACCATGTAGATCAGACCAATGGCGAGCAACCCGAAGGCGCCGAACATCGACGTATGCGCGTGGTTCAGCGTGAGGAAGGTGCCATGCTCGTAATAGTTGACCAGCGGTGCATTGAGCGTGCCGCCGCCGAACACCCCGGCGCCCACGAAGTTCCAGAATGCAGAGCCGAGAATGTAGAGATAGGCAAGTCGATACGGGAAATCCTTTTCGTGCTGGATGTGACGCTGCTGCTCGATGGCTTCCAGCACCAGCAGGAACAGCGGCAAGACCTCGAGGAACGAGAACATGCTGCCGAAACTCACCCACAGGCTCGGTTCGCCTGCCCAGTACATATGATGGCCAGTGCCGAGCACCCCGCCGACCATAATGAGGATCCATTCGAACAGCACTGCGCGCTCAACCATCTGCCGCGACACCAGCTCCAGCGCCATGAGGAAGTAGCCGGTCACCGCTGCTGCGAACAACTCGAAGGCAAGCTCGACCCAGAGGTGCACGACCCACCAGCGCCAGAAGTCGGTGATCGAGAAAGACGGGTTGGGCGAGCCGAACGGAATCATGCCGAATACATAGAGCACCGTGACGCTCAGCGTGGCGGCCCAGAGAAGATGCTCGATGCGGAACAGGCCGTAGAGCGTTCCGCCGCTTTGCCTGAACAGGGCCTTGAGGGTGGGCCAGAATGCACGGAGCAATACCAGACACCAGACGGCGAGACCAGCAAAGAAGAGAACTTGCCAGAAGCGGCCCAGTTCGAGATACGACAGTCCCTGATTGCCGAACCAGAACCAGCGTGCACGGATGACGCCCATCACACCGAGATAGTCGCCGATCAGCGCCCCAGCCACGATGACTACCAGTACCCAGAAAATGAGGTTCACCAACGCACGCTGCCCGGCAGGTTCACGCTTGCCGATCAAGGGTGCGAGGAAGAGGCCCCCGGCGATCCAGCTCACGCCGATCCACACGATCGGCGCCTGCAGGTGCACGCTGCGCAAGGCGGCAAACGGCAGCCACTTGTCCACTTCGATGCCGTAAAAGCTGGTGCGATCGGTGTAGTAGTGCGCCATGATCGAACCCGCGAGGATCTGTACCAGCAGGACACCGGCCACCACCAGGAAATACTTCCAGAGCGCACGCTGGCTGGGCGTGGGTTCCCTGAAGCCTCGCAGCACCGGCTCGAAGGTTTCGGTCCCGGCCTTGGGCTCGATCCAGAGGCGAAAGATCATCAGGATCGCGCCGATCGCGAAAAATATCATCGTGAACGAAATCCACGTCCACTGGAACGTGGCAGCGGTGGGCGAGTTACCGACCAGGGGCTCGGGCGGCCAGTTGATGGTCCATGAGTAGTCCTTGCCGGGCCGGCGTGCGACGGTCGTGAGCGACGAATACAGGATGAAACTCGCGGTTTGCGTGGCGGTGGATGCGTCGAGCGAACGTGCCCCTGTATAGCCTTGTGCAAAGTTGTCGTTGAGCAGCGCTGCGCTGATGCGTGGTCGCAGCGCCTGAATCGCCTGAGCCACGCTGTCCGGAAGCACAACGTGCTGCTGACTCAGATCGATGCCCTGAAGTTGTGCCTGCATGGTACGCGTGACGCTTGCCTGCTGATCGGCCGTCGCGGTGTCAAACGACTTGCCGTAGCGAGATAACGCCAGATTGTTTCGCACCTCCTTCGCCAGCTCGACGAGGTACTTGGCGGTGAAATCTTCGCCAAAGTAGGAGCCCATGCCATACAGGCTGCCGAAATCCATCAGATCCGCTTGCTGAAATCCCGACTTGCCCGCGACGATGTCGGCGTAGCTCATCACCGGTGCGCGGTTGGGCGCGACCATCTGCAGTGGCAGTGGCGCTGCCTGCTGATAGGTGGCGCGCGTTGCCAGGATCATTCCCACCCAGCAGAGCGCGGTGACCACGATGAAAACCCAGATCAGGACCCGGCTCGTGCGATCTTGCGGACAACAATTGCCCGCGGTGAGCGGTTTTGCATTCATGGTTCCATTCCTTCGCGAAATGCCCGTGCACAGTCTTCGGCGATCAAATACTCGTTTGCGATTCCGAGTATCAGTCGTTTGCGGCTGCCAAGTGGCGGATTGGATAGATCTGCAGTGTGATCGGTTTAAATTTCAAAAAGTGATAAGGACTACAAATTCAGGTGACGGTCCGACACCTCGAGAATGGTCGAACTGACCGTCGACGCGATCATCACAACTGGGTCTCTGGCAGGGGCGAGACGGCCATACCAGACGCGGCCTCTCGATGAAGCGCAAGCCGCGGTAGGCGCTATCGCCGTGCCGCACCGACTGTATGCGGCAGGCTCACGCCACCTGCAAATCACTCGTGTGGTAAAGAACCAGTTGATCGTTCTTGCTGGATTCAGCAAAACTGCCTTTCAGATGTTCAACCCACGTTCTCACCTTTGCGTCGAGAAACATCTTCGACGCAAAGAGTGCGTAGATGTCAACATGTTCAAACTGGCAGGCAGGCAGGATGTGCACGAGGCGTCCATCGCGGAACGCATCAACGGCTGCATGTAGCGGCAGTAAGCCCACTCCCATCCCAAGTTCGAGGGCATTGGCAAGCGAAGACTGGGAACTGATGCACAGCCCGGGTTGGATAGAGACCGTTTCGCAGCCGTTTGACCCTTGCGACGTCAATTCGACACTGTCCGACCACGTGGGGGCGAGACAAACGAGACTATGGTTCGAAAGGTCGGCGAGCCGGTTGATCATGGGATGCACGTCGAGATAGTTTGGCGACGCGCACATCACACTGTAGGACCTGCCGAGGCGCGTGCCGATGAGCGACGAATCGCGCAGCACGCCGGTCGCCACGACCGCCATGTCGAATTCACTGGCAAGAAGGTTGACCGGAGAGTCCGATAGGGTCAGCCCAACTTGCACGGACGGATGCCTCTCCCGATAGGATCTCACTGCAGGTACCAGGTAGTGTTGCGCAAGTGATTGGGAGGCGTGAACCCTAAGGCAGCCTGTGGGACTGATGTGAATCGATTTGGCTTCAGCCTCTGCCTCGTCCAGCGCTTCGAGAATGGAGTGGCAACGCGCCAGATAGCGCTCGCCGGCGGGCGTCAAGGCAATCCGCCGCGTCGTGCGATGCAAGAGTCGTGTGGCTAGATGCTGTTCGAGATCGAAAATGAGCCGCGAGACTGAACCGGTACTCATGTTCAACTCCCGAGCCGCCAACGTATAGCTTGCGCCATCGGCCACACGCTCAAAAATTCGCATGCTCTTCAACAGATCCATAATAGTTTCTCCGCTCCGGACTTCAGTCCAAACCTCGATGAAAACCCTGTCGAAGGTTCGAGCCATCCATATCGATTCGTGCCGGATAAAAGGTAACGTAGAGGCGTTCCGGTGACAAATGTTGGATCGGATGTGGGGATCACGTGATAGGCCAGGTGAATCATACGTTCGTATAACCTTACGGAACGAAGTTTCGCTGCTCGGTAGCGGCTTCCCGGCAAGCGAGACGAAACGCCCTTTGCCGTGGCGCGTGCAGACCGGATTTTCGGACATGAATGGCACGCTCAGACCATCCAGGCCGTGGGGACAGGAATATTCTCACAGTATGGGGCCGTCGCATTTGCCAATACGGGGCGCGGGAGCAGTGACTGTCTTGAGCGCGCCGGGTCTGCGTTGGGCCGTATCACAGTTGCTGCCGGTGCGGGAAAACGAGATGCGTGCTGAGCCGGTTTCGGCTGTTACGAACATGAACCCTGCCGAAGGTCTGATCTCGATGGTATACGTGATCGACGACGACGAAGCGATGCGCGTTGCGCTCGTTGACCTGTTGCATTCAATCGGGCTGCCCGCTCAGGCGTTCCCGTCCTGCCGCGAATTTTCGGCATTCCATAAGGAGGACGTACCGAGTTGCCTGATTCTGGACGTCAGGTTGCACGGTGAGACTGGGCTCGCATTCCAGGATGAACTCGTGAAGAGCGGTATTCGGATGCCAATCATCTTCATGACCGGGTATGGCGACGTCGCGATGTCGGTGAAGGCGATGAAAGCCGGCGCAGTGGACTTTCTCCCTAAGCCTTTCCGCGACCAGGACATGCTGGACGCGGTCACCGATGCGTTGGCTTGCGATAACGAACGGCTCGCGTCCCAACGGGCGCTAGCCGCGCTACGCGCTTGCTACGATTCATTGAAGCCTCGGGAGCAGCAGGTGATGCTGTTCGTCGTGGATGGACTGATGAACAAGGAAATCGCCAGCCAGTTGGAGCTCAGCGAAATCACCGTCAAAATTCATCGAGCTCAGGTCATGAGAAAAATGGCCGCGCGCTCGGTCGCGGATCTCGTCAGAATGAGTGCAGCGCTTGGCATAGAGACGCCAAAAGGCAAGCCTGCATGGGTGGCGTGGGACGCGCAGGAAAGCTATTGATCTTCATCGCTTTCAGCGGCATTTCGAGCCGCTGTGTCGCTCGAATCAGTGCCTCTGTGCATACGCAATTGCTGCGGCGTAACACCCATTCTTCTGCGCATCACGCGGGTGAAGTGCGACGCATCCGCAAAGCCAGCGCGGCGTCCAATTTCACCCACCGTCATCCGCGAGAAAATCTTCGATTCGAGCATCCGCAGCGCACAGATCATCCTCGCGTCGAGCAACTGATCGGCGAAGGTCTGCTGGCATCCCGCCAGCGCTCGATGTAGTGTGCGCACCGAGATGCCGAGCGAGTCGGCAACAGCTTCGGCGGTCAGACCATGCTCGTGGCAGCGCTGGGCGAGGCAGTCGCTCACGCGATCCCGCAACGATCGCTCGGCAGGCTTGCTGTGGGGCTCTTGACCGCTCATCTCATGGGCGATGAGCGCGAGCAGGGCGCCCACCTGATCGGCGAGCACGCTGTGCGGGATAGGCGCGTTCGCAACCGCATCAGGCAACAGTTGGACCAGGTAGGCGGCAAGGGCGGCGCCCCAGTTGGAATTACCCGGAATGCGCCGACCAACAAGAGAGCCAACGTCGGGAATCCAACGTTTGAGCCACTCAACGGGAACGCCGATGTTGAGAAATTCGTACCAGCGCACGAGATCAATGCCGCAATTGAGGTCCGAATCGACGAGTACGAGGTCGCCGGGCGCGAGGCACAGATCGTTGCGATGCGAGACGTGATAGGTGTTATTCAGGCTCATCATCAAGTGATACTGGCGCTTGCCGCTGCGCGCCAGTTCGCTGCGTCCCCGGCCGCAGGTGTGCGGAGTGCCCGACTGCCGCACGACCGTCAGCGGACCACAGGCCACCACAGTCATGTTCGCTTCGAACTCGCGTGGATTGCTTGTCCGGACATACAGGGGGATCATTGCCGAGGTCAGCACATCCGCCCAGACGTCAAGGCGTTGGGGGGCAGGCAGGTCACGGGTCGACCACCGCGCGACCTCTGCAATTCCACTGCCGTTCATGAGCGAATCCCCTGGGTTGGGTGGGAAAAGGGCTGCCACGCCGCCACAAGAAGTATAGGCGCTAGCCTCGACGAGGTACCGGATTGCGGCGTTGTAGCGAAATCCTTACTACAGGATCGCGAGGAAAGGCTAAGGCTGACGTAAAGCATGGTTCAGCCACCGCTCCAGCTCGTCGGGGTCCATCGGCTTTTCGAGCAAGGCAAACGCGCCGGTCGCGAGAACTTCGGCGCGCAGAGAGGCAGTTGGACCCGCGGTGATGAAAACGACGGGAGGCGCGAGTCCCAGTTCGAGAAGGCGGCTATACATCGCCAACCCGGACATACCCGGCATCTTGATGTCCGAGATGAGGAATGCCGTGTTGTGAACGTCCTCCGAATGCAGGAATTGCTCCGCGGAATCGAATGCCCGCACGATCCACCCGAATGCTTGCACGAGGCGCGCAGTCGCCGAGCGGAAAGGCTCATTGTCATCGACGATGGAAACGACCTGGGGCGCACGCATGCAGCGATCCCTCAACTAGCTTTGCTCAGTGAGCGCTACGCAATCGTGCATCAGTACCAGGCTGCGAGCCAAGCAATGAAGATTGTTCGTTGTTGTGATCGGCTTACACCAAAGTATGACGCGCCTGGCACTTCGTATGGGCAGCGCTGGTGCATGCCATCGAGACTTCGCCCGCTGAACTGCATTCCGTTCGATTCTCCCATCGTCGACTTGATTACGGTACGGGAAAATCGGGCGGATTAGTGCGTAGATAGTGAGTGACCGGCAATCGCGGTGGTGGTGAAATTGTCCACGAGTTGAACAATTCGTGTGGAATCCACAGACTCATGGAACAGACACTTGCACAACAATCGTTCGAAACGATTGTCTATGAACAGCGCAACGCTGCCGCTGTCATCACGCTGAATCGCCCCGAGGTCCTCAATGCGCTGAACCAGAAAGCCATTCGTGAATTGAAAGCGGCATTCGAATGCGCGCGGGACGATGCGCGTATTGGCGGGGTTATCGTGACCGGTGCAGGCGATCGTGCATTCATTGCGGGAGCGGACATCGGCGAACTGACCACCGCAACGCCTGTCGAGGCCGTGCATGCAGCACGCGCCGGGCAGGCCTTGCTCGATCTCGTCGATAACCTGGGTAAGCCTGTCATCGCGGCAGTCAATGGTCTCGCGCTCGGCGGCGGATGTGAAACGGCGTTGGCGTGCACGATCCGGCTCGCAACCCCGACCGCGAGATTCGGACAGCCCGAGATCAAGCTCGGTCTCATTCCCGGCTTCGGCGGAACGCAGCGCCTTCCTCGCGTGGTCGGCAAGAGCGTTGCCCTGCAACTCATCCTCACTGGCGAAATGATTCCGGCAGAAGAAGCACTGCGCATCGGGCTCGTGAGCGAAATCGTCGAGCCATCGAAATTGATCGACCGCGCGCAAGAGATCCTCGCGAGGATCAACGCGAATGCGCCGCTTTCGGTGCGCCATGCGATCGCGGCCGTCAATCGCGGTCTCGATGGCTCGCTCTCTGAGGGGCTTGCGCTCGAAGCGGCCTTGTTTGGGGTTTGTGCCTCCACTGACGACAAGGCGGAAGGCACGAAAGCCTTCCTGGAAAAACGGCCTCCGAAGTTCACAGGTCGATAAAACGCGGCTCTCGCCACTCCCTTCGCGATCGGCTGCGCCGCGCGCGCAAGCTATGGGAAGCGGGGCAGATCAAAATTATGGAGGTGACTCGATGAACGTCGGCAATCACATCTTCTCCGGTTTGAAGGTGCTCGACCTTGCGAGCTACATTGCGGGCCCTGCTGCGACGACGATCCTTGCCGACTTCGGCGCCGACGTGATCAAGGTCGAGCCGCCGGGCACCGGGGACGTCTACCGCTACTTTTCGGCGATGCCGCCGAACCCGACGAGTGACGTCAACTATGCATGGCAACTGACGAACCGCAACAAGCGCGGCATTGCGATCGATCTGAAGAAGCCCGACGCCAAAGAAGTGCTGCATCGCCTCGTGCGCTGGGCCGACGTGGTCGTCGTGAACTTTCCGCCGCGCGTCAAGGCGTCGCTCGGTTGCACCTATGAGAACTTTGCGACGCTCAACGACAAGCTCATCTACGCCGACGTCACGGGGTATGGCTCCGAAGGCCCGGAGGCCGACACGCCCGGATTCGATGTCACCGCATACTGGGCGCGCTCCGGCTTGATGGAAGTCACGCATGACGCCGGCAGTCCGCCGACGCTGCCGATCCCGGGCATTGGCGACCACGCAACGGCCACGACGCTCTATGCGGCGATCGTGACCGCGCTCTACGTGCGTGCCACGACCGGCAAGGGCAGCCATGTCTCGACCTCGCTGATCGCCAACGGCATCTGGGCCGCGGGCGCGTGGGTCGAAGGCGGGCTGAACGGCGGCCACTTCTTCGCACAGCACGACCGCAAGTCGCCGCCCAATGCGCTGCTCAATCCTTACCAGACCGCCGACAAGCGCTGGATTCTGCTCGTTGCGGCGCAGCGCAAGGACTGGCCGGGCTTCTGCAAGGCGATCGGCAAGCCCGACCTGCTGGAGGACCCGCGCTTCCTCGACGAGAACCGCATCGCCAATTCCGCACAACTGGTCGAGATTCTCGACCCGATGTTCGCGAGCCGGCCGCTCGCGTACTGGAAGCACTTGCTCGATGCCGGCCGCGTGATCTTCGGTGTCGTTCAGGTCGCGAGAGAAATCATCGACGACCCGCAATTGCCGGCCAACGGGATCGTCGTACCGATCGCGCAGCCCGGCGGGAAGGAAGCCCGCACCGTCAGCAGCCCGTTTCAGGTGTTCGGCTCGCCGAAAGTGAAGCCCACGGCGGCCCCGCAACTCGGTGAACACGGTGCGCAGATCCTGCAGGAACTGGGATTCGGCGAAGCCGATATCACACGGCTGAACGATGCGGGCGCGGTCGCACGATTCAAGGGCGCGTCGTGAGCGAGGCCACGCCTTCCACCCCGCACGGCAACTATGGAGCGTTCCATGACTGAAGACGAAGTGCGCGCATCAGCCTACGCGATGCCACTGACGAGCCCCGCCTATCCGAAGGTGCCGTACCGGTTCGTCGATCGCGAGTTCGTGATCATCACGTATCGCACCGATCCAGAAGCGCTTGCGCGAGTGGTTCCGGCTCCGCTCAGGCCTGTCGAGCCGATCGTCAAGTACGAGTTCATCAACATGCCCGATTCGAGCGGGCTTGGCTCCTACACCGAATCCGGCCAGGTGATACCCGTTACGCTCAATGGCGTTGCCGGCGGCTTCACGCATGCGATGTTTCTCGACAGCGAGGCCGGCATCGCCTCCGGTCGAGAACTGCTGGGCTTTCCGAAGGTGCTGGCGCAACCGAAGCTGGAGGTGCGCAACGACGCTCTGGTCGGCACGCTCGACTACAACGGCGTGCGCGTGGCCACGGCGACGATGGCCTATAAGTACAAGCCGCTCGATCTCGCTTCGGTCAGGAAAACCCTCGAGGCGCCGGGCTATCTGCTGAAAATCCTGCCGCACGTGGACTGCACGGCGCGCGTGTGCGAAATCGTCAGGTACTACATCGAGGACCTGACTGTCAAAGGGGCGTGGACAGGTCCGGCGTCGCTGGAACTGCATCCGCACTGCTTCGCACCGGTCGCGAAGCTCCCGGTGCTAGAAATCCTCTCAGCCGTGCATCTGCTGACCGACCTGTCGCTAGGCAGGGCAGAAGTGGTCTACGACTACCTTGCCCATACACCGTCCTGATTCACCTGTGCGAGACACACCATGCCAGAGACAAAGCCTCCCCGCGCGCTGCCGGCCCCCGATAGCGACTTCTACATGATCCACCAGGTCTTGAGCGAAGACGAGCAGGCACTCCTCGCAAGAGTGCGCAGTTTTATGGAACGGACCGTGGCGCCCGTCATCAACCAGTACTGGGCGGAAGACAAGTTTCCGTTCGATCTGATACCGGGCCTTCGCGATCTGAACATCGTCGGCATCGGCTTCAATGGGTATGGTTGCCCCGGCGGCAGCGTTCTGCTCGGCGGCTTCATCGCCATGGAGCTTGCGCGCGTCGACGCTTCGATCGCGACGTTCTTCGGTGTGCAAAGCGGCCTCGCGATGGGCTCGATCTACCTCGGCGGTTCGGAAGAGCAGAAGCAGAAGTGGCTGCCGCCTATGGTTCGCCTCGAAAAGGTCGGCTGCTTCGGGCTGACCGAACCCCTCGTCGGCTCGGGCGCCGGTGGCGGGCTCCTCACCACCGCGAAGCGTGAAGGTGATACCTGGGTACTCAACGGCCAGAAACGCTGGATCGGCAATGCGCCGTGGTGCGATCTGTCCATCATCTGGGCCCGCGACGTCGACGACGATCAGGTGAAGGGATTCATCGTCGAAAACAGAACGACGCCGGGATTTTCGGTCGCGAAGATCGAGCGCAAGGTCGCGTTGCGGGTCGTGCAGAACGGCGTCATCACGATGGAGAACTGCCGCGTGCCTGAGGAAAACCGCTTGCAGGGCGGTTCGACCTTCCGCGACACGGCGCGCGTGCTGCGCCTGACGCGCCAGTATGTGGCCTGGGAGGCGGTGGGCTGCAGCATGGGCGCCTATGAGCACGCGCTCAAGTATGCGCAGACGCGCGAGCAGTTCGGCAAACCGATCGCGTCGTTTCAGTTGGTCCAGGATCTGCTCGCAAAGATGCTCGGCAATATCACCGCCTCGCAGTGCATGGTCGTACGCCTCGCGCAACTCCAGGACCAGGGCAAGCTCAAGGACGAGCACGCCTCGCTCGCCAAGGCGTTCTGCACGGTCCGCATGCGCGAGACGGTCGGCTGGGCGCGCGAGGTACTGGGCGGCAACGGCATCGTCCTCGACTATAGCGTCGCGCGCTTCATGGCCGACTCGGAAGCGCTCTATTCCTATGAGGGGACGCGCGAGATGAATTCACTGATCGTCGGCAAGGCGGTCAGCGGGTTCAGCGCGTTCGTCTAACGTCACGGAGTCCGTACCATGAGCAAGACAATCGAGCGCGTGACGATCATCGGAACTGGGGTCATCGGCGCGAGCTGGGCGGCGCTATTTCTCGCCAAAGGTCTGGATGTGGTCGCGACCGACATCGCCCCCGATGCAAAGCAGAAGCTCGACGAGTTCATCGCTGCTGCGTGGCCGACGCTGGAGCAACTGGGGCTCGCGCCCGGCGCATCGCCTTCGAAGCTTCAGTTCACGGACAACTTCGAAGAAGCCATAGCTGGGAGCGATCTGGTCCAGGAAAACGGACCCGAGCGTATCGCCTTCAAGAAGGACCTCTACCGTCGTCTCGACGAAGCACTGGCGCCCGAGGCGATCATCGCATCGAGTTCGTCGGGCCTGACGATGAGCGAGATTCAATCCGCCTGCCCCAATCATCCCGAACGGTGCGTGATCGGTCACCCGTTCAACCCGCCGCACCTGATACCGCTGGTCGAGATCGTGGGCGGCGCGAAGACCTCCGAAGAGACCATCGAACGCGTCAGCGGGTTCTATCGCGGCCTCGGTAAGCGGACGATCCGCTTGCGCAAGGAGGTTCCGGGCCACGTCGCCAATCGGCTTCAGGCCGCCCTGTTTCGCGAGGTGGTTCACCTGATTGCGGAGGGGGTCGTCAGTGTCGGCGATGCGGACGCCGCGGTTTCGTGGGGCCCGGGTCTGCGTTGGGGGATCATGGGGCCCAGTCTTCTCTATCATCTCGGCGGCGGGCCGGGCGGCATCGAGCACTTCTTCGATCAGTTCACCGGTCCACTGACTGCCTGGTGGCACGTGCTCGGAACCCCGGAACTCACGCCGGATGTGCGGGCGAGCATCATCAAGGGTGTCCGCGAGGAAGTCCAGTCGCGCTCGCTGCGGGAGCTCGCAACGTATCGCGACGAGGTACTAATGGGGCTGCTTCGGCTGCGGAATAAGGAGTAGTGCCTTTTCGCGCCCGAAAGCCAGATGTGATCCCGCTTCGATGTTCGAGCGAGGTGCGAACATGAAAAACCTGCAGCGTCTCATTGCAAGCGTGCTCGTCTTCATGCTGGCCGCGTGCGCTGGTTTGCCTCCCCAGACGAACCGGCCGCAGACTTTTGCGCTCCAAGGCACGCAAACTACGCGGCTCGGCGCGCTAGTCGCGCCCGAAGAGCAGAAGCATCCGGGCGAGACGGCGTTTCATCTGCTGCCGGATCCTACCGATGCGATCGTGGCCCGCATCGCGCTCGCCGAAAAAGCCGACCGTTCGCTCGATCTGCAGTATTACATCTGGCACGACGATCTGGTCGGCCGAGAACTCGCGGCGGCGTTACTTGAGGCAGCGGACCGGGGCGTCCGCGTTCGTGTCCTCCTCGACGACCTGGGCACCAACGCGGACGACCAGGTGCTGCTCGCGCTCAACTCGCATCCGAATGTGAAGATCAGGCTGTTCAATCCGGTCGCGAGCCGGAACTTCAAGTCGCTTGCTACTGCTCTCGAATTTTCGCGGCTGGACCGGCGCATGCATAACAAAGCAATGGTCGCGGACAACGAAGCCGCGATTCTTGGCGGGCGCAATATCGGCGACGAATACTTCGGTGCCTCGAACGTGGTGGCCTTCGGGGATCTGGATGTGCTGGTGCACGGTCCCGTCGTCCGGAAAGTCTCGGAGGCCTTCGACCAGTTCTGGAATTCCGAAGCGAGTTATTCGATCGAGCAACTGGCAGGGCATCCGGCGGAATCGTCTGCGCTGCCCGCCTACCGCGCGAAACTGGATGACTACATCAAATCGGAGCATGACTCTGCGTATGTCGCGCAGGCGAGGGAACGGCTGGCCACGGTCTTCGAACCGGGCGACACCGAATTTGCCTGGGGAGAAGCCACGCTTCTGTACGACGATCCATCCAAGATCACCCGCGACCCGACTGACACGCAAGGCCACTTGATGACGCGGTTCAAGGCCCTGAACCTGAAACCCGCACAGCAGATGCTCATCATCTCGCCTTACTTCGTGCCGGGCAAGGAAGGGGTCGCCTGGATAAGCGACCTGACCGCGCACGGGGTACGCGTCACGGTGCTGACCAATTCGCTGGCGGCAACCGACGTCGTTGCCGTCAATGCCGGATATGAGCACTACCGCGAAGCGCTCCTCGAGGCCGGGGTACACCTCTATGAGCTGAAGCCGGTCGGCTCGGCCGGTGTCAAATCACAACGGAAGTTCTTCGGTTCCTCAAGGGCCTCGTTGCATGCAAAAACGTACGTGTTCGACCGGCAAAGCGTTTTCATCGGCTCGATGAATCTCGATCCTCGCTCGAGCCATCTCAACACGGAAATCGGTGTGCTTTGCAATAGCCCGGCAATTGCCGGTCAGGTGGTCGACGACGTCGAGCCGCACCTGGACCAGATTGCCTGGCGAGTGGAGCTCCGTGCCGACGCGAACGGCTCGAATCGGATCGTCTGGATCGATACCACCGAAAACGGCGCTGTAACGGAATTGGACTCGGAGCCGGACGTCTCTGTTGGGCGGCGTACGAGCGTCTGGTTCATGGGCCTGCTGCCGATCGAGTCGCAGTTATGAGCGCAATGGCGCGCTGCTCGCCGAGTGGCGACAACCGGTGTTTGGCCGTACGAGGTAACCATGTGGATTTACCGTGTCGATGAGCCGCGTCTTGGGCGTATCCGCGTTCGGGAATGGCGCCGCCGTGCGCGACATACCCTCGGGCTGCTCCTGCTGCTTCTGGGCGGCACCACCACCGGGCTGATCGTGCTCGACCGTTCGAATGACTCTTTTCTCAACAGGCTGTTCACCGCGCTTTGGGATGGGGTCAATCTCGTCACGACGATCGGCGACTTCGCCGAGTTGAACGAACGTCAAAAGGTTTTCATGCTGCTGGCAATGTTCGCGACGCTGGTGGTCGGCGGATTCGCGGTGTCGAAGCTGACCGGCATGTTGTCTGGCGACGATGTGATGGCCTATCGGGAGAACAGGATCATGGAACGCAAGCTCGAACAGCTCGCCAATCACGTCGTCGTGGTTGGATTCCATTCCCTCGGCATGCTGGTCGCCGATCGATTGCGTGATGCGGGGCAGTTGGTCCTCGTCCTCGTCGGTGATGAGGGGCAGGCCGAACGTGCGGCAGATCATGACCATATGGTCGTGCTCGGCTCGCCCGACGCGTTCGACGACGTGCTCAAGGATGCACGGCTTGATAGCGCCAGCGCGCTCGTCGTCACGACACCCGACAGCAACAACAATCTGGCAATCACCTTGCTCGCGCATACGCTGAATCCCGCACTCCCGATTGCCGTCCCCGGTGAAAATCCATTGAGAAAAGGGCTGTTCGAGAACGCGGGCGCATCCAACGTGATCATCGGCGATGTGATCATCGCGGATGCCCTGGTCGACAAACTCACAAACCGAGTGGAGGCGACAACATGAAACCTGCTGCTTCGATGGAACCTCTCCTGCATCGCATGCCTTTTTTGCAGGGCCTTTTACCGATCAACGCCGCACAGCTGCCGCACGACGTCGTTGCCGGAATCACGCTGGCGGCGCTCGGCATTCCCGAAGTGATGGGGTACACGAAGATTGCCGGCACGCCGACGGTCACCGGCCTCTACACGATCCTGCTGCCTCTGGTCGCATTCGCCTTCTTCGGGGCATCGCGCCAACTGGTGGTGGCTGCGGACTCCGCCACGGCGGCCATCCTTGCCGGTATGTTGACCGCCGTCGCCGCGGTGGGCAGCAAGGAATATGTCGGCCTGACCAGCACCGTTGCGCTGATGGTAGCGGTAATGCTCGTGATTGCGCGCGTGTTCCGGCTGGGATTTCTCGCCGACTTCCTTGCCCGAAGTGCGCTGATCGGCTTTCTGACAGGCGTCGGCGTGCAGGTCGCGGCGGGCGAGTTCGCCGGACTGCTCGGGCTCCCGAAAGCGGGGCATGGGCCGATCATGCAAGTCGTGTCCGTGTTTCAGCGCATCGCTGAGACGAACACACCGACGGCGGCGTTGGCCATTGCAGTGCTCGCCGTGATAGTCGGGTGCAAACGCTTCGCGCCGCGCGCCCCAGGCGCGCTGATCGCCGTGATCGGCTCTATCGTGGCGAGCGCGATGTTCGGTTTTTCCTCGCACGGCATTGCGGTTACGGGTGACGTGCCGGGCGGCTTGCCTTCGTTGTTCCTGCCGCCGATGCATACGAACGCGATCAATCAGGTGCTCGCCACGGCCGCATCGTGTTTCATCGTCATCATCGCGCAGAGCGCCGCAACCGCGCGCGCGTATGCCAACCGCTACAACGAGAAGGGCGACGACAATGCCGACATCATCGGCCTCGCCGCTGCGAACGCTGCGGCGGCGTTCACGGGCACGTTCGTCGTCAATGGGAGCCCGACCAAGACGGAGATGGTGGACGAAGCGGGCGGCCGCACGCAGGTCGCTCATCTTACGACGGCAGCAATCGTCCTTCTGGTGTTGCTGTTTCTCACGAAGCCGCTTGGTTTTCTGCCTGCCGCGGTACTGTCGGCCATCGTCTTCATGATCGGTGTGAAACTGATCGACGTTAAGGGGATGGCCGAGCTGTACCGCATGCAGAAGGACGAGTTCGTCGTGGCGTTGCTGACGGCGGGCGTCGTGGTGTTCGTCGATGTGATGCACGGCATTCTGGCTGCCGTCGTACTTTCGCTGATCGCGCATGCGCGGCATAGCTACCGGCTGCGCACGCGTGTGCTGACGCGCGGCCCCGCGGACCGGTGGCTCGCGCATCATGTGGCACCCAATCTGCTCGCGGCACCCGGCATCGTTGTTTACCGGTTCGAGGCCGATCTGTTCTACGCGAACGCCGGCCGCTTCACTGAGGAAGTGCTCAAAGTCGTGACCGAAGCGAGCCCACCCTTGCGCTGGATCGTGGTCGACGCGACCGAGATCTACAACATCGACTACACGGCGGGCAAGACCTTGGTCCAACTGGGCTCGGAACTCGACAAGCGCGGTGTCGGCATTGCCGCCGTCGCGCTTGCGACGGGCGTGCGACACCAGATCGAACGGTATCAGGCACTGCGTGCGCGCGGCGCGCATCGCGAGATCTTTGCGACGGTCGACGCTGCAGTCGACACGCTGCGCGATCTGGCGCCCACGCCATCGACATCCGAAGCGGGATCCGCGGCTGCTTCGGGCAGCAAACCAGCATGAGGCAGGCAATCTGACGAGGCGGCCTTGACGCTGAATTGAAAGGAAGGTGGCACATGCTCAATACCGTTGCTGCGAATCATCCTGGGCCCGCCAAGGAACGCATCGATCGGAAGACCATGGCGGTACCAGGCGATCCTTCCACGATGTTTGCGGGCCGCGGCACGCTGACCATGAGAATGGAGCGTGGCAAGGCGGCGCGCAAGGCGGTCTCGCGTGACAGGCTCGCCGACTGCAGGATCGAAGATCGTGATCCGCTCGCGCTACTCGAAGCGTCCAACGCAGGCCGGGTGACGGAGCTGATTCCGATCCGCTACGGGCGTATGGTGCAGAATCCATTCGCGTTCTATCGCGGCGCGGCGCCGCTGATGGCGTTCGACCTGTCGAGGCTGCCGCACTCCAACGTGAACGTGCAGCTCGGCGGCGATGCACATCTGGCCAATTTCGGACTGTTCGCGAGCCCGGAGCGTCGCATTCTGTTTGGGCCAAATGACTTCGACGAAACGTTGCCGGGCCCCTTCGACTGGGATGTGCGCCGGCTAGCGGCCTCGTTCGTGATCGCAGCGCGTGAGCGCGGATTCGCCACTCGCGACCAGCGCAGCGTCGTGCGCCGGTTGTGCGAAACGTTCCGGCACCGGATGGCCGGGTTCAGCCGCATGGACACGCTCGACGTCTGGTACGGCCAGTTCGGGACCGGCAGCATGCTGGCCATGGCCGATTCGGAGCGGGAACGAAAAAAGGAACGGGCCGTCATCGACATGGCCCGGCTGCAGTCGTCGCGCTCCGTGATGAATCATTCGACCGAGTTGGTTAACGGCAAGCTGCGCATCAAGGATGTGCCGCCGCTCGTGTATCACGTTCCTCTGGAAAACCCGCACGACCAGAAGCACTACGATGCGCTGGTACGGCACTTCTTCGCCGACTATCGGCTGACGCTTCCGGACGACAGGCGCGCCCTGTTCGACCGCTATGAACTGGTGGATGTAGCAATACGCGTCGTGGGAATTGGATCGGTGGGCACGCGCTGTTATGAGGCGCTTTTCATGGCCGATGGCGAGTGTCCGCTGTTTCTGCAATTGAAGGAGGCGAGGGCTTCGGTTCTGGAGGACTATTTGCCGCCGAGTCGCTTCCCTAATCACGGCCAGCGCGTCGTGAACGGGCAGCGCCTGCTGCAGTCGGCCAGCGATATTTTTCTCGGCTGGTCGAAGATGCAGCATACGGGCAATGACTTCTACGTGCGGCAACTGCGTGACATGAAGGGCGCCTTCGACTTCACGACCTTCGATGCCGAAGACCTCAGCGAATACGCGGCCTCCTGTGCTCACGCGCTGGCGCATTCGATGGCGAAAGCGGGCGATCCGGCGCTACTCATCGGATATCTCGGCAAGTCGGAGCAATTCGACGAAGCCATCGAGCGGTTCGCCCTCGCGTATGCCGATCAGAATGAGAAGGACTGGTCGGTCTTGAAGGCCGCAGTCAAGGCCGGTCGTGTTCAGGTTCTGACGTGATTCAGTGGGGCGGCCCCCCGGAGGTCGCGGTCTCGAAGCTCAGTCCGCGATATCTTCCGCGTCGTTGGTCGGAAGTACGATTTGAAAGACGCTGCCGCTAGACGTGTTCGCGTCTGCCCACATGCGTCCCCCGTGTGCCTCGACGATCGATCGGCAGATCGACAGCCCCATACCCATGCCGCCTGACTTGGTGGTGTAGAACGGGTCGAAGATTCGCTCGATATTCTCCGGTGCGATGCCGGGCCCCGAATCCCGCACCGTGACGCGTACGCCGCCTGACCCGTTCGGCGAGGTCTCGATCAGCAGTTCGCGCGGCGCGCCGGTCTCGCTCGTCATCGCTTCGAGAGCGTTGAGTATCAGATTGAGCATCACCTGCTGCAATTGAACGCGGTCTCCACGGACCATCGGCAAGTTTTCCGAAAATGCCAGTTGCACCGATACGTCGTTCTCCGTCAGATCGCCACGGCTCAGTTCGACGACCTCGACGATGGCTTCGCTGATTCGCAGGGTATCTTTGTGCTGGGGGGCCTTCGTGACGAGTTCGCGGATACGGGCGAGTACGTCCCCCGCCCGTATGGCATCGGCGACGACTCGATCGAGCGCCTGCTGTGCCTCTCTCAGCCTCGGCGGCTCGGAGCGCAGCCACCGCATGGCCGCCTGCGCGTTAATGGCCGACGCGGCGATCGGCTGCTTGATTTCGTGGGCGATCGAGGCGGTGAGCTGGCCGACCGTCGCTAGGCGGTTCGCACGCGCGAGCGAAGATTGCATCTCGCGATAGCGCTGTTCGGCTTGGCGTGTTTCGGTCTCGGCACGCTTGCGCTCAGTCAGATCGATGACGAAGGCTACGCCCTCGTCGGACTGCTCACAAAAAGCGGCAAAGCCGATCAGGATTGGCACCCGTAGGCCATCCTTACGGGTGTATTCCTTTTCGAACGGTTGGACGATGCCGGCCGTCTTCAGCTCGACGAGCGTGCGCAAATCGCGCTCGCGCCATTCGGGCGGGCTGAGGTCTTCCCGTTTGACCCGGCCCGCGACGATATCGGTCCGGTCATAGCCTACCATCTGAAGAAACGCATCGTTGGCCTCGACGATCTGGCCATCGAACCGCCAAATGAAGATCCCGATGATGTTGGCCTCGACGAGGCGCCGGATCTTTGCTTCGCGTTCCGCCAGGTCGAGATACAGCCGGGAATTTTCGAGCGAAATGGCCGCTTGAGATGCCAGCAGTTTCAGCATGGCGATCCGCGCTGCGGTAAACACGTGGGACGCGAGATTGTTTTCGAGGTACAGCACGCCGAGCAGTTTGGCGCCGTTGATCAGCGGAAGGCAAAGTATCGACCGTGCGCGAAACCGGGCGATATACGGGTCGGAGGAAAACGGGTTCCGGGCCGATGCATCGGCAAGGATCACGGTTTCACGGGTTCGCGCGACGTAATGCACGATGGATTCCGGCAGCGCAGCGCCCGATCGCGGCTGCGCGACGACCATGTCGCTGCCAGCGAAAGCTTCTGCCTCGGCCTGTAATTCACCGTCTCGCGGTGTGATCAGGAGGCCGCGGGCGGCACCCGCATATTCGATCGCATGGCGCAACAACGTATCGATCAGACGCTCTGGAACGACCTCGCCGAAAACGGCCTGCGAGACCTTTATGACGGCGGACAGATCGAGGTGCTCCGCAGGTGCGCCGATCGTGATCGCCGGCCGCACGCCCGATTCCTCCGCGAGGAACTGCGGGAATCGTTCATCGAGTTGCCGCACTTTTGCATCGGCACCCCAGCGCAGATAACCCGAACGGGCATCGCGCATGTGCAGACGCGCGACTGCTTCGAACCCGCGTGCTGCGTAGAATTGTGCTGCCGTTTCGCAGGCGAGCGCTTCGTTATGGACGAACCCGCTTTCGCGTGCCGAGCGGATCGCCAACTCGTAAAGGCGCATCGTTTTTTCGAGTTCCGTGCCGTCGAGGCGCGCGATTTCGGCCGCCACCAATGCTCTTCGGCTTTCGAAATTTTCCGGGCAATTCGCGGCCCATGCCTGTAGTTTTCTGTGATCGATAGCCATCGCGTCCAGATGCTGCCTGCGCTGCAGCGGTGACTCCATCTCGCAGATCGCAGCGCGCGAAAGGGCGTCGAAAAAGTGATATTCCACTATCTCGAGTGATCCGAAATGCTTCGTCAAAACAGGTTCAGCCTTCGATGATGCCTCGAGGGCTATCCGATAGTCGCCCGCAAAGAAGCGGGCTTGGAGCTTTCGAATCCAATACCAGCATGCCACCGCCGCTAAAGCCGGCTTGCTGGAAAAATTCAGCTCGAACTGGTGTTCATTGAACTGGTTATCATCGAACGATCCGAACTTCTGCGTGAGTCCCCGAAGCGTCCTGACAAGCTGAAGCTGCGGCGTGATGAGATCCGCGCCAAATCCGAATCGAACCGCTCGCGCGAAATCGAGGCCATGTTCGGCGCCACGTTGCACCTCGACGAGTGGATCGCCCGCTAGCAGAAGATTGGTGTTGAGGTGGGCACAGCTGTATGCCGCATAAGTGCAATCGCCGATCTGGCTGGCAACGTCCATGGCGCGATGCAGAGGTTCGCGGGCCATTCGGACAGGATTCGTCCATTGCGCGACGAGACCGAACGTCTCATAGGTCCGCGCCTGAAAGTGTTTCGTCGCGCGTCGTTCGACCAGTTCATAGCCGAGCCGCGCAAATCGGAATCCGGCCGGATAGTCGCCGAAATAGAAACCGGCTATCAGACCGAGCCGTACGTAGGCGGCGCACGACGCATCGCAAACGCCGCGCTCGAGGCTAAGATTGACCGCTCGACAGATCAACAGGGCGTAGAGGTGGATGTCTGTAAACAGCGCTGCTGGAAAGAGCCTGGTCAGCACGTCAAAGAAGGCAACGCTAGCAGCGTCGCTCATCACGGGCAGGTCGACGAGCTCCTCTATCGTGCGCTTGCCTAGCGATGTCCAGATCCGCGCGTATTCGACTTGCACCTGCGCTTCGGTTGGATGCGCTGAGCAGTCGACGCCCTCATGACGCAGATAATCGAGTGCGGCGGCGACGGTGCGATCACTCTGGCCGAGCATGACGTAGACATCGGCTTGCTGGCTTGTGACCATCGCCCGTTCGACGTTATCGGCAGCGCGTGTCGACAACATCGCCAGACGGTTTTCGGCTGACTTTAGATGGCCCGTCAACATTTCGCATTCGGCGCGGTGAATGGCGAGGGAGAAGGCGAGTCGATGCTGGCGCGCCCAGCCGTCTTCCATCAGCAGCTCCGCGCCTGCCTTGAGGTAATTGAGCGCTGACGCGTAGGCCGCCGACATCATGGCGTGCTTGCCGGCGAGCAGGTTCAGCTCGGCGACCAGCTGACGCTCCTCTGGTGTCACGATCAGTGCATTCGCACGATCGAACTGGCTGACGATATCGAAGACAGACTGCTCCCTTTTCTCCGGTGGAAGTCGGGCCGCGAGCAGCCGCCCGATTCGCAGGTGCATGTCTGCCCGGCTGGCTACCGGAATCAGCGAATAGGCGGCCTCCAGTATCCGGTCATGAGCAAACCGGTAGGCGCCCTCCTGACGGATGATCAGCTGTTGGCGGACCGCCTCCCACAGATTGGCGCTGACCGTTCGCTCCGAGCTCTCGCACACGGTTGCAAGTGTGGCGGCTTCGGCGATGTTGCCGAGGCATGCGAGTAATTGAAGGGTCTTCAGGGTTCTGCCAGGCAGACGGCTGAGCTTTCCGACCATGAGCTCGACGACGTTTTCCGTGTGGCCCATGGCGGCGATCTGGCGCAGCTCCCATGACCAGCACCCGAGCGCATGATCGAAGCTGAGCAAGTCCTCGTCGACGAGCGCCACGAGAAACTGGAGCGTGAAGAAAGGGTTGCCGCCGGTCTTCTCTTGTAGCAAACGCGCAAGCGGCGCCGCGCGCTCAGGTGCGCAGCGCATTGAATCGGCGATCAATTGCGCAAGCGTGTCGGGCATCAGCGGCTCGAGCCTGATTTCATGCACGGCCGCGCCCACCCCATGGATTGCAGCGAGCTTGCCTGTGAGCTCATCAGTGGCATCCGCTTCGTTATCGCGGTAGGCACCGATCAACAGGAAGTGCTGCAAGTCCGATCGTGTCAACAGGAAATCGAGCAGATCGAGCGTCGCCGCATCGAGCCACTGGAGATCGTCGAGAAATAGCACGAGCGGATGTTCAGGCGTGGCGAAGACCTCAATGAAGCGCCGGAACACGAGCTGAAAGCGGCGTTGTGCATCTTCGGGGGGAAGCTCGGGGACCGGTGGCTGTTCGCCGATCACGGTGGCGAGCGCCGGCACCAGGTTCAGGATCAAGGCCCCGCCCGGATCGAGTGCTGCGCATAGCGCGGCACGCCAGCGGCCCAGCTCGGCTTCCCCGCTACCGAGGAGCGGCCGAATCAGGCGTTGCAAGGCCTGCGCCAACGTTGCGTAGGGGATCTCACGCTTGTATCGATCGCACTTCCCAGCGGCGAAGATGCCTCGCGAAGAGCCGAGCTCCTTCTGGAATTCGTGTACGAGAGCTGACTTGCCGATGCCTGAGTGCCCGGTGAGGAGCACTAGCTCCACTTTGCCGCCGCTCACGCGATCGAAAGCGCGCCGCAACGTATCGAGTTCGCGCGCCCGGCCGTACAGCTTCTCGGGGATCAAAAGCCGGTCGGGTGTATCGCACACGCCGAGCAGGAAGTCGTCGATGAGTTCCGCGGTTTCCCACTGGAGCAGACAACAGCGCAAATCGTGCTCGACGCCGAACGCAGTCTGGTACCTGTCTTCAGCTGACTTGGCGAGCAGCTTCATGACGATCGCCGAAACTGGCCCCGGTATCGTCCTGTCGAGCTCCGCTGGAGGCACCGGCTGCCGCGCGATATGGCAGTGCACCCATTCCATCGGGTCGGACGCGCTGAACGGGAAGACGCCCGTCAACATCCTGTAGTAGGTCACACCCAACGAGTAAAGGTCGCTACGCGAATCGACCGACCGGTTCATTCGTCCGGTCTGTTCAGGCGCCATGAAAGCGAGGGTCCCTTCGATGAACTCGGGCGGCTTCGGCGTTTGGTGCTCGCGCGGCAGTTGCATGGCGATGCCGAAGCCCGTCAACTTTGCCGCGCCGGTCGCGCGATTCACGACGATGTGGGCTGGCTTCACATCCTTGTGGACGAGCCCCCGCGCGTGAAGCTTGCCCAAGGCAATAACAATGCCGGTGGCGATCCGAAGAAAGTCCTTCGTGTCCATTGGCGAGGTGAACCGCTCGAGCGGTTCGCCGCCAGGATCCTCGAGCACGAGCGCAGCGTGGCCATGTTCGCGCAGCAGCATGAGCGGCCGCACCGCCGCCGATTCGTCGAGTTCGTCCGCGAGCGCGTACTCATGCGCAAGGCGATCGACGACAGCCTGACTGGGATGAGGGTCCGCAGGCCGCACTATCAGCACGGACTCGCGGATGCCATCGGCGCGGACTCGCGATCCCCGGTAGAACGCGCACTCGCCGTCTTCCCACACGAACTGAAGCGGATCGCTCGTATCGATATCAACCGAACTGAATGAGACACTCAACTCGCTCCCTCCCTTATCAGGTGGTCTGGCCTCGCTTGATTCGGAAGTGGCTACCCAAGCCGATGCGCCCCATCCTGGGATCGTATGACTATTGGGCTGCGGATGATCTATACCACCGGATCGCCGTCGTCAGTGACGTCAATCATTCTGCAATCGTACTCCCGGCGAAAGCGTTGCTTTCGGATTTAGGACCTTTACGGCCGCCAGGCAGGTTTAAATATCGATAACTTATTGTTCAAGCGCTCGCCCTTGACGGCGCCCAACTTTGCGCGCGGCTCTGTGAGCGTTGTTAAGCGACTAAGGAATTCATTGCCGCGCTGGGACCTGGTGCCCGGCCCTGCCTTTCCTTCGGTTTTTCGGACGGCACTATACTTAAGCATTGCTGTTGCGAGCATTTATTGGATAAGATCCGGGGCGTTAAAGCAAATTTCTCTACCAGACGACACAAGCTCGAACACAGTAAGACCACGGTGTCAGCCGATGTTGGTCGCTTTGGGGTGGGGCAATATGGCGTGCGGTTAGTTGTAGCGGACTCACCAGGCAGCGTTCCCACATGGAGAAAGAAGATGAGTGCGATACCGGTTTCGACTTCGATCGCCGGGACGGGCGGGGGCGCACAATCGGTGGTCTATGTCATCGACGACGATGAGTCGATGCGCATCGCGCTGACGAACCTGCTGGATTCCTTCGGCCTGCATGTCGAGACTTTCGCCTCGCCCCGGGAATTTCTCGCGTTCCCCAAGGCCGACATACCTTCCTGCCTGATTCTCGACGTCAGATTACGTGGCGAAAGCGGCCTTGCCTTCCAGCAGCAGGGCGCAAAGAGCGGCCTGCGCATGCCGGTTCTGTTCATGACGGGGTACGGCGATGTTCCGATGTCGGTCAGGGCAATGAAAGCCGGAGCGCTGGACTTTTTCACCAAGCCATTTCGTGAGCAGGACATGCTGGATGCCGTTGTCCAGGCACTGGCGCGCGACCATGAACGGCTCGTCGCGGACCAATCGGTGGCATCACTTCGCAACGCTTACGAATTACTTTCGTTGCGCGAGCGAGAAGTCATGGGTTACGTCATAGCGGGTTTGCTGAACAAGCAGATCGCCTCCGAGATGGACGTCAGGGAAGTGACAGTGAAGATCCATAGGGCGCAGGTGATGAAAAAGATGGCGGCACGCTCCGTGGCGGAGCTTGTCAGGATGGCGGCGGCCTTGGGGGTCGAGCCAGAAGCCTGAGCGACGATGTCTTCGGCCCGGGGTGCGTTCTACATGGTAGATCTCTCTACTTATCGGTTGACCACGCTGCGGACCGGCGAGTACACGCTGCGCCGCGGCACTCGCGACGGGCTGAATCCTATTTTGCTCGTCACGCCGGCCGCATCAGAGCGTGCGGAACTGGTCAAACGGCTAGAGCATGAATATTCCCTCGAATCCGAGCTCTGCTCCGACTGGGCGGCGCGGCCTATCGCGCTGTTGCACTTCGAAGGCAGTACGACGCTTGTGCTCGAGGACCCGGGCGGCGAGCCGCTTGATTGTCTCGTCGGTCATTCGTTGGACATTCCAAGCTTTCTGCGTGTTGGGATCGCGCTCGCGCAGGCGCTTGACCGCATGCATGAGCGAGGGCTGATGCACCTCGACATCAGGCCCGCGAACGTCGTCGTGGACATGGTCCGTGGCCACGCATGGCTGACCGGGTTCAGCATCGCGTTGCGGCATCCGCGTGAGAATCGGCTTCCTGACTGGCCAGAAATCATTGCTGGAACGCCTGCCTATATGGCGCCTGAGCAGATGGGCCGGATGAACCGCTGTGTCGATTCGCGCAGCGATCTCTACGCGTTGGGCGTCACGCTTTATGAAATCCTGACCGGTGCGCTGCCGTTTGTCACGAAGGATCCGATCGAATTGATCGATTGCCATGTCGCGCGCCAGGCGATTTCGCCCAGCGACGGTCCGACCGGGGTACCCCTGCAGATTTCGAGCGTGTTGATGAAGCTTCTGGCAAAGACTGTCGAGGAGCGCTATCAAACGGCCGCTGGGGTGGAGGCAGACCTTAGAAAGTGCCTCGCCGCATGGGAGGCCGCCAGCCAGTTCGGAACGCTCGATTCTGATCAGCGCGGCCCCGCTTCCGCGCTCGCTGCCCAGTGCGAAGCGCGGCACCCTAAATCGCGCGAGCGTGCGCCGGCCATGTTGCTGCCGCCAATTGAAGCTTGGACCGAGCAGATCGATCTTGGCACCGTCGTCAGGATGTCTCAAGCCATAGGCAGCGAGATCGTTAGCGACAAGCTGATCGAAACATTGATGGTGCTGGCCGTCGAGCACGCTGGAGCAGACTACGGGCTGCTGGTTATTCCTCAGGAGGGGAAATTTCGCGTCGAAGCTGAAGCGAGTGTCGATCGCGGGGCCGTGCGGGTGCATATCGTGCGGGCGCCGGTCAGGTCGGCGCAGGCGCCGGTATCCATCCTCGATCAGGTCGCGCGCAGCAAGCAACCCGCGATTCTCGACGACGTGGGAACACTCGGCGCCCAACCCGCCGACGCGTACTTCAGTCACAAACCCGTGCGCTCCATCCTGTGCCTGCCGCTGATCAAGCAGGCCGAGCTGATCGGCATGCTGTACCTCGAGAACAGTCTCGCCTCGCATGCTTTTCCGGCCGCCCGGATCGCGGTGCTGGAACTCCTTTCGTCGCAGGCGGCGATCTCGCTGGAAAACGCGCGTCTCTACGCCGAGCTGGTTCACGAAAACGCGGATCGGCGCGATGCCGAAGAGGCGCTCAGAGCGAGCGAGGCATCGCTCAACGAGGCACAGAAGATAAGCCACACCGGCAGCTGGCGGTGGCGGCCCGAAACCGGCGATGTTTCGTCTTCGGAAGAGCTGCGGCGCATCTTCGGGTTCGAAACGAAGGCGCAGGCGTCATATGAGTCGTTCCTAGGGCGCATCCGTCCTGAAGAACGAACGTCGTTCGAGCGGGTGCTTGAAGGCGCCGTACGCGAAAGGCGGCGGTTCCGGCACGAGCATCACATCGAACTCCCGGACGGAGCCGTCAGATATCTGCAGGTGGTGGGGCAGCCCGATATCACGGCATCTGGGGCACTGGAATTCATCGGCACCGTAATGGACATCACGGAGCGCAAGCGTGCGGAGGAGGCGCTAAGAGATGCGCAAACGGAACTCTCGCGCATCGCCCGCCTGACGACCATGGGCCAGCTGGTCGCTTCGATTGCCCACGAAATCAATCAGCCTCTGGGGGCGATCTCCGCCAACGGTACCGCATGCATGAACTGGCTCAACCGCGAGAATCCCGATCTCGCTAGCATGCGCGGCGCGATGGCCCGCATCGTTCACGACGCACACCGCGCTGGCGACGTGATCCGCGGATTGCGCGCGCTCGTATCGAAGTCGGGGCCGCAACTGACGAAGGTCGACATCAATGACGCCATCGCGGACGTGCTGGCGCTGACCCGGGTCGAATTGCAAGAGCAGGGCGTGGCGCTTCGCACCGACCTGGCGCCGGACGTCGGTTTCGTATTTGGCGACCCGGTGCAACTGCAGCAGGTGCTGCTCAACCTGATCATGAATGGGATCGAAGCGATGGCCGCCGCGACTCCCGACCCGAAAGCGCTCACTATCACGTCACAGGCCGCGGAAATTGGCGGTATACGCGTTGCCGTGCAAGACACCGGCGCAGGGCTCGACCCGGCGACGTCCGACCGGCTGTTCGAGCCGTTCTTTACGACGAAGCTCGTCGGTATGGGCATGGGACTATCGATTTGCAAGTCGATCGTCGAAGCCCACGGCGGCCATCTGTGGGCGAGGCAGAATGCGCCGCATGGCGCAATCTTTCAGTTCGTGCTGCCGAACTGCGCCCCCTAGAAGTCCGTTCACATTAATAATGGGCTGGTGCCGGCGCTCTCCGATCGTAGCGATGTGCCGTACGACCGTTCAATTTTCCTTTCCTGCATGTCAATTCGCAGCCGTTCAGCTTCGGCGGGATGCGATTGTCGAAATGCACAAAGACTCTCGTTGGATTCTCCAATGTTTTGCGGTCTTGACATTGGTAGATTGAATTAACTTCTGCCTGAATACCCAGGCTGGCCGCCAGCATGGCGTTCGAGCGACAGCGGGGTCCCTCGCGTTCGTGACGCCGTGCATTGCACATCTGACTATAAGGAACGTCTCAGTGGCGAAGCAAATCAACCGTGTTGCGGTGATTGGCACGGGCGTGGTCGGCGCGAGTTGGACCGCATTATTTCTCGCGAAAGGACTCGACGTCGTCGCAGTGGATCAGGGGCCGGACGCCGAGCAGCGCTTGCAGCACTATGTCGACGCGGCGTGGCCGGCGCTCGAAGCGCTTGGCCTCGCGCCCCGAGCCTCGCGCTCCCGTCTCACCTTCACGCGCGACTTGCAGGGCGCCGTGGCGGACGTTGGCTTCGTCCAGGAAAATGGTCCCGAACGGATCGACTTGAAGCGCGCGATATATGAAGGGCTTGACGTTCTCCTTCCACCGGACGTACCCATCGCTTCGAGTTCCTCCGGCCTCACGATCAGTAACATCCAGGTGGGTTGCAAGTCGTATCCACAACGCTGCGTGATCGGGCATCCGTTCAATCTGCCGCATCTCATTCCGCTCGTCGAGATCGTTGCAGGCGAACAGACGTCAGAGGAGACCGTCAACAAGGTCACGGCCTTCTACACGTCGCTCGGCAAGCGCACGATCCGCGTTCGCAAGGAGGTGCCTGGTCTTGTGGCGAACCGGCTACAGGCAGCATTGTGGCGGGAGATGGTGCATCTCGTGGCAGAGGGCGTCGTGAGTGTGGCGGATGCCGATACCGCGGTGTGTCATGGCCCCGGACTGCGATGGGGATTGATGGGACCGACCATGCTGTTTCATCTCGGCGGCGGGAAAGGCGGCATCGAGAACTTTCTCGATCAGTTCACCGGACCGATGACCGCATGGTGGAAAGCGCTGGGGTCGCCCGAACTGACGCCGAACATGCAGCAGGCGATCATCGACGGTGCGCGGCGCGAGGCAGCGGGCCAGTCTGTTGGCGACCTTACGGCGCAATGCGAGCGCATGCTGCTTGACCTGCTGAAGCTGCGGCAGAATGCGGGCTCTGAGGCAAGTACCTCATGAAAAATGCGCGTGCCTGATAAGCGCTGTTTCCCCCGTTCGCTCGTGTCCTGCGCCAGCCCCTGGCTTATACCAAAGGATGAGTCGGACAAACAGCGAGTCAGGGCCACCGACCGTTCGTACAATGGATTTCTTCGCGTTGCCGGGCTACCGTGCAAGCATGGACGGTACAGTTTCGCGGCTCGCGTTCGATGCCCCAATCACTGGCGCCGGTTCGAGAACGAAGGTGCGACGCGAAGAGGCGGGAAATGTTCAGGCAAGCCGAAAATGATTTTGGATCCCTGATTCAGGCGACTTCGGGGCACGTCGTGCACGGTGGAGCCCAGCCGCCTGCGGGTCACGCCCTCACGATCGCGACGCTGCTGATCTGCTGGTGGACATTGGTGGAGACGGCGCTGGACTTCGTCACGGGATATGGCAACTGGGACTTTGCTTCCGCCATCGCCGCCAACCTTATGGTGGGGATCGCCGGACTCGCCGTGGTCATGAATGTCCGCTTTGCTCGCGAAATTTTTGCGTTTATCTGCGGCGTCGGCATTCTGGCACTCGGCTCGGGGCTTCCGCTTGCGTTCGGCGATTCGCTGTGGATTCCGCTGATCTCGCTGGTCGACTGCGGAGGAAAGCTCGTTTTTCTGGTTTTTGCCTGTGCGCCGCCCCATGAGAATGGCAGGCGGGCCCTGTCGCTGTGACAGCTCAGGGGCGTTTGGAATGAGACGTACCGAGCGATTCGTATGGGCGTTGCTTATCCTGGCAGTGTGCTGGATTCTGGAAATGTCGACGCACGAACGACACCGAGCATTTGATGAACGATTGTTCCACGAGCAGTGCGACGCCCGCGACTACGTCGTCGAGATATATCGCACTGCATGGACACCAAAGGATACGAAAGCAGCGGGCGACGAAGACGTGTCACCACGGCTGCCCCTCGCGCGCTCGAACGACGATAATGCGTGCGATCCACTGCAGGACGGCGCTGAATCGTCCATAACAAAAGATGCGCAATGAAGACATTGCATATCGCCGCTTGCGCGTGATTGGCCATTAGGAGAATCGTATGAATGAGTCGCAAGGTCCGGTGGATAACAGCAGTGCTGATGGGTCATCCGACGTTGCGGTGGCGGCACTGGTCACCGCGATTGAAGTATCCGTTCTCGACGGGACGCTCGACAGCCGGTGCGCCGCCAGCCTCATCTGCCGATTGAAGGGAGAGGCGACTCACATCATCGAGAGCGGCTATTCCACACCTGCAGGACGTTCAGAAATGGAGCGCTCTTTTGGTGCCGTCGAGGCTGCGCTGCTAGGACATGACGCGCACCGTTTCGTGGCGACCTATGCAGCCTTGCGAGCAGGGGACGCCTTTCCACCCGTTGGCGCGCAACTGCCGGGGGCGAAATCCCGTTGGCACGCGGAGTGACATATGCCACTCACCACGAGCGGAGATCCGAAGCGTCCAATTGGCGCCGCCGCAATAGCAACGATTTCCGTTTCAGCGTGCGCAAACTACTCGCCGTCGCTCAACGTGCTCGGCGCGTACTTTCCCGACTGGCTGTTTTGCATCGTCGCGGGCGTCGTGCTGACGGTCGTCGTCTATCTGTTTCTGAAGCGCCTCGCGGTGGACCACCTGCTCGCGCCCTCCGCTGTAGTGTATCCCACACTGGTCGCGTTCCTGTCACTTGCCCTCTGGCTGGCGTTGTTCCAATATTGAATCCGCTTCAGGTGAGCTAATGGCGACAGTTGCGAGCAAGACCAGGAAGAAGGCATGGCCGGCGGTCCTCCTGGTCGTGGCGACGCTGTTGCTGCTCTTTCTCGTGATCCGGCTGCTGGACCGCTCGCCTCGCACCGACGATGCCTATGCTTATGCGGATACCATCGACGTTGTGCCCGAGGTCAACGGCCGCATTATAGAACTGGCGGTGCGCGACAATCAGGCGGTAAAGCAGGGAGATCTGCTGTTTCGCATCGATCCACGCCCGTACGAGGATGCGCTGGCGAGAGGCAAGGCATCGCTCGTCGCGCTCGATCGTCAGATCGAGCTGACTCAACGCACGGTCAACGCGCAGCAGTACAACGCACAGTCGGTGCGCGCGGCTGTCGAACGCTCCCGTGCCGCGGCGAATCAGGCGTCCGACACCTTGCGCAGGATGGAGCCGCTGCTCTCACACGGCTATGTGTCGGCAGAAGATGTCGACCGCGCACGCACGGCACAGCGCGCAACCGAGGCCGAACTCAGCGCCGCGCAGCTACAGGCCCAGCAGGCGGCAGCGGCGGTGAGCGGGGTGGACGCGTTGGTCGCGCAGCGTGCCGTCATCATGGCCGAGATCGCGATTGCCGAACTGCACCTCGAATATGCAACGGTGCGCGCACCATTCGACGGACGCGTTGTCTCGCTGAAGACATCGACGGGGCAGTTCGCTTCCACACTCAAACCAGTCTTTACGTTGATCGACACGCGCCACTGGTATGTAGTCGCGAACTTTCGCGAGACCGAACTCAAGGGTGTGCGCGCAGGAACCCCCGCCACCGTCTACCTGATGAGCGACACCGGGCAGCCCTTTGACGGCGTAGTCGACTCGATCGGCTACGGCATCGCTTCGGATGAGGCCGGCCTTGCCCTGCCTGGCGGTCTGCCGCGCATCGAGCGCACGCTGAACTGGGTGCACGTGTCGCAACGCTTTCCGGTGAAGATCCTCGTGGGCAATCCGAACCCGGAGCTGTTTCGCGTCGGCACGTCAGCTGTGGCCGTGTTGCGGCCTGGGCGCGGCAATCACGGCGAAGGCCATTGAGGAGCACGGATGGCCGCTGCCGACTACCTGCCCGACACGCTGCGCGATGCCGGCGCATTCTTGAAGCAGGAGCTAGCGTCGTTCCCCGGGCGGATGAACGTGACGCTGCGCTGCATGCTCACGAGCGCGATCGTGATCGTCGTGTCGATGGCGCTCGAAGTGCCTGAGCTTGCGTTGTCGCTGCTGGTGGTTTTTTACGTCACGCAGTCGAACGTGGTGTTCACGCGGCTCGTCGGCATCATGTTCATTCTCGGATCGACGCTCGGCATCGGCCTGTCGATCCTGCTGCTGAAGTTCACGTACGACTATCCTTTGGTGCGCATCGTCATTGCGAGTCTGGTGTTCTTTTGCAGCGCGTACCTCATTCGCGTGCTGAAAATCGGCGTGGTGTTTTTCATTGTCGCCATTGTCGTCATCTACGTGCAGAGCTTCGTCGACCGGACCGACCAGGCCGACCTGCTGATCCGCGCAGTATTGTGGGTATGGGTGGCCGTCAACTATCCGATCGCGCTGACGCTACTGGTCAATACGCTGCTGTTGCCCGCGGAACCGCAACTGCAACTCAAGGCGGAGATTCATCGGCAACTCGAGGCGCTCGATGTCCGGCTCGTGGAACTGATCAAGGGCGGCGCGAGCGTTGCGCCGCTTACGCCCCTCACGCCGGCGGACGTCCAGCAAGGCGCGCTGACGCTGCAAAAACTGCTGCGGTTCGCGACGATGCGCGACGCCCACTATCGCGAGAATCAGGCGACGCAGCTCGCATGTATCGCGACGATATCGCGTCTTTATCGCGCGGCGAGCGAGCTGCCGCACGAGTGGCGAGGCGCGTCGGCGGCGCAACTGAAGATGCTGCGCGAATTGCAAGCGAACGTCCGCGCGCTCGACGAATCGGTGGCACTGGGCGAGCCGTATCGCTACGTGAGCACTGTCACCGTCGTTGAACGCAACGCCGCGGACACGATTCCCATGGCGGCGGAATTGCAGCGGGCCCTGCATGCCTACGCCGACTTCCTCGCGAGCGGCGCGACGCCAGGCGCTTCCGCTCCGAGCGAACCGATGGTCGCGCCCGACGCGTGGACCAACCCGGCCTATGCGCGCTTCTCACTGAAGACGCTGCTCGCGGTGTTGATCTGTTACGTGTTCTACAACGCCGCAGACTGGCAAGGCGCCCATACGATCATGCTGACCTGCCTGATCGTCGCGCTGCCAAGCCTCGGCGCATCGGCACAGCGTGCGTTGCTGCGGCTCGCCGGGGCCGCGATCGGCAGCGCGCTCGCGCTTTTCATGGTCGTGTTCGTCGTACCGCGCCTCGACGAAATAACGGGCCTGCTGCTGATGACGCTGCCCGTCATCGCGTTCGGGGCGTGGATTGCGGCCGGCTCGGAGCGAATCGGCTACGCCGGTATCCAGCTGGTGTTCACCTTTTCGCTTGCATTGCTCGCGCGATTCGGCCCAGTCATCAATCTCACGGAAATCCGCGACCGCATGGTGGGCATCCTGCTGGGCGTTGGCGTCGCGACCTTCGTGCAGATGGCGTTCTGGCGGGAAGGCGAGGGCGACGTGCTGCGGCAAAAGCTCGCCACCATGCTGCGGGCGATCGCCGCTCAATTGCGCCCACCGCAAACCGGTGTGACCGGGCACGACGAATTACCCTATGCGCAGCGCCAATTGCAGGCGTGGGCCGTGCTGGCCGATTGTGAGGCGACGCTCTCCCGTGTCGCACTCGAGCCCGACTGGCGGGAAACCGACCAGCCGCAACTAACGCTGCGCGCGCAAACCGTTCTCGCACAGGGGCGCGAGATCATGCTGGCGGGCGATGCGCTGCGTACGCTGGCGGCGCAGGCCGAATTGTCCGACCGAGGAACCGCCGAAGCCGTGCGTTCGGCCCAGGACCAGGCATCAGCCGAGCTTGCGCGATATGCGGAGGAACTGGCGGCGAATCCACCGGTAGCCCGCGCACCGCGACGCATCGCGATCGTCGCGCAAGCCGGCGAACCGGCGCTCGCGACCGGCGGACCACTCATCGAGGCCGCGGACGACCTGACGCGCCAGGTCGCGGGGTTGCCGGAATGGGCTGCTGACGCCGGCCTCCGGGAGCCCGCCGCAGCGCCATCGTCACAGGCCTTGCGATCATGAACGCGCGGGCGCATCGGCGAGGCGTGTCGTGGCACCGACGCTGCCTGTGCATCGCGTGGATGGCGTCTATGCTGCCGGGCTGCGCGCTGATTCGCCATGACAGCCCGCCGTATACCGAGATCCCGCCCACGCAGATCAATCTCGCGAACGATATTCATCTCGCGCGCGACGGGTGGCCCGCCGCCCGCTGGTGGACGCGCTACAACGACGCGCAGTTCGACGCGCTAATCGACCAGGCGCTCGCCAATGCCCCGACGATGGTGATCGCGCGCACTCGCGTGGCCCAGGCCAAGTCGGACGTGGACCTTGTCAGGACGGGATCGAGCCTGCAAGTCAGTGCGATTGCCTTGCTCAATCGCGAGCATGTCTCGGCGAACGGGTTTCTTGGGCCGTTCGCGCAGAACGAACCGGCGTTGGGTCTCACGGGCCCGTGGTACACGGAGGGCGTGGTCGGACTGGGCGCGAGCCTGAACATCGACATTTGGGGCAAGCAGCGCGCGCAGATTGCGGCTTCGATTGGCGTGACGAACGCGAGGCTTGCAGAGACATCGGCGGTCGAACTCGAAATATCGGCCGATGTCGCGCAGATCTATTTTGGTATCCAGACGAATTACCGGCTTATTGATCTATTGAACGAATCACACGAGATCGCGCAGTTTGCGGTGCAGGCGCACGAGGCGCGCGCGGCGCGTGGCCTCGAGCCCCGTACGCAGTTCGAAGAGGCACGTGCGCAGCAGTTGGCCATCGAACGGCAGATCGTATCCACGCAGGCGCAGATCAAGCAGTTTCGGGAATCGTTGCGGGCGCTGGCGGGCGCGGGGCCCGACGGCTTGCCGGAGATCAGGCCCGTTGCGCTGCCGGCGTCGCAGGCTGCCTTGCCGGCGACGCTCTCCTATGAGCTTCTCGCCCGGCGCCCCGACTTGCAGGCTATGCGCTGGTATGTGCAGTCGTCCTTCGACCGGATCGACTCGGCCAAGGCCGCCTTCTATCCGAGTTTCGACATCAAGGCGTTTTTCGGCTACAACGCCTTGCATCTCGCCGATCTGTTCACGCACGCAAGCCGCCAGATCAACCTGATTCCGGGCCTGTACCTGCCGATCTTCGATGGCGGCATGCTTAATGCGAACTTGAGCGGCGCGCGCCAGGGGAGCAACCTGTTGATCGAGCAGTACAACCAGGCCGTACTCAATGCGGTTCGCGATGTCGCGCAGACGGGTAGCCGTTTGCAGGCGCTCGACGCCGAAACCGAATTGCAAAAACAGCGCATCGAATCGGTGACGTTCACGAGAGACAGTGTCGAAGCGTCCTGGCAGCGCGGACTGACCAGCCAGCTCGCGGCGCTCGAGGCGCGCCAACCGGTGATTGTCGAGCAGGTCGCACTGCTGGCGCTGAACGGGCAGGTGCTCAGTCAGGAGGTCGCGTTGACGAAGGCGCTGGGCGGTGGCTATCGCGCCGATGCGCCCGTCGAACTGAAGCCTCGCTGAGGATTAATGTCCGCACGATGCGCCCCGAGGAAACCGAGCCCGGGGCGCCAAGGAAGAGCAATCAGTGGAAGGCAGATTTCCGGCGAGACCCTTCAGCACTTGGCTGGCGACCTGTTCTCCGGCAGGTGCTGGTGCAGCTTCGGTGCGGTCGCGCTACCGCCGTGAGTCTCGAGGTACTTGCACGCATTGACGATGTCACGCGCCAGCATCTGCGCCACATTGTGATTGATGTGCGGGCGGACCACCACGCGCAGGCTCTTGACTTCTTCGGCGTTGGCCGGCATCGAATACGCGGAAAGCACCCAGCCCTTTTCGCGGACCTTGTTGGACACATCGAATTCGTTGAACTTCGTGACGCTCTCGTCGAGCGTGACGGCCACCACCGGAATGCGCTGCTCCTCGTTCATGATGGTGAAATAGCCGCTGTCGACGAGGGTCTGACGCAAGGCGATGGCGTTGTCCAACGTCTGACGCATGATCCGCTGATACCCGTCGAAACCCAGGCGCAGGAACTGATAGTACTGAACGGCAATCTGGAAGGCGTTGCGGCTGAAGTTCAGCGTGGCCGTCGGCATTTCGCCGCCGAGGTAGTTCACGTAGAACACGAGATCCTCGTTGAACACGCTGCGTTCACGGAAGATCACCCAGCCCAGTCCCGGCGGCGTGAGCCCGTACTTGTGACCCGATGCGTTAATGGACTGGACGCGCGGCAGCCGGAAGTCCCAGCAGTAGTCGGGATACAGGAACGGATTGACGAAGCCGCCCGACGCGCCGTCGATATGCATCGGAATCGAAATGCCTGTCCTCGCTTCATAAGCGTCGAGCCAGTCGTGAATCCCCTGGATGTCGTCGTCCTCGCCGGTGAAGGTCTGCCCCGCGATGGCAACGACAGCGATCGTATTTTCGTCTACGTACTTTTCCAGTTCGTCCGCCGTTAGCCGATAGTTACCGGGCTTGAGCGGAACGATCCGCGGTTCCACGTCGAAATAGCGCAGGAACTTCTTCCAGACGATCTGGACGTTGCCGCCCGTTACCATATTGGGGCGTGTGGCGTCCTTGCCGTCCCGTTCCCGCTTCTGGCGCCAGTTCCATTTGTGGGCGAGACCGGCGAGCATGCACGCTTCCGATGAGCCGACCGTTGCGGTGCCGTACGGTTCGACGCCCTCCGGTCCGTTCCAGAGCTGGTGCAGCCATCTCACCATGCGCGTTTCCATGGCGAAAAGCTGCGGATACATGTCGTGGTCGATATAGTTCTTGAACATGTTTCGCTTCGCGATCTCGACCGCTTCAGGCTCAGCAAAGGTCGTGACGAACGACGACATGTTCAGCATCGGGTTCGTGTCGGTCCATTCCTGACTGAGGACGAGTGCTTCTGCTGCCCGTGCAGCGATGCCGTGTTGGGGAAACTCGTTTTCCGGCACGTTGATATTGAACTCTTCATACGACGACACTGCTGCAATTGGCGTAGCCATTGACTATCTCCTGGGGTTGAACATGCCATCGGCAAGATGTGCTTTGCCGGGAAATGCAACTGCTGAGGCGGCGTGACAGGACACGCCGAGTGCGCTTCATTTAATGCGTAGGGGGCGGTGGGGCTACTTAATTATCATGACGACGACCATCCCCCAGATCGTCAGCAGCGTGTTGCCGACCGCGTATGTGACGGTGTAGCCGAGCCCTGGAACCTGGCTTCTCGCGGCGTCGCAAATCATTCCCAGGGCTGCTGTTGTCGTGCGCGCGCCGGCGCAACAACCCAGCACGATTGCGGGATGGAACCTGAACACATACTTCGCGATGAACATGCCTAGAATCAGCGGGACTGCGGTCGCGAAGATGCCCCACAGAAAGAGGCTGACGCCGAGTTGCTTCAGGCCGAGCACGAAACCGGGTCCCGCCGTAATCCCCACCACGGCGATGAACACATTCAGTCCTACCGAGTTCATGAACCAGATCGTAGGCTCGGGGACACGTCCGAACGTCGGGTGGATGGCGCGCAACCAACCGAACACGATGCCGGCGATCAACGCTCCGCCCGCCGTGGAGAGTGTCAGCGGAACGGCCCCGATATTGATGGTAATCGCGCCAACGAGCGCACCGATCGTGATCGCCAGCCCGACGAAAGCAACGTCTGCCGCATTGGTCGCCCGGTCGAGCGTGCCCAGTGCCTTGGCTGCCGCAGTCGTGTCCTGGGTCCGGCCAACGAGCGTGATCGTGTCGCCGCGGTGAAGCTGCGTGCTCGGAAGCACCGGAATTGGCGTCTCGGTCGGGCCGCGCTTGATCTTGCGGATGAATACGCCGCGCGCTGCGGGAAGCGTGGACAACTGCTGAAGTGTCTGGCCGTCAACATCCTTTGCGGAGACATAGACATCGACTCCCTCGGCAGGAACCGCCAGGAGTTCGGCGTCGTCGATCTCGGCTCCGTTCGTACCCAGCGTGGACACGAGCTGGTCGCGGCGCCCGGCGACGGCCACGACGTCACCCGTTGCCAGGACGTAGTCGAGCCTTGCTTCCTCGATTTCGGTACCGCGTCGGATACGTTCGATAAACAGACGCATGCCCTCAGCCTCCAAGGCTTCGACCTGGCGGACGGTCAGACCGACAAAAGGGCTCTCGCTCGCAATGCGAAACGCGCGCAGTTCATACTGGTGCCACGCGCTACCCGCGCTGATGATCTGCTGTGTGCCGCCGAGGCTGGCTTCGTATTCCTTGCACGCCTTGACGAGATCGATTCGCAGGAGCTTCGGGCCGAGTTGGGCGAGGATGATCGCGGAGCCGACCGTGCCGAATATATAGCTGACGGCATAGGCGGTCGGCATGGCATCGAGCAACGCCTTCGTTTGCGCGGCGGGCAGTCCGAGTCGGCCGATGGCGTCCGTCGCCAGCCCCATCGACGCCGAAATGGTCTGTGAGCCAGCGAGAAGGCCGGCGGCGGACCCGACGCCGTAACCAGCGATCTTGGCGGCGGCAATGGGGGCGGCAAGACAAAGGACGCACTGGACAACCGAGAAAAGCGCCTGAGGGATGCCATCCTTGGCGATGCCTCTGACGAACTGCGGTCCGACTCCGTAACCTACGGCAAAGAGGAACATTAAAAAGAATATCGACTTGACATTAGCCGAGATGGGAATGCCTAGCTGTCCTATGGCGATGGCGGCAAGCAACGTGGAGGTGACGGCGCCGAGACTGAAACCCCGATAACTCTTTCCCCCCACCCAATATCCGATCCCTAGCGACATAAAGATCGCTATCTCAGGATGACTGCGCAGCGTCAGTACCAGCCAGTTCATTTTGCGATCCTCCGTAGCATGTGCTTCAAGAAGTCAATGAAAAGAAAGCAATGTTGCATTCCTAAGTAAAATATCGAGAGCATTTGTGCCTCACTTCGATTGAGGCGGCGGTGATCACGTTCTCCGCCGACTTCTGCGTTACATGTCACCGGGGCGTCATACAAGCCGCTGGCCGGCGTCAGATTCCACATCCGGATGGTGGGCGCCTCGCGGCTACATTTGCACAGCGGGAGGGGGCGGGTTGGTCGAGCGCTTTCGTGGGGAATCGCGAGCGTGCGTTGTCCGCGTACGAGGTGGATGCTTTGCCGGAGAGCGCGCGTTGTAATTAGGAGTCGGACAGTCCTCCGGCACCGAAAGGATGCATTCACTGCTCAGGCCGTATTCACGCGCGATCGATAGCAGCCTGTCCGCCCAATCCCAGACGCCGTATATATCGTGAACGTTCTGCAGACAGACCAGAAGTGCGACAGTGCGTTTGTCGTAAATATCGATCCCGGCGTTCAACAGCGCTTTGGACAATGCGGCAACGCCGGCGTCCATGTAAAGGGGCCAGCCGGTCCCGGACCCGGGCAGGTAGCGTACCGGAACGCCCTCGATCGTGGATCGGTAATCCGACGGCCGTATGAAGCTGCCAACCGGACACCCGCCGCATGGGCCGCGGTACGCAGCGCCTCCGTTTGCGAGAATGCCCGTGCGGCGTTGCGAAAGGAGGTGATTGACGGAGCGGTCAAAGATTTCCTGATCGCTCAAAAAGTGGATGGTGCGCATGGCTGACCTACTGAACACAGATCACGTTGAGATCGATGGTTCTGCGATAAACGCTCTTGTTGAGCCACGGGACGAACGTGTACTCGACATACGCGTTGCTGCCCACAAAAATCCATGTATGTAGCGTACTTAACATAGTGGACTCCTAACAGTTGCTGGATATCATGAGGTCATCGACTGTGCGGTGGTGGAGGCTCAAATTCTTTCCGTCGACGACACCAAAGGTACGCGTGCAAGGCGAGAAAAACCATCGTACGAACGGGTGGCGTGGTTCTTCATTCGCGTGAGCGGTTCATACAGGGGTATGCTCGGCTCATCTGGATGCTGGCACCGAAAGGGAAATGGCGGGCGCGGTGCGAAGGAGGTCGTCAGGAAGCGCGAAGTCGTTCGCTGAGGGCGAGTAAATACGCGCCACTCGGGTTGGCTATACGAAGATATAGTCGTCCTGGACCAACGCCTTAATCGGGCAACCACATGCACGTTTGCCGATACGCAGCCGCTGCGGTATTTTTCACTCGTCGCTATTTGTCGGGCGTCGTTCGACTCGCCCGTGCAAGCTTTCAAAATGCTTCTGGATCTCCGATACCCCATTGGCCGCAATCAGAATAGGGCGGCAACACTCGGCCGAGAGGGCCGAACGAAAGACCTGAAATTAGGAGAAGCCGTTGAGTTCAGGATCTGGCTTGACTTCGACGAAGGGCGCGTCTGATGGTCCGCCGTCGATGGTGTACGTAATCGACGATGACGAAGCGGTGCGAATCGCACTCAACGCTCTCCTACGCTCGGCCGGATTGCATGTGGAGACTTTCTCGGCCTGCCGCGAGTTTCTGGCGTTCCCGAAGAGGTCTGTGCCGAGCTGCCTGATTCTCGATGTGAGGCTGCAAGGCGAAACCGGGCTCGCATTTCAGAAGGAGTTTGCAAAAAGCGAAATCCGGATGCCCATTGTTTTCATGACCGGATACGCCGACGTTGCGATGTCGGTCAGAGCCATGAAAGCCGGTGCCTTCGATTTTCTCGCCAAGCCGTTTCGGGACCAGGAGATTCTCGACGCCGTTACCGACGCATTGGCGCGCGACGGCGAACGTGTCCAGGCCGAACAGGCGCTTGTCGCGCTGCGCGCTGCCTATGCTTCATTGACCACTCGCGAACAGGAGGTCGTCCGTTATGTCATCTCGGGCCTGATGAACAAGCAGATTGCGGCGCAGATGAAACTTAGCGAAGTCACCGTCAAAATTCATCGAGGACACGCAATGAGAAAACTGGCTGCACACTCGGTTCCGGATCTGGTCAGAAAGGCGGAAGCACTTGGCCTTAAGCCGCAAGTGAACGGACCTTCCTGACAGCGTCGCCGTGTTGGGGACGTCCCGGCGCCGTCGTGCGGGGCCGGGTGCGCCAGAGCGCTTACAGATTGCCTTGCGGCGGCGGCTCTTGCAACGCGAGGCGGAGCCAGCGCACCACGTCGTCGGCGGCAACGGGTTTCTCCAGCAAGACCAGTGCGCCATTTTCAATGACTTCGGCGTGCAGGTCGGGAGTTGGAAACGCGGTGATGAAAATGGTGGGTGGTGCATTCCCCTGGCTACGAAGCCGGGCGTGCAGCGCGACACCGGACATGCCGGGCATTCGTACGTCGGAAATCAGGCAGGAGGTGTCTTCCACGTGTCCGGATTCGAGGAATTCCTCGGCAGATGCAAAGGTGCGTACGTTCCAGCCCAACGAACGAACAAGGTTCGCAGTCGCGATACGGACTGCCTCATCGTCGTCGACGATCGTAACTACCTCAGACGTATCCACAAGAAGGACCCCGATCGTCGAGAAAAAGGAAGGTGTGCGGATGATATCGGCAGTGCATTGCGAAGAATAGTACGTGCAGACCGGAACATAAATAATACGGATGTATGTAGCGCACGTGATGGAGTGTCAGGCAGTTGCCGAATCCTTCTCTTATTAGGGTGTTCGTGCTCCGAGCCTTGCCGCTTGACACGGCAGTGAAGCGCAGCGGAAGTGAGCCGTAAGGCACGTTGGGGAGGCAGCATCCTTGCTGCGCACGACGTGTTTGCTGGTATAAAAACCATACCCAGTCGCGCAGCTAGAACTACATGGAACCCGCAACGCCTCGACTCGCGAAATCGGACTGACGATCTGGTGGAACGGTCCAGTTCGTGGACCGCCGGCTTTACGCTCCAAACTTGAAAACGAGAATTTTCGCCAGGAGGTCAGATGGAGCAACGCAAAGAACTGAGCGGCCTGACTAACGAGCTCTTTCGGCAAATCGTGGAGGCGGCTCCCAACGCCATGGTGATGGTGGACCGTGCTGGCAAGATCGTTCTCGTGAATGCGCAGGCGGAGAAGCTGTTCGGTTATGCGCGTGAAGAATTGATGACCAGAAGAATCGAAGCGCTCGTGCCCGAGCGTTTCCAAGCAGGTCATCCGGATTTCCGGAGCGCATACTACACCGACATGAGGAGCCGGCCGATGGGGACGGGCCGCGACCTCTACGCAATGCGTAAAGACGGCTCCGAATTTCCCGTTGAAATAGGACTCAATCCGGTCTCAACCGACGAAGGCACGTTCGTCCTCGCGGCCGTCGTCGACATCACTGAGCGCAGGAGGCAGGAGGAACGTTTCCGGCAGGTGGTGGAAGCGGCGCCTAACGCAATGGTGATGGTGGACCACGATGGCCGGATCGTTCTCGTTAACGCACAAACGGAGAAGCTCTTCGGCTATCCGCGCAACGAGCTGATCGGGCAAAGCATCGAAGCACTCGTGCCGGAGCGTTTCCGTGCGCACCACCCGGAGTATCGCGCGTCGTTCTACAGCAATCTGACGAGCCGCCCCATGGGAGCCGGCCGTGACCTCTACGGGCTGCGCAAGGACGGCTCGGAATTTCCCGTCGAGATCGGCCTGAATCCGCTGTCGACCGACGAAGGGAAATTCGTACTCGCAGCCGTGGTCGATATCACGGCGCGCAAGCACGCGGAAGAGGAATTGCTTAGAAAAACCGACGAATTGGCCCGCTCGAACAAGGACCTCGAACAATTTGCCTATCTGGCTTCGCACGACCTGCAAGAACCCCTGCGAGCAGTCGCCGGTCCCTTGCAGATGCTGCAGATGCGATACAAGGGGCAACTGGATAGCCGTGCCGATGAATTCATTACACACGCGGTCGATGGCGCGACGCGGATGCAGGCGCTCATTAACGATCTGCTCGCCTATTCGCGGGTCGGCCGCTCCGATGACGCGCGCCAGTTGACTGACTGCGCGCAGATCCTCGATCAGGCGCTCAAGAGCCTGAGCGTCATGATGGAGGAAAGCGGCGCCGAGGTGAGGAAGGAAGCGTTGCCTACCCTGATGGCGATTCCGACGCACCTTACGCTTCTGTTCCAGAATCTCATCGGCAACGCCGTCAAGTTCCGCGACAAGTCACACCCTGTACGGATCGACGTGGGTGCGAAGCGCCAGGGCGAGGGGTGGCTATTCTGGGTGGAGGACAACGGGATCGGTATCGATCCGCAATACTTCGAACGGATTTTCCTGGTCTTTCAACGCTTGCACACGCGTGCCGAGTATCCAGGCACGGGGATTGGCCTGGCGCTTTGCAAGCGGATCGTCGAGCAGCACGGGGGCCAGATCTGGGTCGAGTCTGCTCCGGAGGAGGGCGCCACGTTCTTTTTCACGCTGGGCGTCAAGAACACAATCTGAAGCCGAACACGAAAGAGAGGAGACAACTACGATGTTTTCCGAAAATAGCGAGCAGATGTTCCATATCCTGATGGTGGAGGATAGCCCCACGGACGTGATGATGACGCGCGAGGCGCTGGAATACTACAAAGTGCTCAATCCACTGCACATTGCGGAGGACGGCGTGGAGGCAATCGAGTTCCTCAAGCGTGAAGGAAAACATGCCAACGCACCCCGTCCCGGCCTGATCATTCTGGATCTCAACCTGCCACGAAAGAGCGGCCAGGAAGTGCTTCAAGAGCTGAAAACCGATCGGGAGTTGATGAACATTCCGGTCGTCGTGCTAACCACGTCCAAAGCCGAGGAGGATGTGGCGAAGTCGTATGGACTGCACGCCAACTGCTACATCACCAAGCCCGTGGACTTCGAGAAGTTCGTTCACGTCGTGCGCAGCATCAACGAATTCTGGCTTGGCGTCGTGACGCTACCTCCCGTTAAATCGTGAACATCGATCATGAAATACATATCCTCCTGATCGAGGACAGCGCGACTGACGCACTGTTGATCGACAGGGTGCTCGAGGACGTTGTGGAGTTCAAGTACCACGTGGTGCGCACCGAATCCATGGCGGAGGGCGTCGCGTGCGCGCGGACCACGCATTTCGACGTGGTGATCCTCGACCTGGGGCTGCCGGACGCAAAAGGGGGGCTCGACACCTTCAGGAAATTCCATCAGATGATGCCCGGCATGCCGGTGCTGGTTCTTACCGGACTGGACGATAATTCGGTCGGTCTACTGTCCATCCAGCACGGTGCACAGGACTATCTCCTCAAGAAGGATATCCGCGCTTCGGAACTGAGCCGTGCGATCCGTTACGCAATCGAACGCCACCGCGTCGCGGTCGAGCTAAGGGCGAGCGAGGAACGCTTTCAGCTCGCGGTGAGGGGCGCGACGGCGGGCTTGTGGGACTGGAATCCGCAGACGGGCGCGATGTACTTTTCGCCCCATTTCAACGCAATCATGGGCTATGATGAAAACGACTTGCCCAATGAAGCGAGTGTGCATCAGGAGGCAATTCATCCAGAAGACATCGATCGGGTGACGGCCTGCCTCACGGCGCATCTGGAGCACAAGAACGCCTACGACGTCGAATATCGTATTCGCACCATGTCGGGAGAATACCGATGGGTTCAGTCTCGCGGACAGGCACTCTGGAACAAATCCGGTCAGCCCTATCGGATGGTGGGCTGGATCATCGACGTGACGGAGCGAAAACTGGCCGAAGAGGCGCAGCGCGATTCACGCGAGCGGGCGGCGGACGCGTTGCAGCAAACCCAGGCCGATATGGCGCGCCTAAACCGCGTCTTGATGCTCGGCGAAATGGCGGCCTCGATTGCGCACGAGGTCAAGCAACCTGTGTCGGCCGTTGTGATGCATGCTACGGCGGGATTGCGCTGGCTGGATGCACAACCTCCGGAGCTGGAGGAGGCACGGCAATCGCTGAATCACATTCTCAAGCAAGGCAACCGGGTCGTGGAGGTTGTTGGCCACGTGCGATCTCTCGTCAAGCAGGCGCCGCCGCGCGAGGACCCGGTAGATATCAATGAGGCCATTGTCGAAGTGCTGGCCCTGATCAACGCCGAGTTGCAGAGAAACAGCGTGCAGTTGAAGACTTGCCTTTCCGCAAACCTGCCGCCTGTGCTCGGGGACCGGGTCAAGATGCAGCAGGTGATCGTCAATCTTGTCATGAATGCTTCGGAGGCGATGAGCGCAGTGAGTGACAAACAGCGCGAGTTGACGATCGTCTCTGAGCGGAGTGACTCGAACGCTGTGATAGTCGAGGTGTGGGACACCGGTTCAGGACTTCCACCTGGGAGTACAGAACGATTGTTCCGCTCGTTCTACACCACCAAACCCAACGGAATGGGCATGGGACTCTCCATTAGCCGATCGATTGTCGAAGCCCATGGCGGGCGACTGTGGGTCACGCCTCGTGAGCCGAATGGCACGGTGTTCCGGTTCACACTGCCGATTGAGCCGAATTGAGGCGAATATCGCACAATAGCCGAAATTCGTGCTGTTGCCAGTTGCAGGTCCTTCTACAGGAAAGAGTCTACTCATGATAGTCAGCATCCCGACGATCAGCGCGAGCTTGCGTGAACGCACGGCTTTGCTTGCAGCGAACCCGACGGCCGTGAATGAGCGCATGTATGAGACGCTGATGAGCGTCGAAGGTTACGAGAACCTGATGCCATCAGTCAGACAGGACATTGCAGCGTCGATCGACTTGACGGCCGGTTTGTGGTTCCAGTCGCTTCTGACGGGTCGCCCACCATCGGCGGACGACATGGATCGCTTCGGGGAATTCGGCCGCCGACGCGTTCACCAGCGCGTACCGCTGCAATCCGTGCTGCGTGCCTTCCGGCTCGGATCGCGCGAAATCTGGCGCACTTACATTGCACAGGCAGAGGAGGACGGAACTCTCGTCGACGAATTGCTGTTCTCCATCTCGCCGTACCTTTTCGACTTTTTTGATGTCATGGCGCAGAGCATCGCGCAAAGCTATCTCGAAGAGCAGTATCAACAAGCGCGCTGGCGTGAGGCGTTGCGTCATCAGCTTTACAACATTGTCTTCTATACACCGGATGATCACGATGGCTTTCGGGAAACAGTGGAGGCGCTGGGTCTCGATTCCACTGCGCCACGCGTGGCGCTCGCCATCGACATCGAACTACCCGACCATACGTCGTACGAACGTGAACGGGAACTCGACCGCATCGCACTGGCGTCAGCGCGTCATCTTGCTGCCGCGCCAGGCGATCTGGTGCGAGCGTGGCATCGTGGCAGGCTGATTCTGTGGGCACCCTGTCTGCGAGGCGATTCGATCAACCGTATCGATCGGCTCACGGCAGAACGGGCCGGTGCGCTGGCGGCTGCGGTGCCGGAGCTTCATCGTATCGGCGTTGGCCTGATGAACGAAGGCGCGTCGGGTTGGGCGGCCACGGTCGACGAAGCGATCCGGGCATTGGACTTCACACCCCAAAGGCAGGGGCAGTCGCAGGTCGCAATGTATTCTAGTATCCTCATTGAAGAAAGCGCGCGTCTCGCATCGAACGCGCGGCGCTACCTCGTCTCCTTGCTCGAACAGCTAGCCAACGAGCCTGAGCTGGTGGCGACGCTGCAGACCTATTTCGAACAGGGTCAGCGGCGCGGCCAGTCAGCGGCCGCCCTTGGCATTCATCCAAATACGCTCAACTACAGGATGGAACGCATTGAAGCGCTGCTCGGAGCGAGCCTCGACGACGTCGGCTGGATTGAGAAGCTCGACATCGCTCTGAAGCTGCGTCGGGCGCCGACGTGAGTCCTCGTTCGCAGGCCACTATCGTCACGTCGTGGGCTGGGAGATCGTGATTCGAAAGATCAATTTGGATTGCGAACAGATGCGCCAGTAGAAGCCACTGTGGCCTTTGCAGGCATTCACGGACCGATAAATGCGCATGTAAGAGGTCAACGCCACTTCGGGGATGACTCTGTTTAAGTATTCACGCTGCTCTTCTTCTCGAGGCTGCCAGGTCGCTACGCGCCACAAGCACGCAATCGTTCGTTTCGGCCTGCTCGACCCAACGTCGAAGCAGATTGGCGTACAGCTTGCGGTGCAACGCGATCGCCGCGAGCGACACCCCGGGCCCCTGGAAAGCTGCCACAACCTGAGCCCTGAACTCGACGCTGTAGCGCCGGCGGCGACGACGGCCAGGTGCCCCTGCTTCGTCAATAGTGTTCACGTGTCCACCTATTTATGAACCGACCCCCGTAAAGTTGGACAGTTTGTTCGGCTAGGCCGCTGAGGGTTGAACCGCTTTGTGCGCGTGCGGTGGAAATCGTGCGCAGTGCGTTGCCGAAGGCTAAATATGGATATCTATTTCCGGGCTATAAGAAAGGGTGCCCATTGTCGAATATGGCGATGCTGACACTCTTGAAACGCATGTCACGGTTTGGAATTACCGTCCACGGTTTCCGCTCGACATTCCGGGACTGGGTCGCGGAAAGCACGGAATATCCGGATTCGCTGGCGGAAGAAGCCCTGGCCCACACCATTGCTTCGCAGACGGTAGCGGCCTATCGGCGGCACGATCAGCTCGAGCGACGGCGCCCGATGATGGAAAAGTGGGGCGCATATTGTGCCAGTGCGCATGAGCGTGACGAACCGATGACGACCGGTGTGCCGCAGACGTGTGCAGCCTAAAACAAAGCTGATCAATTCCACCTGAGAGTTACTCCGCGCGAAATACGATACCTCGGTCCTCCCTGTCACGGCGCAACATGACCCGGCTTCGGCGATAGCCGTAGCTCGGTTGGTTAGTGGCCGTCACCCGAATCTCTTCGACCAAGCCGACCTCGTTCATCTGCATGGCGCCCAAAACCGGCGATCGCCTATCCTGCCATACCTCGTTTTAATATCGCTTTTTAGTCTGCCGGCTAAACGCTTTCAGGAAGCTCGGTCGGAAAATTCCGTAAGGTGGCCAGACGCGTCTGCAGGGGGCACCCCGTGAGTCCGCTGGTCTTCCTTTGCTCGACCGTGCACCGTATCGCATGGTGCGGGATGTCGTTCGATCGGGGCGGCATTCCTGGCAGGCCGATTGCTGAGCAGCAATCCAGTCCGCGGCCGTTACCAGAATGTCAGATGTTCGCGAAGGCTGTGGCTAGAGTCGGCAATCGTATGGCCTGAGTCGGCAACGTCGATTCCGCTTGGGGTGGCTGTTGATCTCCCATGGTCCGCCTGGTTTGTCCCGGCGGTATGCAAGCCAGGGCTTCGAGAGTTCGTAGAGTAAGAGATATAGTCTGGGAGACTATCGTGTCTCTGTCGGGTCGCAGTTCCATTGTGCGCATCCTGATGGCCAGAGCGATTCAACCCGTTGCCTGTAATCGTTCTGCGGCTCCGCCGTAGTAAGGTCCGCGCAGAATCCCTTCGCTACGTTTGCTGAACATCGACCCGGTCCGTTGCTTGTGGCAGACGCGTCCAAAATATTTCTTTTATTCCAGCGCGATCCGGCTGATTCCAAGACGTCCCGATACCGAAAATCCGGCAAAAAACAGGTGTTGACGGCGTCTTCCTGAGTGAACAAGATGGGATGAAGAGAGCACCACGGAGCGAGCCATGCCGGTTGCGAAGAGCTATACCCGGGCGCAATGGGATGAGCTTGTCCGCTCTCTGGAATCACTGCCGGTCAAGCCAGAGGCCGAGCAGCGCGTCTCTATTACCGATGCGATGAAAGAGATGCGTCTGGTGATCGGTGCGGTGAGGAAGAAGGGATATACGCTGGAAGAAATCGTTGAACATGCAAGGAAGAAGGGCGTCGATTTTAGTGTTGGCTCCGTCAAGTACGCGCTATACCCGTTGAAGAAAGACAGGCCAGTTCGACAGGCTGCAAAGGAATCGGCACGAGGCAATGCCGCGCCATCGCCTGGTGCGAAGAAGGTAAGCAAGGACGATCTATCGCGCGCGGAGGCTTCCAGAGAGAATCAGAAGCAGGATGGGGGAAAGATGGGTAGCAGGCCGGGAAGCATGGTGATGCGTGACGCGTTCTCATTCGAGATCAGGCCGGATACCGAGAACCTTTAGAGGATTCGTATGGACATGACGACTTACCCCATCTATCTCGTCGGTGGCAGCAAGGGCGGCGTGGGCAAGAGCTTTGTTGCGCTCGCGCTGGCCGATTATCTGCTCCGGCGGGATATTCATGCGGCGCTCGTGGAAACGGATACCGCCAACCCGGACGTGATGAAAGCAGTCCAGGATGAGATGCGTTGCATCGCCTATAACCTGGACGATGCAGACGGCTGGATCGGACTCGTCAATTTCTGCGATGAGCAGCGGGACGCGGCGATCGTTGTCAACACGGCGGCGCGGAGCCAGACCGGTGTTGAGCAGTTCGGTGCGACACTGGCCGGTGCGCTTGGCGAGCTTCGGCGCCGGCTTGTTGTCCTGTGGGTGATCAACCGGCAGCGGGACAGCCTCGAACTGCTGAGCGCTTTCAGCGAGACGTTCCCGGACGCGGTAACGAATGTCGTGCGTAATGGCTACTTCGGTCCGGCGGACAAGTTCACGCTGTATCAGGGATCGCAGCTTCGCCGTTCCGTCGAATCGCGCGGTCACTCACTGGACTTTCCCGATCTTGCGGATCGGGTTGCGGACGAGCTTCGCAGTCAGCGCATGTCGATCCGCAAGGCGGCGGCGACGATGCATATCGGTGAACGGGTCGAGCTATTGCGTTGGCGTTCGTTGTGCGATGCCATGTTCGCGAAGGTAACGGTCGATGGATAACAGGCAGGGCAGGCCGGTGGATACGCTTGCCTGTCTGTTTCTCGATGTCACGGGTGAATTGCCTGACAACGCCAGTGTGCTGCGAATGCGGCGGGTGTCGAGTGCGCTCAACCTCCGCGACAACGATGCGTTGTGGTCTGTGTTGGTCATGCTCGAACATTACGGGCGACTCTACGAAGCCATGCCGGAGCGTATCCGGCAGGCGGGCGCGGGCAATATGGATCTCGTGCGGACGGAGGCGCGGGCAGCGACGGATGCGTTGATGACGCAGCATCGTGACGCGCTCGCGCGCTGCAAGGCCACGATCGAACTGGCGGAGCAAATGACCGCCGAGCACGAAGCGCGCTACCGGGCTGCGGTTGCGGCGCTGAACGACGAGGCGCTGGCTACACTCACGCAGCGGGCAGCGAACCACATTGCCCGCGTTGCTGGTAACCGGCTCGTGGGGGCGACGACTGTCGCCGTACGTGAGCAGCAGAAACGGATCGACGCGGTGCTCACGTCATTCGGGCACGTCGCCATGCGGCGACTCGTGCGGGCATGCTATGGGCTGGTCGTCGGAGGGGTGATTGTGATGCTGGCGGCGGCGGGTGCAGGCGCACTGGCCGGATGGTGGGCAGGCGTCCATTGGGGGCGGGCAGACGGCTTGCCGTCTGCCCGCATGAGTTACACCTCATCGGTATCGCCTTCCATGAACTCGGCGGCGTGGCGTAGCACGTCTGCTGCCGCGTCGTTCTGGTCAAAGGCGATCACTGGTGGCCGGTAGCATTTATCTTCGGCGCGGGCAAGGTCGTAGTGCTGGCCTCGAGCGGCGAGGGCCGCAGGCTGGAATACGGTACGGTGGCGACCGGCTGTTCGTTGCCGAAGTTGGTTTCGAGCGGCGAAACGGTTTCGTCGGTGGTTGCCGCAGGGGTTTCGGCTTGAGATTGCATGACTGACTCCAGATAATTCAAAAGAAGGGCCCGGGACGGGTCCTGCCGGATTCCATCAGGACGTGACCCGGATAGGAATCCTGATGGAATGAGGCGGGGGGACGTTGCTGTCCCTGCAGCGCTTATGCTTTCATCTGGCGCATGGCGTCAGCAAGCATCCACAGCGCGCGGTTGAGCTTCACGTTCTGGTCGATGCCGGTGATGGGGCGAGTCGACATGGCACGTCCGCTGCGCGAGCGTCCATGCAGCCCGCCCTTCGTGAGGTTTTCCTGCACGCGGTTGAATACGGTCCAGAGGTCGTCGCGGCGATCCTCGAAACGGCGGGGCACCAGTAGCTGGCTTTCAGTGACGGGGGCCGGTGCCTCGGCGTCGGTGGGGTCGTAGCGTAGCGCAAGGGCGGAGCTGGCGAATGCATGCTGCTCATCGCGGTTCAACTCGACGTTGCGCATGCCGTCCTTCTGCTCACGGATCAGGTCGAAGCCGTCGAGCACGTCGAAAGCGCCATTGATCACGTTCTGGATGACGTTGCCTTTGTGTGGCACGCGGATATCGGCGATATTCTCGCCCGCGACCATGCCGTTCTGGCAGACAAACCGGAATGTGCCCGCCAGCATCTGGTAACTGCTGGTGCCGTCGTGCGAGTTCAGCAGAACGATTTCATTGGCTTCCTCGCCGGAAATCTGGTCGGCATGACGAAGCCGGAGCATGTGTTTGGTGAATTCGCGCTTGCCCTGATCGCGTACGCGGGTCTGGCAGATCATGAATGGCTGAAACCCTTCGTTCCGCAGGCCGCGCAGGACGTCGATGGTGGGAATGTAGGTGTAGCGTTTTGAACGGCTTTCGTGCTTGCCGTCCGCGTAGATGGAGGGAGCAACCCGGCGGATCTGATCGTCTGAGAGGGGCGAGTCAGCGCGCAGCATCGGGGAGCCGTAATGGAAAGAGGAAGCGAGTTGCATGGCAATCTCCACAGTCAAGGTTAAGGACCTGAACCGGGCGAGGAGAGGTGCCTTGCCAGTGCGGCTGGACACTTCCCGGTGGAACTCGGGGTTGGCGTTGCTGCCGCCAGGCTCCCGGGTTCCCGCCCGTGCGACTTGGGGAGCCGATAGCGGGCGGGCGTCAAGGAAAAAGGCGAGGGATGGGTGCGGGCAACACGGTCCCTCGCCCCTTGATGCGCGCCCGCTATCGGCTATGGTCGCGGGTCAAGGGCGGGAAGCTGGGAGCCGGGTGCATGCCATGCCTCGGGTTCACCGGGCATGCAGGTGCGGTCCTACGGGCGCGGCCGCGTAGGCCTCCCATCGCTGAAAAGCGACGGAGTTGACTGCTGTGCCTGGAGTGGGTGACCGAAGACCGGCGCCGTCAGGTGATTCACGATCGTGCGTGTGTGCGGGCCTAAATACACCCGTGGTTCGCGGAGTGATGGCAGTCATGTGGGCTTCCGCTTCCACGGCCGCGCGGCCGCTGGCCTCTCTTAGCGAAGGGATCGGGAACTTGCCGACATCGCGACGCGGGGCAGGTTTTCGGCCATTGCGGACGCTCAGCTACCGACCCACATCGGGCGGCTGCACGGTGCTAACCGGCCGTTCGCCCGAGCCGGCTCCAGGGCCACGACGCTCACATCCGCGAACGCGTACTGACGACCCACAACAGACCTACTGCATCGACCGGTTGAATCCGCCATCCAACAACCGACATACCGCGTGTAACGTATACTGCGACCGACTACTCCCACGCGCCTGAGAAGCGCGGCCCCCACTTGCTTGTTATCGGCCGCGTAACGCATTGCTGACGCAGTATTTCCCATAGACCAGGCAGTGGAGCGTTCCATCATTCGGCGGAGCATTTTCAGAGAAGGCGCCCGGAACGACCTGCGTCGGGTTCGTTGTAGTTACCGACCCATTATGATTAATGGACTGGAAAGCTACGACGAGGGTCAGGGCAAAAACCATGCGTATCGGGCGAATGTGCTTTTTCATTTTCGACTCCTGATGCAGTAGCCCGAAGCGTGCTGGCGACGTGCGGCCGAGCAACGCCCATTCCACACGCCTGAACGGCCTGTTACGCTACGCTCGACAGACACGCGCGTAAAGTGACCTTCGGGCCGCCGTTGCGCTAGTCGGCTTGCACGGGCAGCAGACGCATGTACCTCCGCGCACCGTTAGCGCTTCCAGTCATTTCATGCCGGCACGGATCCGACATCCTCGCCGATCAACCGACGCTGGGTACGCCGTTTTCCGCGCTGCTTCGAACTGCCACCAGTTCCAGCTTCGACTGGTACTGTGCCGACGGTCGCCGTGACCTTGGCACGCGACGGGCCGCATTTACAGTAATCTGTGCGTGAGTCCGATCGCCCAGACGTGCTTACCTCAGGTAGTTCAGTAATACGGTGCGGGCTGGAAGCTCCGAGGTGTTCAAGCAAGCGCGGCCGCAGGATTTCCATTCCGAACGCAGCGGCATCGCCGCGATCTCTCAGCGCTGCCAGCGAACAGGCACAAAGCCAGATCGAAGGATCTGGTAACGAAGCACAAAATTTCCGAAGCGCGCCTCTAAAGCCCTTCTTCGTCTGCAACCTTGCGGCGCGTAATCCACGCTTCAACCTCGTATGGCGATTAGTGCACATAAGACCTCCTCGTCGACATGTCCGGTGCATGCCTTAGCCGCTATTGCCGCCTCCTCGGCCTGTCCGGACCGGAGAGTCTCGATTGCGGAGTGAGGCCTCATGCGGACTCCGTGCGAATTGCTTCGTTTTACAGCTATCACGACTCAACCTGCAGGCGCTGCAGCAGCGCGCGGCCGGAATCCGTTAGCCGCACGATGATTCACCCAGGCGCACGATCCTGGGTCTCTATAAGCTGCCGAGTCTGCAGTGCTCGCATGTTTGGGTCGAGTGTCTGTACCCGCATTTCCCGGTTCGCCAGCGTTAGCAACGTCCCGATTTCATGGTGGCTGAGCATCGAAGTCCCCAAATGAAAACATGTCAAGGACGCCGCGAGAAAGCCCCTTTAGCAAGCCTGTTCGCACCATGCTTAAAAGGGTTTTAACAGGAGCAGTCCGCTGACGATCCTGGTTTGCGAGTAACTCGCCGTCTTCTTAGCGTCGATTTCTTTCAGACAACGGTGCGAGAATTCAACGACGCGGGAATTCGATCACGGACAGTTTCCGGCAGGTTGAAGGCGCAGCATGTGACCCACATGCCTATGCCTGCACGCAAAATCGTGCGCCGCGCGTTCCAAAAATCGGGGCAGACGTGCGCCTGCCCGATTTGCTTTAGTGAATGGCCATCTGCACGACTTTCACGATGACGAGACCCACTGCGACGACGAGGTAGGTGCGCAGCACGCCCATCCATACGCGTGTCGACAACGTCAGGTGCTGCGGCGCCGACAGGTCTTCGAGCGGCGGCATGCGCCACGTGTTGCGCAACTCCTTGAGGGCTGGCTTGTTGAGCGGCAATGCACCATGACCGACATCCGCGCCGCGCGACTTGCGCGAGAGTTCCACCGCGGCGTACACGGCCATGGCTAGCCCGCATCCTCCCACGAGAATCTTGACGATCGCCGCCCCGCTGATATCCGGAAACACGGTGGCCGCGGTCAGGATGATCGACAGCACGACGAGCACGGCAATCACTGCACCCGTAAACACGTTCAGTTTCTTCGAATTCACCCACGGGCCAAGCACCGCCTTGTCATTGCACAACAGCAGCAGGAACACGGTTGCGCTCGGCAGCAGTACGCCGGCAAGCGTCTGCACAGCTTCAGTCAACAGGCCAAGCGGGCTGCCCGGCATCAGCACGAGGGCCGCAGCGAGCGCAATGATGCCGAAGTAGACGAGATAGAAACCCTTCGCGTCAAGCACGCTACGATGCAGTGAGTGTTTGACCTTGAACACATCGCCGATCGCGTAGGCGGTCGAGAGCGAAACAGCGGCAGCGCCAATGATCGACGCGTCGAGGAGCGCGACGGCGAAGATCGTAGCGGACGTCTGGCCGACGTATTTGTGGAGACCCGCAATCACGCCACCCGCATCAGTGAAGTTGCCGAACTCGGGCCGGCCTTCAAAGAGCGCAGCCGTGAAGGCCATCATTGCCACGGCGCCAATGATCACGAACGCGATACCAATCCAGAGGTCGGCCTTCTCGTACTTCATGAAGCGCGGCGTGATGCGCTTGTCGATCACATAGCTCTGCTGGAAGAACAGCTGCCACGGTGCGACGGTCGTGCCGACGATGCCGATGACGAGCAGCATCACATCGGAGAGCTTCGCATTCTTCGGCCAGGTCGGCACGAGGAAGTCGCGCGCGATGACGCCGACAGGCGGGTGTATCGAGACGAGCACCGGGATCAGCAGGAGGCTCAGCAGGCACAGCACGATCGCAAAGCGTTCGAAACGCCGGAAATCGCCGGTACTGACCGCGGCCATCGTCAGGACCGCGGCGATGCAAACGCCCAGAACCTTCGACACGCCGAGGAAGTCGAGTGCAAACGTAATGCCGATGAACTCGGTGACGATCGTGAGTGCATTGAGCAGGAAGAGGTCGATGACGCTGAAGGCGCCCCAGAACTTGCCGAAGCGTTCGAAGATGAGGCGGGCGTGACCGACGCCGGTCACGGCACCGAGGCGCAGGACCATTTCCTGGTTGACGTAGAGAACCGGGATCAGGAGAGCGAGCGTCCAGAGCAGCGACGTGCCGTAATTCTGGCCAGCTTGCGTGTACGTGCCGAACGCGCCGGCATCGTTATCACCGACCATGACGATGAGGCCGGGGCCGAGGATGGCCAGCAGCGTGCGCAGACGCGCCATCCAGTTGCTGCGCGGGGCGGTGTCGTGGTGAGCGATCGTGCCGAAGGCGCCCTTGATATCGCCGACGTGTGCGTCGTCGAGCACAGCGGCGCGGCGCTGCGCGATGTTTGCAGGTGTGGTGGACATTTGGACTTATTCCTTATCGGTAACGCCTGAATTTGATACCCGGAAGGCCGGCGCGTTGCCGCGTGCCGGAGGTAACGCCACCGGCCGTCAGTGAGCGAGCTTCCTGAGGGTCGCCCGGATGGCGGCGACCACACGAGCCGATGCGTGCGAACGGGCGTCGAGCGCAAGCATGCCGTTGTAGTGCGAGCGAGCTTCTTCGACGTGCGGAAGCTGCGGAAGAAGGAGTGCGAAGTGCATGATGGTTTCTCCAATAACTTGAAACGTGGCGCCTTTGACCAGGCCTGCTCTCGTTTCAGGTCACGCGCGCCGAAGCGCCCGGGCGTGGTGGAGGAACGTGTGCGGCCAGATGTCAGGCGAAGCGAGCGGCGTTCGGCGAGAACGCGTACTGTGTCGTGCAGGAACAAGGCTCAGGGTCGGGCATCGTGAACTCCTCTGGCGTTTGGGTCCGATTCAAGCTTGACGGACGTGTTTAACTGCACGCCGGATTCGCGCGACATCAGGTGCGCGAAAACGGCGTGAACAAGCGGCGCCGCGAGCCAATGGCTCGACGCGCCGAAACGTCTGGACAGATGCGCATTAGCGCGCACGTGTCCATGACGGCGTCCAATCGAAGTGATGCGCGGGAGAGAAACTCGGTAAGCTACTGCGGCGCGCACCGTCTGCCTGATGGCAGGACGGCGGCTAAGGAAGAATCCAGGCGGGCGTCGTGCCGGTCAGGCAGAAAAACTATTCGAAGGTCGACTACTGCAACTGTCCAAGGCATATGCCCCTTTCGTGGAAACAGGCGAATTCTAGTGACGACGCGCAAACCGAGTCAACGAAAATTTCGAAGATTTTTCTTTCGAATCCGTTACTGGTAGTGGATGCAAATCATTCGCATAAGTCTTCGTTGCGCATTCACGCAGCAGAGACTATGTCTCGCGAGTTTGCGTTCGGTCTCCCGTTTTCAAGCTACTAAGCACTGCATGACAATTTCTGCTTGCACGTTCGCAGACGGCGCGCATAGAATCCGCCCTGTCTTAGAAACAGGAGAGTCCTTCGTGGACGCAAGCCCTAGTAGTCGATCTTGTACGCCGGCCTGTGCCGGCACCCAGACTGCAATCGCGCGTTAGCGACGCCGGACTTCCCTTCCTGCCGCTGACTCCGATTGTCGGGTCAGCGCGCTTCTTCTGGACCGCCTGTGTGGTCTATCTGTAGCTCGCTCCCATTTTTGCTTAAGAACACCGACAGCGCTTGTTTGCGCTGGCGGCGTGCCGCTTATCGAACGTTGCCCGGCCTGGCCGGGCTCGACGGGAGTTGAATCATGCATATCGAACGCTTTCACGTCTCACGCGCTTACCTGCGTACGACGCTGGCAATCGCACCGCGCCGCGAACTTGACGGACCAGCCCAGCTCTGGGGGCACCCAGGCGCCCTCCCACCCGAGGCAGTGCAACGCGGCACGTCGGTCGCGGCCCTCTGGACCACGTCAAAACGTAACACCGGCACTACTTCATGGCCCGCCTGAGCCGGCCGTCGCGAATACGACCCCTAAAACTGCCGCCTGCAGCGAGTTGACGCCGAACACCTTCCTGCTTCGGCGTCGCTCATTCATCAGTTCGTTTACCAGAAGAAAGCAAAAATGATCTCCTTTGCCACGCCCACACAAAACGACAATTGCATTGGCACGCGAGGCCTCCTCGACCCATCCTCGCGCATTAAGCCGCTCTGCGCCACCGCAGCGCTGTTGATTGCGCTGACCGTCGGCACATCCGATCCGGCCTACGCACAGTCGCAGTCACCCGCTCCCATATCGGCGGACCACGACTCCGCCCCAGCAACGAACACCGACGCAAACGCGGCACCGGCCGACGCCGCCCCGGCGCCCTCCGGATTCTGGGAGCGCTCGAACCTGCTCGGCGACATGGGCGGACTGCGCACGTTGCTGGGCGACCACGGCGTTACGTTCAACGCCCAGGAAACCAGCGAGCTCTACGGCAACTTCTCCGGCGGTATCTCGAAGGGCGCTTCATACAACGGCGCCACACAGTTCGGCCTGAACGTAGATACCGACAAGGCGTTCGGCCTGAAGGGCGGTACCTTCTTCGTCGATGCGTTGCAGATTCACGGACACGGCATCACGGCGGCACGCCTGAATTCGCTGCAAGCGGTGAGCGGCGTCGAGGCCGAAGCGTCGACGCGTTTGTGGGAACTCTGGTACCAGCAGGCGTTCGGCGACAGGTTCGACGTCAGAATTGGCCAGCAAAGCCTTGATCAGGAATTCATCATCAGCCAGTACGGCAGCACGTTTGCGAACGCGACATTCGGCTGGCCCGTGCTGGCCGCCAACAACCTGCCTGCGGGCGGCCCCGCCTATCCGCTCTCGTCGCTTGGCGTGCGCCTGCGGTTCAAGCCGAGTGATTCGATGACGATTCTCGGCGGCATCTTCGACGGCAACCCCGCGCCGGGCAACGGCGACCCGCAGCAGCTCAACGCAAGTGGCACGCAGTTCAACCTGCACAACGGCGTCATGATGATCGGCGAGGTCCAGTACGCGATCAATCAGCCGCCCGCAAGCGGATCCGGGGCGGCACAGCCGGGCGGGCTACCAGGCACCTACAAGTTGGGCTTCTGGTACAACAACAATCACTTCGCGGATCAGCACCTCGACACCAACGGCATCTCGCTCGCGAGCCCCGCGTCGAACGGCGTGCCGGCCACGCATCGCGGCAACTTCAGCATCTACGCCGTCGCTGACCAGATGGTGTGGCGCCCGAGTGCCGACAGCCCGCAATCGGTCGGCGTGTTCACGCGTGTGATGGGCGCGCCGGGCGACCGTAACCTGCTCGACTTCAACATCAATGCGGGGGTCGTGCTGAAAGCGCCGTTCAAGGGCCGGGACAACGACTCGGTCGGGCTCGCGCTCAGCTACGCGAACGTCAGCTCGAGCGCGAGCGCGCTCGATCGTGACATTGCAACCTTCCGTACGCCAGGCTACCCGATGCGCTCGGCGGAAACGGTGATCGAGGCAACGTACCAGTATCAGGTTGCGCCGTGGTGGCTGCTGCAGGGCGAACTCCAGTACATCTTCCATCCGGGTGGCGGCATCCCCGATCCCGACAACAGCGGTGCACGCATCGGCAACGAGGCCGTGGCTGGAGTGCGGACGGTAATCACGTTCTGATGGTGTGACGCTGTGCGATGTTCGGGCCTACCCACGATTTTGCGAACAGGCCCGGATACACGGTCACTAAAACGCCGCGTTCGCTCCGGAAATGGTCGCGCGATTTTCCTGGGACGACTGTCGCCTAAGCGCTTCAAGGGAATGTCGCATTCGACAGTCGCAGTGAATTCGGCTCGCGCCGCCGATCGACGGATGCGAATCAAATCGTCATGCGTCGACGCATGTGCGATCGGTGGCATTCAATGTGGTGGATCTGCGCCGTATTGCGGGCGTTTTCCCGCCGAACCGGCCAACGGCCGAGTCGGGTCGACTTCGGCTGACCGCGTCGAGTATTAGTCGGCAAGATCCGGTCATTCTGCAATCGTGGTTAGCTCGTTGACGACTTGACCCAAGCAAGTCGCACGCGTGTCGCGGTCACCGCGAGCGTACGCGGGCACCCGAAATACCAGTCGAAGCTGGAACTGATGGCGAGTCGAATCGGCATGGGAAAGGGTGTATCCAGCATCAGCTGGTCAGCAAGGGACGCTGAACCCATGCCGGAATGAGCATCGAATCCGGAGAGATTGCCGAGACGTCACCCGCTGACGAAGATGCCTTCACCGGCCCGGTTCAATCAAGGAGAACACATGCTAAGTCCGCACGAATACGCAACGCTGGTGAAGGTACGAGACGCGCCTGCACAGATCGACAGGCAGAGACGGGAGTTAAAAACGCTGCTCGAAAAATTTGAGGGGCTCTTTGCAAATCCAGCTTGAACCAGCGCCGCGATGCCTAATCGGTCATCGAAAGATCCAGAAACGGAGCGCCTGACAACGACCGTCGTTTACGCAAAATATACGGTTCTGCTTACGAATTTACATTGACCTGTCCTTTATTCGTCTCCTAAACTTTAAAAGTCTTCACTAAGGGGGCTTGCGCCTTGGACACCTGCAGTAGTCGACCTTCGAACCCATTCGCTGCCTGACCGGCAAGACGTCCGCGCCCGCCTTTCCGAGCCGCCGTCCTGCCAGCAGGCAGACGGTGCGCGTCGTAGCAATATTCCCGTGCACCTTTGATTAGCACATGTGGAGCCGCCGTCGTGCGCACCGCATGGCATCGCGCCGCCAGACTGAACTCGCGGCGCGCTGATTCGCGCCCGGTCAGTTCATCTGAAAACCGGCGCGTGGTGAAACACGTATGCAGCATTCGCCGCATGCGAACTCGAAGCAGAAAGGAGTCGAAATGCAAGACAGCGACAGTTATCCCTTATGGCAATCACCTCGATCACTAACGGAGGAAGGCAGATAGACCGCGGCCGGATCCCTTTGACGTGCCCCGTGCCCGTGTCTGCTGGCTTCCCGCAATTACGCATCCACCCAGACGCACGGAGCAATATCATGAAATTCGGCCTCCTCCTGTCGAACCTCCCGCACGTCGATGAAGCGCGCCTCCACTACGACGCGATGCTGTCGCTGCAGCGCCATGAATCGCATCGGTTTGCCATCTTCTGGCACCGTCTGAAATCGCTTTTCTCCTGAGCACCGGGCTGTGCTCCGCCATACGCGAGGGCAAATGCGGTCGTTCCGTGACCGTGTCCTCGTGTATCCCGGATTGCCAAGCATTTTCGTTTCGCAAACCCGTCACCGGGGAAGGAAACAAAATGTCCATTCCAGCAGAAACCTCAGCGGCACCCAGCGCCGTGCTAGAACGCAGCGCGGTCCTCGATGAAGCCCATCTGGGCGATATCACGGGTGCGCTGGGCACCATCGCGCACCACGACATCGCACCGCGCACGCATTGGTGGGCGCGTTTGCGTACGCTGCTTGCGATCCTCGGCCCCGGTCTGATCGTGATGGTCGGCGACAACGATGCCGGTGCATTTGCCACCTATACGCAGGCCGGGCAAAACTACGGCACCACGCTGTTGTGGACGTTGCTGCTGCTGGTTCCAGTGCTTTACGTCAACCAGGAAATGGTGCTGCGTCTGGGCGCCGTGAGCGGTGTCGGACATGCGCGTCTGATCTTCGAGCGCTTTGGGAGGTTCTGGGGCGCGTTCAGCATCGTCGACCTGTTTCTGCTGAACGCACTGACGATCGTCACCGAGTTTATCGGCATCACATTCGTACTCGACTTCTTTGGCTTCTCCAGGCTGGCGGGCGTGTGCATCGCGGCAGCGCTGACGATGGCCGCGGTCAGCACCGGCAACTTCCGCCGCTTCGAACGCTTCGCCATGCTGCTGTGTGTGCTAAGCCTGCTGCTGGTGCCGGTTCTGGTGTCGATTCACCCGGCGGTTGCCCAGATGGCGCGCGACTTTTTCATTCCGAACTGGCCCGCGCACTCGAAGCTCTCCGATGTGATGCTGCTGGTCATCGGCATCGTGGGTACGACGGTTGCACCGTGGCAGCTGTTTTTTCAGCAGAGCTATGTGGTCGACAAGCGCATCACGCCACGTTTCATCCGCTACGAAAAAGCGGACCTGTGGATCGGGATCGTGTTCGTGATGATTGGTGCGGTGGCGATGATGGCCTTCTGTGCCGAACTGTTCACCGGCCGCCCCGGATTCGGCAATTTTACGGATGCGGGTGGCGTGATCGCTGGCCTGGAAAAATACGCTGGACGCACCATGGCGACCTGCTTCGCCATCGCGCTATTTGACGCCGCGATCATCGGCGCCGCGGCGGTGTCTCTGTCGACCGCCTATGCGATCGGCGACGTATTCAACATTCGCCATTCGCTGCATCGTAGCGTCGCGTCCGCCAAGGGTTTCTACCTGGTGTACTTCGGCATCGTCGCCGGTTCGGCGGCACTGGTGCTGATCCCAGGCAGCCCGCTCGGTCTGCTGACTCTGGCCGTGCAGACCCTGGCGGGCGTACTGCTGCCGAGCGCCACGGTGTTCCTGCTGCTGTTGTGCAACGACAGGGCCGTGCTGGGTCCTTGGGCCAACTCGACGAAAGTGAACCTGTTCACAGGCACGGTGATCTGGGTGCTGGTCATGCTCTCCATCATCCTGACAGCTTCCGTGATGTACCCGGACATGAGCGGGGAAACAATGCTCGAGGTGCTGGTCGGCGGCACGCTGCTGGCCATCGTTGGCTATGCGATCACCGTTGGCATTCGCAGGCTGCGCCGTGAACCGGCGGACGGCGCCGCCGGAATGACCGCACAGGCGTCTCCGGAAGGCGCCCGTCAGACATGGCGGATGCCACCGCTCGACGAGTTGCCGCCCGCCAATCTCACGCTCGCCAAGCGGGTCTGGATGGGCGTGCTGCGCGGCTATCTGCTGATCGCGGTGGCGCTGGTCATCGTGAAGGTCGTGCAGATGACGTTGCTTAAATAGCACCCGACGCGCCTGCCATCGGGCAGACGGGGCAGGTTGCGAAGGATGGTGGCGATGAGCCGCATACGAATGCTTTCGGCACGCTCAAGCCGGATCACGGCGCGGGCCAACGCGGGCCGCACCGCGCGCGTTCGCCGGGCATGGCGGGACAGGCCGCTTAGCCGCATGGAGTGGGCGCTGCTCGCCGCTTGGGCATGGATCCTCATGAGCGTACTGTGGGTCGTGCCGATCGCGAGACTGATCAGGTCACTCAGGCAGACATACTGAAGGTTGTACCGCGGCCGGATGGCAGTTCAGTATTGGTGCGGTGTCACTGACTGACGGACACCGTGACGGCCCGACCGCCGGCGCGAGGGATTCGACGATGAAAAATCACTTTCTTGTAGTATTCCTGATCGCAATTCTGGTATTTGTCGTCGGTACCCTCGTGACTTTTAACGAGAGCTGTGAGGTGCCTGCGTCGAACGCCACGCGTGTCGGCGCTGATGAATTGCCGGGCAACGGATCGCTGAACGGAGCGGCGTCTCATTGCCTGCTCTATGGGAAATACTGTCTCAGCGACACTCTGCGCGGCCGATAGGAAGGCCTCAGAGAGGGCGAGGTGATGGGATGGGGGGGCCGTTCCGCTTTTGTGACGGGCACCTCATTTCCGTACATCGGACGCTGGAAAAGGCGCGCTATCACCCATGCCGCAGCGGCATAGTGCAATCCTGATCGGAGATCTGTCGACGCGGCAAGGAGTCCAATTTCCCGCCGCGCCGCAATAGCGCTCAGGTTACTTCCACCGGACCTTTGTGAGCACGCTTCCCCGGATCTTGACGAGTCGACCAGGCAGGCTAAACGCGGACTGCCGGCGTACGAAATATTCCGAGTTCTGCAGGCATCTCCTAGTACGGCGAAAAGATGTCTGCACTCCCAATGCTACTTGCCACGGCTGCTGCCACGTTCGTAGCAACGAATATTGATGACCTTGCCCTGCTCATCGGCTGGTTTTCAGATCGCAGCTTTCGTGCACAGCACATCGCTATTGGTCAATTTCTTGGTATCACCGCGCTAGCCGCAGCCAGCGTAGTCATTGGCTTGCTCGGGATATTGCTGCCAAAGCCAATAATGGGGCTTCTGGGCATTCTTCGAATCGGCATCGGCGCGTATCGGCTCATTTGCTGACGGAATAATGGAAACGATCGAACCGCACCGACGGCGGCAGGAGGCACCATCGCAGTTGCGAGCGTCACAATCGCGCATGGAAGCGACAATATTGCGGTCAACGTCCCTCTTTTCTCGATCCAATCCCCGATTGGATTTGGCGTCATTGTGAGGGTCTTTCTTCTCATGACAGGTGTGTGGGTTGCGACAGCATATTGGTTTGTTCGTCACCGTGCATGGGGGCCGATCGTTCAAAGATGGGGGCATCGCGTTGTACCGTGGGTACTAATCGTGCTCGGCGCAAGGATCATCTACCAAGGGGGAACATATGCATGGCCCGCGAGGGCCTTCAGCTGAAACGCTAAATGCCGACGGCGCTTGTTGAAGCGGTTCGTACGACGCATCGTCGGGGGCTGTCACTTCGCCAAATGGCGGCTCGTCGCTCATCAGCAGACGTTCTGCCAACCGACTGGGAAGGATCGTTCTTGGCCGACTGTACTCATTCACAGATGCCGGCCGAAAGCGGCCGTCGACGATTTCGACGACCGCTTTACGGGACCTTCAGCGAACTGGTGCTCTCGGCCAGTTTCGGCCACTCGCCGGAGCCCTGCAACGGTCACTCGAACGGCTGGTCCGCTCGGAAACCCGCCCGATGCGCGACGCGCGCATCTCGGCCGAAGCGGGCTCCCTCGCGGAGCCCGCGCGCTTCACGAAGTGAGGGGCGCGCTTCAGGTCTGGTCGCCCCAAAGATCTTCAATCGCGCGGATCGCCAGCAAGTAGCCGTTCGCGCCAGCTCCACAGATCACCGCAGTGGCCGCTACCGAGATCGTCGAGTGACGATATTCTTCCGAACGCCGATGAATGTTGGTGATATGCAACTCCACTACCGGCCGGCGGATCAGCTTGACTGCGTCGAGAACCGGAATCCGACCGAACGAAAAGCCGGCGGGATTGATGATCAGCGCCGCGTCTTGCAGGAACGCTTCCTGGATCCAGTCGATCAACTCGCTTTCGCTGTTCGTTTGTCGGAATACGCAGTCGAACTTGAGGGCGTCGGCCAGCGTCAGGCAGTTCTGTTCGATGTCCTTCAGCGTAGTGTTGCCATAAAGATGAGGCTCCCGCATGCCAAGCATGTTCAGGTTCGAACCATTGAGGATGTAGAGTTTGCGAGTCATGGTGTCAATGTGTAGAAGAGCGTTCCAGGGCCGTACCTTTGGTCTCCCGGGATATTGCGATCATCAGGAAGGAGATCAGATTCAGCGAGCCGCAAACCGCTACGATGGCCCACGGCGAGCCGTTAAAGGCATTGAGCAGGGCCACGGCGACGATTGGCATCGGGCCGCCGGTGAGCAGGTTGGCTCCCGAGTACGAAAGTGCCGAGCCCGTGTAGCGCGCCTCGGTCGGAAATGACTCGGCGAACCAGACCGGCTGGATACCGCTCTGGAATTGTGTAAAGCCGAGGAAGGCGCCCATCGCGGCCATCGTCATCGCGATCGAGTTCTGGTTGAGGATCGGAAAGTAGATCAGGCAGCAGATCAGCGTGCAGAACGAGCCGATCATCAGCGCACGTTTGCGTCCGATCCGATCGCTCAGATAACCGCCTGCCAGCGCGCCCACGATGGCGCAGACGTTCGCGACCATCAACAGCATGAAACCGGTCTGCTTGGGTACGCCGAGGTGTTTCGTCAGATAGCTGAGCGAGAAAACCACGATCAGATAGAACAGTGCGGCCGGGCCGCAGAAGAACAGCGTCAGGCGAAGCGCGGTGCGCCAGTGATATTTGAAGACCGTGCCCAGCGGATTGGCGGCGCGTGTGGGAGCGCCGGTCTTCTTGAGTGCCTCGAAGGCGGGCGTCTCGCTGACTTTCCTGCGGATGTAGATGCCCAGCAGCACCAGCACAAAGCTTGCGAGGAACGGGACTCGCCATCCCCAGGCATCGAAGTCATCGGCCGAAAGCACAGCGGCCAGCGTAAAGAGCGAGAAGTTGGCGAGAATCTGGCTGAGTGGCGAGCAGATGCCAAGCAGGCCCGAATACCAGCCACGTCGGTTGGCAGAAGCATGCTCGACCGCCATCAGTTGTGCGCCCGTCGATTCGCCGCCAAGCGCGAAACCCTGGATGATGCGCAGCGTCACCAGCATCGTCGGCGCGAGGATGCCCACCTGGTGGTAAGTGGGCAGCAGCCCCATCAGGAACGAGGAAGCTCCCATCACCGACACGGTGATCAGCATCAGTTTGCGGCGTCCCCAACGGTCACCGAGCATCCCGCAGATCACCGCGCCTAGCGGACGTGCGGCCAGCCCTGCCCACAAGCTCGCGAGCGACGCGAGCAGCGAGGCGGTCGGGTCCAGCGAAGGGAAAAACAGCTTCGGAAAGATCGTGGCCGCGACCACGCCATACAACGCGAAGTCGAACCATTCGAGCGCCGTTCCGACGGTTGCGCCTGCCACCGCCCGGCGCGCCATCAAGTGAGCCGGCGCGGAGTGTTCTTCCGCGGCAAGGTCTGAATCAGCAAAAAATGACATGTTGTCTCCTGAATTCTCGATGTTCAAACGTTCGTTCTGCGACGGACAAGTGCTATTGTTTGCGCTGCACAGGCGCGGCGTTCCGCACCGGAACTGCATTTCACATCGTGGGAATTAGCGAGAAATGTCGCTCAAAAACGGCCTGAGAATTCTCGACTTCCTGGCGTCGCAAGCCGAAGGCGCGGGCCTTCTCGCCATTGCCGACGCCTTGTCGCTGCCACGCAGCACGTGCCACCGCCTGCTCGCCGATCTCATCGAAGGCGGGTACGTCAGGCAACTGGTCGATCACAGCCGCTACATTCTGACCATGCGCATGACGTCGAACGGGCTGGAATTCCTGAGCCTGACGGGCATCGCGGATATCGCACAGCCCATCATCGAACGCGTCGCTGCGCAGACAGGTGAACTGGCTCGGCTGTCTCTGGTGGATGGCGAAGCAATCATCTGGGTGGGCAAGGCGGACGGACAGCGCATCGGCTTTCGCTACGATCCCGACATGGGCCAGGCAGCACGACTTTCATGCACGTCGACCGGACATGCATGGCTCATGACGATGACTGACGAACACGCGGCCGCGCTTGTTTTGAAGCAGGGTTTTGGACAGCCGAATGAGTTCGGACCCAATGCGCCGACGACGCTCAAAGCGCTGCTGGGTTTCCTGCACGCTGCGCGCGTGCGTGGCTATGCGATGATCGACGAGGTGTTTGCCCCGCGCATGTCAGCGGTGGCGGTCCCGGTGGTGAGCGGCTCGCGCTGCGTCGGTGTCATCAGCCTGGCCGGTCCGCGGGTCCGACTGACGACCGAGAAGATTCACGAATACTCGATACTGCTGCGCGAGGCGGCGAACGAACTGGCCCAGTTGAGCAATATGGCGGGATTCCCAAGTCGGCCGCCGCTCGGCAAAGGATGAGGAGGAATCGGACTCACGCCCTCCGGCCGGCGGACCTGGTCCGCTTAGGCCGAACTGCTGTCTCCGATACGTTGGCTCTGGTGACCGAACGTCTCTCTGTTTGCGACCTTGATAGCCGACCGTACGGCTCGCGGCAGTGGGTCGAACAGCGACATCCCCATTCGGAAGCGATCGACCAGCTGCAGCCTTTAGCCCCTGATATCGGTTTGCCACTGAAGTGACCGTTATGCTTCGCGCCGGTCAGACGGCCAGGAGACTGAACTTACTCGCTCGAGGCTTCCACCGGGACGCGTCGTCCTCATCGCCACCAATGGCCGCTGGACCTTCAGGTTGTAGCTGTGCCCCGTGTCGTCCCGCTTCGACCGCCTCACCGGGCGCGAATGCGGCGTCGGGTATGGTCCTTGCGAACCCGTAACGATGCCCGCGAGCGTTTTCCCTAAGTCCAGCCGCGAGTCTCGCGGCTCGCGGCGGAAGCTTTGATACGGCTTAACGATGACTTTCAGCACAGCCCCCGCTGAGGCTCCGCACACGGAAAGCGATTCCAGCCATTTCGTCCAGTTCTACCATTCCGACGTCGAATTGATGGAGGACGTCGGTGCATTTTTGCAACGCGCGCTGGACGCGGGGGGAAGTGCCATCGCGATCGCCACGGCCGATCACCTTGCCTCTCTGACGTCATGGCTCGACTCGGCTGATATCGCCAGTCGTCGCGCGCAGGACGCGGTTCTCGTCGACGCGCACGCTGCGCTCGGCGGCTTCATGGTCGACGGCTGGCCGGACGAAGCTCGCTTCATGTCGACGGTCGGGGCGCTCGTCGCGCGGACCGTGCGACGGGGGCAGCCGGTGCACGCGTTCGGGGAGATGGTCGCGATTCTGTACGCGCAGGGCCTCGGCGAAGCAGCGCTGCGTCTGGAACACCTGTGGAACGGACTCGCCGGCGATCATCGGTTCTCGCTTTTCTGCGCGTATCCGGACCGGGAGTTCATCGGCGCCGAGCATACGCCGCTATTTCGTCACATTTGCGAAGCACACCAACACGTATTCCTTACCCGTACGTTGCGCGACGCGGGCGCTCGCGACCTGCACCTGAGGCTCGCGCTCGCGCAGCAGCGGGCGACGTCGCTCGAAGACGAGATGCGCCGCCGACAGAGCGCCGAGCTTCAGCGGGATGCCATGCTGATGAATTCGCCGATCGCGTCGGCACTGCTGCTCGGCAACCGGCATACGTTCCAGTTGACGAATCCCCGCTATCTCGCGATGGTCGGCCGCGCGGACCTGATCGGCCTCCCTTATCTCGACGCATTTCCGGAAGAGGCGGGCGGCGCGACTGTCACCGCGCTGCAGCGCGTGTTCGCCGATGGGGTGCCGATCATCCATGAAGAGTATCGGACAAACAGGCCCGGCGACACGGACGAGCGCGTCTATACGCTTCATTTCGAACCGTTGCGCGCGTCGTCCGGAAACGTCGACGGCGTGATCCTCAGTGCGGTCGAAGTGACCGGCTACGTACGCGCACGTGAGGCCGTCGAGAAGTCGCGCACCGAGCGGGAAGCCCTGCTCGCGGATCTGCGCAACGCGAACGGTGCAAAAGACCGATTTCTCGCGATGCTCGGCCACGAGCTTCGCAATCCGCTCGCGCCGATCTCGACGGCGCTCGTGCTCGTGCGCAAGCAGAACGGCGGCAAGACCGACAGACAACACGAGATCATCGAGCGTCAGGTGGCGCATCTATCGAGGCTCGTGGAGGACCTGCTGGACGTGAGTCGCATAACCCGCGGCGCTATCGAACTGGCGCGCGAGCCCGTGCCGATCGCGACGGTGCTAGCGCGCGCGGTCGAGGCAACGAACCCCGTGCTCGAACAGCGCTCGCAGACCTTGTCGCTGGACCTCGCAGACGATGGTGGCATCGTCTGCGGTGACGCATGCCGTCTCACTCAGGTGTTCGGTAACCTGCTGAATAACGCGGCAAAATTTACGCAGACGGGCGGGCGCATTCATGTGAAGGCCGTGACGAGCGCAACTGAACTCGTCGTGTCGGTCGCGGACAACGGCGTCGGAATCAGCCGGGATTTGATGCCGCGCATGTTTTCGTTTTTCGAGCAGGGAGAGACGACGATCGACCGCTCGAACGGCGGGCTCGGGGTTGGTCTTGCGCTGGTGAAGAACTTTGTCGAGCTGCACGGTGGCACGGTCGTCGCAAGCAGCGACGGACCGGGTAGGGGCGCGACGTTCACCGTTACTCTCCCGCTCGCACCGGCGCCCACGACCGACTGCGTGGAGCAGCCGGCCATGCAGCATCCGGTCGGCAACGGCGCGCGCGTGTTGCTGGTCGACGACAACAAGGATGGCCTCATGGCGATGGAAGCTTATCTCGTCGAGATGGGGTTCCACGTAGCGACGGCGACCGATCCGGCGACCGCGCTCGAGGTGGCAGCGGCGTTCTCGCCGGCCTTTGCGGTACTCGACATTGGTTTGCCCGGAATGGACGGATATCAGCTCGCCCGCGCGCTGCGCGCACAGCACACGGTGGCGCCTGTGAGGATGTTCGCGCTGACCGGCTACGGGCTGACCGAGGACCGCAGGCGTTCGAACGAAGCAGGATTCGAGCGGCATTTCGTCAAGCCCGTCACGCTTGCCGAACTGGTCGAAGCGCTGACCGGACCATCTGGCGGGGAGCGGCGTTCGGTGTAATGGACCGCTTCAAATCAGATTGCGATTTTAACGCTCAAACGACATGCAGCATTCATCCGTGATGGTGCCGAGAATGGAGTTCCCTCCGACTGAAGTTCGCCGTTATGAGACGCTGACGATGGTGGCTTGGAGTGGCTGCGTTGGATCGACGGACTAAACCGCTTACGCGGTAGGGGCTACGGTCCGGCGCTTGAGGTCAGGGAGAGGCCGGGCGCGCGGTTCTATGTTGGCGAATGAGGCAATCCGCCTCGTTCTCCAGCAGGAGCCGAATCA
>NZ_JBFPKM010000010.1:0-278833 GCF_040948755.1 Paraburkholderia sp. BR13444 | reverse complement strand
GATGATCCTCAGAAAGCTGAGGCTTTTTTACGCCCTTGTTCTGATCGCCTGGCTTAGCCGATCAATCACCGTAGACTTCCAGGCTTGAGGGCAAGCGCCGACCCAACCGAATTATTCAGACCCGACTGGATAGTTGGCCTCTTCACTTGGGTATTCAATCGAGGCTGTCACGTTCAAACGTTGCGTGCTACCTGGCTGCTCTCCCAGTTGTGTAGCCAATCGCTGCCCGCGGAAGCCAGGCGGCTCCCTGTCTTCGATAATGCAGGGCTTCTCGGTGAAAGATGGCATCGTTACTCATCGGGTTGCGGTGAGCATCGCGTACGGCTATTTTGTGAGGAGGAGGATCGAACTCCCGACCTTCGCATTGCGAACGCGACGCTCTCCCAGCTGAGCTACCCCCCCAACGAAAATAATTCTAGCACAGCCATTTTCCCTTTTGCCAAGCCTCCAGCCTCGGGAAAACCTCATCTGGACGGCGCGCCCGCGAGCACCCAGTCGACCACCGTGCGGATATCCGCATCGCTCATCGATTGATGGGCTGGCATCGGAATCATGCCCCATACGCCGGCGCCGCCGTCCTTCACCTTGCGCGCGAGTTTGGCCGGCGCCTGCGCGTCACCCCTATATTTCGCGGCGACTTGCTGGAACGACGGCCCGACCAACTTGCGATCCACCGCGTGACAGCCCATGCACGCATTCGCCGCGGCGACCTGCTGCCCGCGAAGTGCGGCCTCAGCCGCGCAAGCACCCGACGTCATCGTGCCCGCCATCGCACCGACCACCACCGCCAACACAACACCCCCAAGCGTCACACCCCGCATCAAGGCACCGCCTTAGGATTACCCGGCCGAACCGCCGTCGACGAATTAACCGGCGCAGGCGCCTGTTGATCGAGCGGTCGCGCGCTCACCCCCGAATCGGGAATCGCGCCGACCGTCGGCTCACCGACCTCGGGCTGCGAGGCGGCCACCGGCGCCGTCGCGCTCGCGGCCGCAGCGGCCTCCGCTTCCTGCGGCTGGATGTACTGGAACACCTTGACGACCTGCACGACGCCCGGCACGCGACTCGTGACGTCGGCTCCGATTTTGCCCTCATCCATCGTGACAAGGCCCATCAGATAAACGTTGCTGCGCTCGGCCACGACCTTGAAGTTGTTCGCCGAAATGTTCTTCTCGGCGATCAGCGCGGTCTTCACGCGCGTTTCGAGGTAGGTGTCGTTGGTGCGCGACGAGAACGAGCTCGCCGGCATGATCGCCAGTTCATTGACGATCGTATTCACGTTGTTCAGGTTCCGCACGATGCTCTCGGCGCGCTGCTTCGACACCTCGCCCGCGACCTCGCCGGTCAGCAGCACGCGGCGGTTGAACACCGTGACGTTCACGTGCGCGGAGTCCGGCAGGTTCTGGCTGATCTGCGACAGCGCCTTCACCTGAATCTCGCGATCCTCGGTCTGCGCGCCGAGCGTGCGACGGTCGGTCGCCATTAGCGCGCCGCCGCCCGCCGCGGCCCCGACGGCGAGAAAGCAGCCTTGCAGCGTGACCGACAGCCCCGCCGCGAACCCGACCACGAGCACGGTTCTCACCAGTGTCTTCTTGAGGCGGAATACGCTCATCAACTAGCTCTCCTTCGAAATCAGTCTCAGTCTTCGCCGAGCAACATGGCATCGATGCCGTCGCACAGGCAATGGATGGTCAGCAGGTGCACTTCCTGGATGCGCGCGGTGCGATCGGACGGCACGCATACGTGGATGTCGGTGTCACTCAGCACTTCCTGCGCGCGTCCGCCGCCCTTGCCGGTCAGCGCAACGACGATCATTTCGCGCTCATGCGCGGCTTCGATCGCGGCGAGCACGTTCGCGGAATTGCCGGATGTGGTGATCGCGAGCAACACGTCGCCGGGCTGACCGAGCGCCCAGACCTGTTTCGCGTAAATCTGTTCGAACGAATAGTCGTTGGCGATCGCGGTGAGCACGGAGGTGTCGGTGCTGAGCGCAATGGCAGGCAGACCTGGCCGCTCGCGCTCGAAGCGCCCGATCAGCTCGGCCGCGAAATGCTGAGCGTCGGCGGCCGAACCACCGTTGCCGCACGCGAGGATGCGATTGCCGTTGGCGAGCGCGGCGAACATCGTGTCGATCGCGGCGGCGATCGGCATCGAGAGGGTTTCGAGGGCTTCGAGTTTGACTGCCGCGCTGTCGCGGAAGTGTTGTTGGATGCGTTCGACTGACATCGAGTCTCTATCTTCTACCGCGAATGGACCGCACTGTGCGGCCGTGTTGTGAAGGCATACTGCCAGGCTGTGGCCGCCGATAAACTTGCGCTCGCGCGGCACGCGAGCGCAAGTTTATCGCACTCACGCGCGTTGTCCGCGCGGGCCGTCAGAGTTCGTCGGCGCGAAATGCATCGCGCAACCACACGAGCCTGCCGCTCTCGAACGCGACGACGTCGAAACGGCACGCGGGTTCATCGCGCGGGGCGCGGTTCGTCGCGGCGCGAGTCGCGAGATAGTGCCGCGCCGCTCGCACGATGCGCTGCCGCTTCTGCCAACCGATGCTCGCGGCAGCACCGCCGTAATGCCGCTGCGCACGCGCGCGAACTTCCACGAACACCAGCGCGCCGTCGCGATCGCTCATCACGAGATCGATCTCGCCTCCCCGACACGTCACGTTGCTCGCGACGAAGCGCAGACGCTGGCGCTGCAAAAACTCTCGTGCCCGTGCTTCGAAAGCGGCGCCGACGGATTTGGACTGGTGCGCGCAGGAAAAGTTGTGGGCGGTTTTTGGCCTGACGTTGATGGACGTCTTTTGCGCAGTCTTCGGCGCGACCTGCTCGCGCAAGCCCACATGGCACAATGTCGGCCTCGTTCCGTCTGTTTGTGTCTTCCGTGTCATGACTCCTCTCTCCGAACTCGCGCAAGGGCAGCAGTACCCCGCCTCCGCGCTGTATGTGGTGGCCACGCCGATCGGCAACATCGCCGACATCACGCTGCGCGCGCTGCACGTACTCGGACTCGCGGATCGCATCGCCGCCGAGGACACCCGCAACACCGGTCAACTGCTCGCGCGCTACGGCATCTCGAAGCCGCTCGTTGCCGTGCATCAGCACAACGAGCGCGCCGCCGCGCAGCGCGTGGTCGAGTATCTGCAGGCCGGAGAGCGTGTGGCCTATGTGTCCGACGCGGGCACGCCTGGCATCTCGGACCCGGGGGCCAAGCTCGTCGATGCCGTGCGCGAGGCCGGCTTCGCGGTGGTCCCGCTGCCCGGCGCGAGCGCGCTCGCCACCGCGCTCAGCGCGACCGGCGACTGGGTCGCGACGTTCTCGTTCCTCGGCTTCCTGCCGCCGAAGCCGAAGGCGCGCGCCGCCGCCTTGCAGGCGCTCGCGCAGCACCCTCACGCGATGGTGTTCTACGAAGCACCGCACCGGATCATCGAGACGGTGCAGGCGCTCGCCGATGCGTTCGGCGGCACGCGTCGTCTGCTGATCGCGCGGGAACTAACGAAGTTACACGAAGCGCTGCACCAGAGCACCCTGGCCGAAGGGCCAACGTGGCTCGCCGCCGATGCGAACCGGCAGCGGGGCGAATTCGTGCTGGTGGTCGAAGGCGCTTCGCCCAAAGAGGCCGGCGAGCACGATCACGACGCGCTGCTCGGCATCCTGCTCGAAGAATTGACGGTGAGCAGCGCCGCCAAGGTCGCGGCGGCGCTCACGGGCGCATCGCGCAACGCGCTGTACACGCGCGCGCTCGCGCTGAAGGAAGACAAGCCCGACACCTGAGGACAAAGCCGGGCGGGCAAAAGGCGGAAGAGAAAGAGAAAAGGGCCGCATGTCGCGGCCCTTCGCTTGTCTACAGACGGTTGGTTCAGCCGACGCGGCATCGCCGCCGCCGTCACGTCACATCACTTGTTCGAATCCGAGTTCGACGCGAGCGTCTCGTTCAGCTCGGCACGCGCTTCCTGCTGCGTGAGCCCTTCGATCTTGACACGCGCGGTGCCGCTGTGGCGCATGTCGAGCATGCCGGCGGCCGCCATCGACAGGTCGATCACGCGGCCGCGCGCGTACGGACCGCGGTCGTTGATCCGTACGATCACCGAGCGCGAATTGGCCGGATTGGTCACGCGCACGTACGAGCCGAGCGGCAGCGTACGATGCGCGGCCGTCAGGGCGTGCATGTCGTAACGCTCGCCGTTGGCGGTGCGGCGGCCGTGGAAGAAGCGTCCGTACCACGACGCACGTCCAATCTGATGGAAGTCAGGAACGTCGACGCCGTCCTCGGTGAGCGGCTTCGCGTCAGCCAGCGACGGCGCTGGCGCATCCGACGTGCTCGGGCTCGAGGCCGGCGCGCTACCGAACGATTGCGGTCCGAAAGAACTCAGGTGCATGTTCTTCGTACGTTGCGGCGTGTCGTTCGCGGACGTGTCGCTCGCACCCGGAGGCGTGGCGCAGCCGGCCAGTACAAAAAAGGCAAAAAGAGTCCCTAGACCACGGGATAGCCGAGTTTTCATAAGACGTGCAAACACATAGTCGAGCCGCGTCACCCGCGAAACTGCTGGGCATGTTGCTTGCGGCTCCGGCGGTAGGGGCGACAACGCGCCGCGCGAAAAAGCGCAGTACGTCAAAGCCCGGATACGGCTCACTCAGCCGCTACCGCACGGTTAATTTTCACGTCTGGCGCAACCTGTCCCCGGCAGCCTGACCAGACCCCACATGCCGCCAGTCGAACGTGGCAAACACGCTCTTGCGCGCGCAACTCAGCGCGCAGGAACGGCGGCGTAGGCCCCACCCAGCGTCACGGAGGTTAATTCCGTAGCAGGCGCGCGGCGCCTGGCTGGGCAAGACGTGTGCATCGAACGCATCGATACTTGATGGCCGTCGGCATTCCGACAGCCCTTACTTGAATAGCGAGCGGCATCTCCGTTTTGTGGGGATGCGTCGCCTTGTGGCTGCACAACTCTTGTGCATGGACTCCATTATACCCAAAAAAAAATTTTGGGATGGCGAGCACCCACAATCCTTGATCAATCTTCACATTTATCGCAAAAATGGGCATGCGACAGGCGCGACAATGCCATGCGCAAGCCCGTCGCGTCGGCGACGGAGACTGTCCCGAGGCCGGTACAATCAACGTTTTTCCAGCGCGTCGTTCCAGCCATGAAAGTCACCCTGATCCCCGTCACGCCGTTCCAGCAGAACTGCTCGCTGCTCGTATGCGAGACCACCGGGCGCGCGGCCGTCGTCGATCCGGGCGGCGACCTCGACATGATCCAACGCGAAGTCGCGCGGCAGAACGTGACCGTCGAGAAGGTCTTGCTGACACATGGCCACATCGATCACTGCGCCGGCGCGAAAACGCTCGCCACCCACTACGGCGTGCCGATCGAAGGTCCGCATCCCGACGAACGCTTCTGGCTCGACAAGCTGCCGGATCAAAGCACGCGCTTTGGCTTCCCCGCCGCCGATGCCTTCGAGCCGGACCGCTGGCTACAAGACGGCGACACCGTGCAGTTCGGCGACGAAACCTTCGAGGTGTACCACTGCCCCGGCCACACACCGGGCCACGTGGTCTTCTTCAGCCGGGCGCACCGGCTTGCGCTGGTCGGCGACGTGCTGTTCGCCGGCTCGATCGGCCGCACGGATTTCCCGCGCGGCAACCACGCGGACCTGATACGCTCGATCCGCGACAAACTCTGGCCGCTCGGCGACGACATCACGTTCGTGCCGGGCCACGGCCCGACCTCGACGTTCGGGGCCGAGCGCCGCACGAATCCCTATGTCGCCGACGGAGTGGGCGCATGAGCAGCGAAATCTATGTCAGTACCGACGTCGAAGCGGACGGCCCGATCCCAGGCCCGCATTCGATGCTGAGCTTCGCATCCGCCGCATACACCGAGGACAAGCAGTTGATCGCGACGTTCTCGGCGAATCTCGAACTACTCGAAGGCGCGGCGCCGCATCCAGTGCAAGAAGCGTGGTGGAAGACCCAGCCGGAAGCATGGGCGGCCTGCCGTCAGGACTTGCAGAAGCCCGAGGCCGCCCTGAGCGCCTATGTCGACTGGGTCGAGGCGCTGCCGGGCAAGCCGGTGTTCGTCGCGATGCCAGCTGGCTTCGACTTCACCTATATGTTCTGGTACATGATGCGCTTCGTCGGCCGCTGCCCATTCTCGTGGTCGGCGCTCGATATCAAGACGCTCGCCTTTGCGATGACCGGCCTGCCGTACCGCAAGAACATCAAGCCGCGCTTTCCGAAACATTGGTTCGACGAGCATCCGCACACGCACGTCGCGCTCGACGACGCAATCGAGCAGGGTGCCCTCTTTTGCAACATGCTGAAGGACTTGCGCGCGCGTCAGCCCGAACTGCCGGGGGACGGCAAGGATGATGGGGACGGCTCAGGGCAAAACGCCGCTCCGGACCCGGTAAATTAGGCAATCTCGCTCGCGAGAGCCGTTTTACATTGCGTTTCGTTTTCGCGCCCTCTACCATTCGTTGATACGGCGACGCTAACGGAGGCGCAGTTGACACTCGATACGTTCTCACAGAAGATCCTGCGCCTGCTGCAGCTCGACGCACGCCGTTCCGTGCAGGAAATCTCCGACCAGGTCGGGTTGTCGAGCACGCCGTGCTGGCGGCGCATCAAGGATATGGAACAGTCGGGCGTGATCCAGCGCTACACGGCTCTGCTCGATCGCGAAAAGCTCGGCTTGCACGTGTGCGCGCTCGCGCATATCCATCTGACGCGTCACACCGAAGGCGGCGTCGAGCAGTTCGAGCGGGAAATCGCTACCTGCCCCGAAGTGACCGAGTGCTACAGCACGACGGGCGAATCCGATTACATCCTGAAGATCGTCGCGCCCGACATCAAGGCGTACGACAGCTTCCTGCACGAACGCATTTTCAAGATTCCGGCCGTCGCCCAGGTGCGCACGAGCGTGGTGCTGCGCGAAATCAAGTTCGATACGCAGTTGCCGTTGTGACGGATGCCGCCGCCGCGGGCGGCATGGAAGTTCGCGGTTTCGAGCGTCCGAAACTGACCAAACTCAGGTGGCGTTGTGAGGCTCGGTGGCGGTTGACCGACCGGCGGGAGCGGTGCCGGTCTTGAGCTCCGCCGCCGAACCGCCTTGCGCGGCCGAGATATCCCGTTGCAGCAGCACGTCGAGCTTGCGTGCGCCGAGACGACGCTTGAGTGCCGTCAGATCGACGCGGCCGAGCGACTGCGCCTCGCTCTCCAGCAAACGAGCGACTTCGGCACCCTCCGCAGCGCGCCCTTCAGCAGACCCCGCCGCCGGCAACACCACCTCCACGTCGAGCCCGGTGCTCAGGTAGTGCAAATTCACCGCAGCGGCCCGCAAGCCACCCGCAGCCAGCGCTTCGTCGACCTCGGCGGTCACGCGCTCGCGCGGCGGCAGATCGACCGGTGGATGCGCGAGCGCGTCGTTTTCCGGGTCAACGTGAATCAGCGCGTCGAGCACGCGCTTGTCGGTCAGCACACGCAGACGCGCCGACTCCGCGATGTAATGGCCTTCCGACACCGAAATCATCGGATCGACGAGGATATGCGCGTCGACGAGCGCGAAATCGCCCGTCTTGCGCGTGCGCATTTCGTGCACGTCACGCACGCCCGGGGTGGACATCAGCAGCGCGCGCATGTCGGCGGCGGCGGTTTCGTCGAGCGCACGGTCCGACAGATCCTGCAACGCGTCCCAACCGAAGGTCCAGCCCATGCGCGCGACCATGAAGCCGACGATAGCCGCCGCGATCGGGTCGAGCAACCGCAGGCCGGCGAGACTGCCGACCACGCCGATCCCCACCACCAGAGACGACGCCGCGTCCGAGCGGGCGTGCCATGCGTTCGCGATCAGCATCGCGGAACGCACCCGGTTCGCCTCGTGCAGCATGTAGCGAAACAGCGCTTCCTTCGAGACCAGTACGAGCGCCGCGACCGCGAGCGCGCTCATATGCACGGCGGGAATATTTTGTAGATCGGCGAGCCGCGTACCGGCGCGCCACAACATACCGACGCCGACCGAGATCAGCAGCGCGCCGAGAAATAACGACGCCACCGTCTCATAACGGCTATGTCCGTAATTGTGATCGGCGTCGGGTTTTGCCCCGCTATGCCGATTGGCAATCAGCACGACAAAATCGGAAATGAGATCGGCGAGCGAATGGACACCGTCGGCAACCAGCGCCTGCGAGTGCGCGATCGTACCGATGATGATTTGCAGCGTCATCAATACGGTATTGACCGCAATACTCGCAAAGGTACTCTTGCGTGCAACGCGTTGTTTCTCGGCGGTTTGGGCGATCGCGGGGGACGGCATGCTGAAAAGGCGAAAAGGTCAGTTGTTGCTATTGTACCCGCCACGATTCGCCTGCGCAGGGAGGGCTGCGAAAAAACCTTTTTAAATCAGTCGCTTATCAAAACGAAAAGCATTCGCGTTCCAGCTACCTGAAGTGCATGCGACAGAAACCCGGCGCCGCAAATGACAAAACCGCGCCCTGAACGGTGCGCGGCTTTTTGAGATTCTGCAGCAGGCTATAAACGCGGTGGATTGCCAGTATTCGCATTACGTGCAGGCAAACCCTTACCATCCGCCGGATCGCGATTACTTCTGGATCAGAAACTTTTCGCGATCAAGACCGGCGATCCAGCGCGGCGGCTTGCCGCGACCGGACCACGTGCTGCCGCTTTCGGGATCACGATATTTAGGCGCGACGCCTGCGCGCGGCCGGCTCGCTTTAGCGCCCTTCGGTGCGCGGCCGCCGCCGAGTTCGCTCAGCGAAATGCCGTAGTCGGCCATTTTCTGCTTGATTTCATTCAAGACTTCCGCGTATTCGCGCGACTTCGCTTCTTCAATCTGCTTTTCGAGCTTCTCGCGCTGCGCGAGTAGTTCCTTGTAAGAAGACATAGGTTCCCTTGTGGTATGGATAAATGACGCCGGTCTTTTGCCGACTCGCCTTTGAAGGTTTCATGCCTCGGAATTTGATGGCGAGATTAACACAAAATAGAAAGGCTGGATAAGCGCCCGGAAAAAATTAATTTAAATTCGTTTCAAAAAGTTTCCTGCGTCGCTTCTGGGTCGGACTACGGCCTTTCAAATAGGTGATTTCGCACGTCGCTGAAAAATTCCTCCAGTCTGCATATTGATCCGATTTAACTATCAGAAAATGAGACTTGAGCCGTCTATTGCGCATCAAACATTTCACGGCATGAAAGCTTTGACTCGGATAAGCGCGCACTTTTGATACAGGTGTCTCTTCGTCGCGACTGGCACACGCTTGTTTTTCCGATGAACGATAAATGCTTAATCCGCATGCCGCTCGATGCAGACTTCGAGCGCCGCGTGCAATGTTCCGGTATCGGACCGCGCGTCATCGAATGCGAAGCGGCGGCGCACACCGTTGCGTTTCAGATCGGCGCCATAACGGTCGACGCCCAGCAATTCGACGCCGCCCGCGCCACTAAACCGGCGACCGAACTCCGCGATCAGCGCGTCCTCGTCGCTGGCGGCAAGCGGTGGCAGCGGATCGAGTTGCGCGCCGTCGAGCCAGCCCATCGCGCCGAAGCCGCCGATGTAGCGCAGCCGCTCGATCTCCATGATCCAGAACGTGAAATCGCCCAACGCCAGATAGCGCTCCGCGTCCGGGTGATAGCGCAGGTAGCGCCGCACCAGTTCCGGGTCCGAGTCGACCGGCTCGAAGCGGCCGAGCAGCGTGACGCGCTGGCTGCCCACCACGTCGCCATCGGGTGCGTCGACGGCCAGGAAACCGGCGCGCGGATCGGCGTGCAGGTTGTGCGTGTGCTCCGCGAGCCGGCTCACGAGGATCGTCGGACGATGCCGTGCGTCCGGCGCGAACGGCAACACCGACGGATACGGAAACCCCTCGGGCTGGCGAGCGTGCGTGGCGAGCGTGCCGACCGCAGCCGTGTGCAGCAGATGCAGCGGAGCGTGAGCGGGAATGTTCAACTGAGCGTTCCTCGGGTGAATTTGGAATGAACGGGAGAGCGTTGAGCGGCACAAAAGCCGTCACGCGCAGCAATGCAAAAAGCAACAGCGGCGCACCAAAGCATGACATGCAGCAATCCCGCTTCGTTGCATCTCCGGCCCATCAATCGTATGCGCCCGATCCCACGGCTCCAAGCGTTAGCCACCACGCTTCGATAGAATCGGAGATCCGCTTTCAATGCGCTTTCTCGCGCCCTCCGCCTCGAGACCTCCGTGCCCGATCACCATGCCTCCGAATTCGCCGTCCTCCCCGCCGCCCATCGCAACTTGTCCGTCACCGCACGGCAACGCGCACGGATCGCCACGATGGCGCTGTTTTTCATCGCCGGCATGATGTACGCGTCGTGGGGCGTGCATGTGCCGACGGTGCGCGACCGCTTCCATCTGAATCCGGCGATGCTGTCGTTCGCGTTGTTCGCGGTGGCGGGCGGATCGATCGGCGCGATGGTGACCAATGCGTCGTGGATCGCGCGGGTCGGCACGCGCCGGGCCTGTCTGGCCGGCGGCCTCGCGATGGCCGCCTGCGCGGCGCTGATTCTGGCCGTGCCCGCGTACTGGATTCTGCTGATCGTGCTGGCCGTCTTCGGCGCCGGCATGGCCACGCTCGACGTCGCGATGAACGCCGAAGCGAGCGCCGTCGAAAAGGCGCTCGGCAAGCCGATCATGTCCTCGCTGCACGGCATGTTCAGTCTTGGCGGCATGTTCGGCGCAGCGGTCGGTGGGGCGCTGCTGTCGCGCGGCATGGCGCCGGCCCTGCATCTCGCGCTCGCTGCGGCGACCAGCGCGCTCGTGCTGGTGCTCGCCTGCCCGTCGGTGTTGCCGCACGTGCCGCACGCCGAGCATCCCGATGCCGCGACGCCGCGCGCGAGCCGCTGGCGCTCGCCGGCGCTGTGGGCGCTCGGCACGATGGCGCTGGTCGCGCTGATCGCCGAAGGCGCGATGTACGACTGGGCCACGGTCTATATGCGCGATGTCGTGCTCTCGACGCCCGCGCTCGCCAGCGCCGCCTACGCGGCGTTTTCCGGCGGCATGGCAGTCGCGCGTTTTGCCGGCGACGCGGTGCGCGCCCGCTTCGGTGCACCCCAGCTCGTGATGATCAGCGCGGCGCTCGCCTGCGCCGGGATGGTCGACGCGCTGCTGCTGCCGAATCCGGTGGCAGCGCTCGCCGGCTTTGCGCTGATCGGCCTGGGCCTCGCGAACATGATGCCGGTGCTGTTCGCGGCGGCGGCGAGCGTGAAGGGCATCCACGCGGCCGAAGGGCTCGCGCACGTCGCGGGGCTGGCCTATTTCGGCTTGCTGCTCGGACCGGTGATCATCGGCGCCGTCGCGCAGGTGACCAATCTGACGATCGGACTGTCGGTCGTCGCGGTGTGCGCCGCGATGATCGCCTTCGCCGGGCCGAAGGTGCTGCGGCGTTTGAAGATCTGACAGGAGCGGTGAACAAAAGAAAAGGCACGCAAGCCTCGCGGCCCACGTGCCTCTCAAGCTGCGAATCGAAGTGCGGCGCGACGCCGCCTTCGATCACACCGAATTTACATCTTCACGACGTCGAGCAGCGTCTTCTTGCCTTGCTTGTAGTTGTACAGCGAGATCACGCCGTGCTGCAGGTCGCCCTTCGAGTCGAACGTCGTTTCGCCGATCACGCCCTTGTAGTCGGTCGCCGGCATCGCTGCCAGGATCTTCGCCGGTTCGGTCGAGTTGGCGCGCTTCATCGCGTCGACGATGATGTACACAGCGTCATACGTGAACGGCGCGTAAATCTGGATCGGCTGGCCGAAGCGCTTTTCGTACTTCGTTTCGAACGCCTTGCCGCCAGCCATCTTTTCGAGCGCCATGCCGGCTTCCGAGCAGACGATATTGTCGGTTGCGTCGCCGGCCAGGTCCGACAGCTTGTCGGTACACACGCCATCACCTGCCAGCACCTTCGCACGCAGGCCGAGCTGCTTTGCCTGCTTGGCGAACGGGCCGCCGGTTGCGTCCATGCCGCCGTACATGATCGCGTCGGGGTTTTCACCCTTGATCTTCGTCAGAATCGCGCGGAAGTCGACGGCCTTGTCGTTCGTCGCGTCGTGCGATACGACGTTCAGACCGAGCGCCTTCGCCGTCTTCTCGAACTCGTTCGCGAGACCTTGGCCGTAAGCGGTCGAGTCGTCGACGATCGCTACGCTCTTCACCTTCATGCCCTTCGCCGCGTAGTTCGCGAGTGCCGGGCCTTGCTGAGCGTCGGTCGCGACGACGCGGTAGGTCGTCTTGAAGCCTTGCTGCGTGTAGGCCGGGTTCGTCGCCGACGGCGAGATCTGCACGATGCCCGAATCGCTATAGATCTTCGATGCCGGGATCGAGGTGCCCGAGTTCAGGTGGCCGACCACGGCGACGACCTTGTCGTCGACGAGCTTCTGCGCAACCTGCGTAGCCGTGCGGGGGTCAGCCGCGTCGTCTTGCGCGTCGAGTTGCAGCGTGACCTTCTGGCCGCCGATCGTCAGACCCTTCGCGTTGATTTCCTCAACGGCCAGGCGCGCGCCGTTCTCGTTGTCCTTACCCAGGTGAGCGATACCGCCAGTCAACGGCGCGACGTGACCGATCTTGATGACCGTGTCGGCCGCGGCCGATGTTGCCAACGTCGCGAACAGCAGAGCGGCAGCGCTGATCGGCAACAGCTTTTGAATTTTGATGCTCATGTAAGTCTCCAGTTTCGGTCAAAACAACGTAATCGCCCTGTGCCCCGCTTCCCCTACACGTGTCGCTCAGTCCCGTGGACGACCACGCCGGTTGCATCGTTCATGCACTTGGCCAGTACGTTTACCGGACTGTTTGTGACAGTTGGCAAACCGTACTTGCGCGCAAGTGTAGGCCAACAAATTAATTTGCGGGAGTTTTTTGAGAAAGTGGGAACAACACTAATAGCGCAGTTGCTGCGCGAGCCGCTCGCGGCTTGGGCGAGCGAGCCGGAAAGCCCCATCCCATGCGGGTTTCCGCTAATTGGGAAGTTTCTCTGCGGGCGCGGATTTAGTCATTTTCCGGCTCCTGTCACATAAGATTCGAAGGGTTTTTCAACTCAAAAATGTGGCGTGCCGCACAGGAATGTGACAGCGGTAAAAAACTTAAATCAACCTTAAATCGACCACGCAATCAACGCATGAACCCGGCGATTCGCGCGGAGGCCGCCCGCCATTCCTGCTCGAGCTGCGCCATCAGTTCAGCCGCGCCGATTGCTTCGGCGCGCGTGCGCCCGAGCGGCGCACCCTGCCCCGCCCACAGCGACAGGTAGTCGCCGTTCTGCGCGCGCGCCGCGTGTTGCCGCAGCTCCTGCGTCAAAGCGTTTTGCACCGGATACGGCGCGATGCTTTCCGCCGATTCGCGCAAACGTTGCATCAACGGATTGCGGATGCCGCGAGCGTGACGGCCCGTGATCGCGCGCGTCACCGTGGTCGACGTATCGGACGTGCCGCGCACGCGGGTTTTCCATACCTCAGGGATCGCGCTCTCGCGGGTGGTCAGAAATGCGGTGCCCATCACCGCGGCTTGCGCGCCTAGCGCGAGTGCCGCGACGATGCCGCGACCGTCCATGATGCCGCCGGCCGCCAGCACCGGCAACCCGGTCGCGTCGACCAGTTGCGGCACGAGCGCCATCGTGCCGACCAGCGCATCTTCGAATGCGCCGATGAACGTGCCGCGATGCGCGCCTGCCTCCGCGCCTTGCGCGACGATCGCATCGGCACCCGCATCGCGCCACGCGATGCCCTCGGCAACATGCGTCGCAGTCCCAACTACATAGCTGCCGCCCGCATGCAAACGCTCGACGTCGGCCGCCGAAAGCAGTCCGAACGTAAAGCCGGCGACGGGCACACGCAAGTCGATCAGCGCCTCCAGTTGCGCGCGAAAGTCAGGCGCATAGTGTGCGAGCGGCTGGCCCGGCGGCAAACCGAGCTCGGCACGCAGCGGATCGATCGCGTCGAGCGCGCGACGCACGGTCGCTTCATCGGGCGAAACGGGATCGAGCACGAACAGATTCACGCCGAACGGGCGATCGGTCAGCGCGCGAATCGCCGCGACCTCGCTCGCGATCTTTTCGGGTGCGAGCGCCGCGCCCGCGAGAAAACCAAGCCCGCCCGCGTTCGATACCGCCGCGACGAGCGCCGGCGTCGTCGCGCCGCCGGCCATCGGCGCCTGCACGACGGGTACCCGCAGCTGGAAGCGCTCGGCAAACGGCGTCACAAAACTGCCTTCGTTCATGTTCGTTTCCTTTCCGGCGCAAAGCCGTCGATGTGCTGAGTCATGCGCTCGCCAACATGTCGCGAGATGCGCTGACACGCGCGAGCCACTACGCGCTGACTGTACCCGTCCGCGCCATCGCGGAGAAATGAATAATCGAGATCGTTTCAATCGCCTTACGAGAATCGAAGCGCGCCGCATTGCCCGCGAGGCCCCGTCCCGCCTCGCTGCAAGCCGGTTCTTTTGATGGCAAACTAACCGCCCGTTGCAGGGCCGCGTGGCCTTGAGCGTTTCGTACACACCGACCTCGCGCGGCGTTCGCGCGAGTCAATGGAGAACAACATGAGCACGACTTCCCGATGGATCGACATCCCGGCCGGCAACGACACTTTCGGCGGCTATCTCGCGCTGCCGAAGGGCGGCAAGGGACCGGCCGTCATCATCATCCAGGAAATCTTCGGCGTGAACAGCCATATCCGCTCGGTCGCCGATCAGTACGCGCAGGACGGCTATGTCGCGCTCGCCCCGGACGTGTTCTGGCGCGTGCAGCCGCGCGTCGAGTTGACGTATGAGGGCAAGGATCGCGAAAAGGGCATCGAGCTGATGCAGAAGACCAGGGTCGACGACGCGGTCGCCGACATCGGCGCCGCCGCGGCCGCCTTGCGCGCGCTGCCGGAAGTGACCGGCAAGGTCGCGGCGATCGGCTACTGCTTCGGCGGCCGTCTCGCCTATCTGGCCGCAGCGGCCGGTTCGGTCGACGCCGCAGTCGCCTACTACGGCGGCGGCATCCACAACCATCTCGACAAGGCCGCGAACGTCAAGGTGCCGATGCAGTTCCACTACGGCGAGCTCGACGCGCATATTCTGCCGTCGGACATCGGCCAGATTCAGGAGCGCTTCGCGGGTCGTGCCGACGTGCAATTCAACATCTACCCGAACGCGGATCATGGCTTCAACTGCTCGGATCGTGCGTCGTACAACCAGCACGCGTCGGCGTTGGCGCATGGCCGCACGCTGACGTTCCTCGGCGAGCGGATGTAATTCGCGGTTCCGGCAATTAGCCGGACCCGCCGCGTTACTGATGTGATCGCCAGCTCGCGCATTTGAAGTGAGCATTCGAATTCACATCAGTCACGTCGGCTCTCAACTCAGGTACTCTGTGAAAGACGGCGTGTCGGCCGACACGCCGTCTTTCACATGCGCGGCGCCCGGGCGGAGCAACGCGAAATCGAGCGAAACGACGCCGTCGCGCGTGCATGGCCGGCCGCGAATTCGACGCAGCATGCCAACCGACCGCGAGGGCTCAAACGACGTGCTATCAGACTATCTCGCTCATGATGCCATCGGCCTCGCCGAACTCGTGCGCACGCGCCAGGTTAGCGCGCGCGAACTGATCGACGTCGCGATCTCGCGCACCGAGGCCGTCAATCCCGCGATCAACGCAGTGGTTCTGAAGGACTACGATGCGGCCCGCCAGCGCGCATCGCGCGACGACGCAAATCGCGCGAATAGCGCCGACGGCGTGAACGGAACGGACAACTCCTCCGCCCACGCCGCGCTCGCGGGCGTGCCGTTCCTGATCAAGGATCTCGGCGCGCCCGTGGCGGGACTGCGCATGGCCATGGGCAGCCGCCACTACCGCCACTTCATTCCGACGCAGGACGCGCCGGTCGTCGCGCTCGCGAAAGCGGCGGGTCTGAACATCTTCGCGAAGACCAGCACCTCCGAGCTCGGCCAGATGCCTTATACGGAGCCCGAACTATTCGGCGCGTGCCGCAATCCGTGGAATCTCGATCACACGCCGGGCGGTTCGAGCGGCGGCGCGGCGGCGGCGGTCGCCGCTGGCGTGGTGCCGCTCGCGCATGCGTCGGACGGCGGCGGCTCGATCCGAATTCCGGCGTCATGCTGCGGACTGTTCGGCCTGAAACCGTCGCGCGGTCGCGTGCCGCGCGCGGCGCAGGCCAGTGCCGGCGAACTCGGCATCGATCACGCTGTCTCGCGCAGCGTGCGCGACAGCGCATTGCTGCTCGACCTGCTGGCGGGCAACGCCGAGCGGCCGGCCGGCGCACCCGGCACCTTTCTCGGCGCAACGCGCGAGCCATGCAAGCCGCTGACGATCGCCTACGTGACCGAGCCGATGCTCGCGCCGTCGTTATCGGCCGATGCGCGCGCCGCGCTCGACGACGCCGCGCAACTCGCGAGCTCACTCGGCCATCGTCTGGAGCCGGTGTCGCTCGGCGTCGATTTCGCGGCGGTCCGTCATGCTTTCCTGACGCTGTGGTCGGTGACGGCCGAAGACCTCGTGCTGAACGCGGAGCGCATCACCGGCCACAGGCCGACGCGCGGCGAGTTCGAAATTTCGACGTGGGCGATGGCGCACGTCGGCCGCAAGATCGGCGAGCAGGGTTTGCCGGCCGCGCTCGACGAACAGCGCCGCATCACCGCGCGTCTGACCGATCTGCTGAACCGCTACGACGTGCTGTTGTGCGCGACGCTCGCGTCCGCGCCGATCAAGATCGGCGAGATGCGGCCGAGTTCCGTCGAGCGCATGCAGATGCGCGCGGTCACCACGATGCCGCTGGAACGATTGATGAAGAAACTGCTGTTCGAAGCCTCGAACAAGGCATTCGCTTGGGCCGGCTGCACGGAGCTGTTCAATCTGAGTGGCCAGCCGGCGATGTCGGTGCCCTTGTACTGGAACGCGCGCGGGCTGCCGATCGGCGTGCAGTTCGCCGCGCGTGTCGGCGGTGAGGCGACGCTGTTTAGACTCGCCGCGCAACTCGAGGCGGCACGTCCGTGGTTCGACAGGCGCCCACCATTGATGAAAGCGCGGCGCTAAAAAATCCAGCGGCCGGCTGCAATCCGCATCTGGCGCAAGACGCCACGATGCACGCAGTCGCGGAATGCGCCGCGATGTCGCCGCGCATCCCGCGCAAAGCCTGCTAGCACATCACACGCAGGCTCGATCAGGCCTTCTTGTTATAAGCGCTGCACCAGCCGGTGGCAGCGACCTGTTTGCCCGCGAACATCGGGCAGCCGCCGTAGGCATCGCCCGCCTTGCCCTGGAAGAAGCTGCAGTTGCTGCATTGCTGGCCTGGCGCGAATTTGGCGAATTTCGCCTTGTCGACCTTGCTCGCGTCCGCCTTGTAGCCAAGCGCCTGCGCGGTCGGATCGGTTTCGGAGACTTTCGGCGCGTCGGCGAACGCCTGGCGCGACAGTGCGAGTGTCGATGCCACACCGATGCTGGTGATCAAAAACGTACGACGGGAAGATCTCATGGGGACTCACTCCATTTATATTGGAATCAACGCCGTTCTGATGACAGCGTTCGCCAAGCATAGCAACGAAGCCGTCTCCGGTGATATTCCAAATGCTGGAGATAAGCGGATCGGTACGGTGTAATCGCGCGCTTACGCGCGCCCCGCCAGCTCGCAGACCCGCTGCGCGATCGGCAGTGATGCCGTCAGACCCGGCGACTCGATGCCGAACAGATTGACAAGCCCGCGCACGCCATGCGCGGCCGGCCCCTGAATTACGAAATCGGCGGCGGGTTCACCAGGACCTGAAAGCTTCGGACGAATGCCCGCGTAAGCCGGCTGCAACGCGTTATCGGGCAAGGCCGGCCAGTACGCGCGAATCGCCGCATAAAACGACTCCGCGCGGCGGGGATCGACGTCGTAATTGATCGCGTCGACCCACTCGACGTCGGGACCGAAACGCGCCTGGCCGCCGAGATCGAGCGTCAGGTGCACGCCCAGGCCGGCCTCGTTCGGCATCGGATAGATCAGGCGGCTGAACGGCGCGCGCCCCGAGATGCTGAAGTAATTGCCGCGGGCGAAGTAAAGCGGCGGCACGTGGCGCGGGTCGAGCCCGCGAATCTTGCGCGCGAGCGCGTTCGCATGCAGACCCGCGCTGTTGATCACGCAGGCGGCGCTGATCGTGGTGGGCGCCGCACCGCCGACCGCGATCGTGAAGCGGCCGTTGTGAGCCTCGATCGCCTCGACCGGCGCATGAAACGCGTACACGGCGCCGTCACGCTCGGCATCGCCTTGCAGCGCGAGCATGTACTGATGACTATCGACGATCCCCGTCTGCGGCGAAAACACCGCCTCCACGCATTCGAGCGCCGGTTCGAGCGCCTGCGCCTGATCGCCGGTGATGCGCATCAGGTCGAGCACGCCGTTGTCGCGCCCTTTGGCCATGATGCTTTCGAGCTGCGGAATCTGGTTGCGCGACGTCGCGACGAGCAGTTTGCCGCAGCGCGAATGCGGCACGTTGCGCTCGGCGCAGTAGTCATACAGCATTTCGCGGCCGCGCACGCACAGCGTGGCCTTCAGCGATCCGCGCGGATAGTAGATGCCCGCGTGAATCACTTCGCTGTTGCGTGAACTCGTGCCCACGCCGATCGCGTCGGCGGCCTCCAGCACGATCACTTCGCGCCCGCGCGCCGCCAGAGCGCGCGCCGTCGCGAGGCCGATCACGCCGGCACCGATCACTACACATTCGATCTGATCCATATCCGTTGACGCGGCGCATCGCACCGCGCGCTGCCTCGTTCAGCCGATGGAAGGAAGACAGGAACGGCATCTCGCCGCCGCGTTCCGTTCATTGTCGAACGTATCTGTCCGCTGGGTCTGCTTATGTCTTTTTATCACCCCCACGGAAAATTGTACGACTCGGTACAGACAGAAGTGACAAACGCTCGTGCGCCTCGACCAGGTGATGTCGGCGCAAACCGGCTTGACTCCACGATCTACGTCGAAAACAGCAACAATTGCCGTTGCATTCACCACACACATTGTACGAATTGCCGCGACAGCCACCAAAATCACGAAAAACGCGGGATTGGTGCAAGAAACTGGCCGAAAACGTCAAAACCCGATCGGTTTTCGCCGGTTTCCGTAATCGAGCCGGATATCGGCGGGTTCGACCCGGTCGCGTCCCGCGATGCGCGCCGCGCCGAAGCCGTTCAGGATCGCGCGGCGCATCTCGCGCGGCGATGCCCGCTTGAGCGCATCGAGCGTCGCGTCGCCGAGCGTCTCCGGAAAGCGCAGGCCCCAGTTGTGCGCGCCGCGGATTTCGTCGTAGATCGCCTGCGCGATGCGTCGCGCGCCGGCGTGGTCTGGCGGCGCGATCTCGTAGACGTTCATGCGGTTGAGGATCGGCTCGGGGATCGCGCGTTCGTCGTTGGCGGTCGCGATCCAGATCACGTTGCCCGCGTTGATTGGTATCTCGGCGAACTCGTCGACGAAGCTCTGGGCGGTGTCGTGTTCGAGTAGCGCGTACAGCGCGCCGAGCGGGTCGTATTGCGAATCGCCGGTCGCCTTGTCGATCTCGTCGACAGCGATGACCGGGTTCGCATAGCTGCCGTTCACGAGCGCATCGAACACCTTGCCCGGCTTCGCGTTCTTCCATTGCGACGACGCGCCCGACAGAATCCAGCCCGCCGTCAGCGAACTCATCGCGACGTATTGGTACGCGGTGCCGAGCAGGCGCGCCAACTGCTTCGCGAAATGCGTCTTGCCGATGCCGGGTTCGCCGAGCAGCAGGATCGGCATCAGTTCGAGCCGATCCTCGGTTTCGAGGCACAGCGCGACCTGCTTGCGGATGTCGTCGAGCGGTGAGGAAAAATTGGGCAGCGCGTCGATCAGATCGTCGATCGACGGCATCCGGTTCGGCTTCACGCAGAAGCGCAGATTGCCGTTTTTCAGCATCTTTTCGTAGGTCGTGCGCAGCGCCTCGTTCGCGCCTTCGCCGAGACCGTTCAGCGCGCTTTCGACCTCGTCGAGGTCATACACCCGGCTGAACGAGGCCACGGCGATTTCCTGTTTGACCATTGCTGTCGTCATCGCTCACCCCGTCTCGCTGATCCTGCTGCGGCGGCGCCTTGTGAGCGCCGATACCAGTCCAGTGTAGCGAGGACACAAGTGCGTGCAAGCCAGCAGTCGCACGACTCTGCTGCTAACGATCGCGGGCATTCCGATCCTTATCTGGAATGGATTGTTGCTGAACCGGCCCTCCTCGGCCGTGTCAGAAATCGTTGCGGCCATCGGGGGTAAGATTGCTTCCTGACCTGCTGCGGCGAGAGGCAAGGCAACCCCGCAACCGACGCGTGAGCGGAGAACCTTTTATGTGGAAAACCAGTATCGTGGCCATGCTGCTTGGCGCTTCGTTGCTCGCCCACGCGCAACAACAGCCAGCGCAGCAGGTCGTGCAATGGCAATTGCAGGTAGTGAAAGATGGCCAGCAGATCGATTCGTTCGACGGCACCACTACCGTCGGCCAGGCGCGCACGGATACGCATCACCAGGTCGTGCAACACAATGTCGGCTGCAAGGACCAGCCGGCCGGCAGCATCGATCTGTCGCGCACGATCACGGTGTCGCCGCTGCGCGTCGATCCCGAGGGCGTGATGTTTTCGATCGACACGCAGGAAACGCTCGAGGACAACAACGCGGGGCGCACCGACATCGGCTGCAAGCTGCCGCCGCAACCGCGCCAGGTGAGCGCGAGCCACCCGGGTCTGGTGGTGCCGCCGGATCAATGGGCGAGCTGGACGATCGTCGATCGCAATCCGAACCTCGTGTACCGCGTGCACGCGAGCGTCGTGAGCAACGGTGCGAATGCCAACGGTACGAATGGCGGCACGAGCGGCAATGGCGCCGCGTCTGGCGGCAACACTCCAAACTGACAGGAACCGCGCGCCTGACCGGCGCGCTCAAACAGAACACGTGGATAACGCGGCATGCGAAACCCAGAAGAACTGATCCGCGAGAGCCTCGCACCGAACGATTTCGTCGCTGTGAGCTGGAACCTGCACAAAGGCCGCACCCCGCTCGGTTTTCAGGCCTGGCAGGCGATGCAGCGCTGGGTTCAATCGACTCACGCGGACGCGTACTTCCTGCAGGAAGCGATGGCGCGGCGCATGCCGTCGCCGGTGTTGGCGAGTAGTTTCGGTGCGCCGATGGACGATCCACTGACCGACGTCTGGCACTGTCAGGCGACCGAAATCGCGCGCGCGCTCGAACTCGAAGTCGCACTCGGCCCGAACGTGTTCAAGCCGTCGTGGCGGCACGGCAATGCAATTCTGTCGCCGCATCCGCTGGATCTTGGCGGCCGCTGGGACATTTCCGCGCACCGCTTCGAAAAGCGCGGCCTGCTGGTCGCGCGTGCGACGTTCGGCGGGCGGCTCGTCACGCTGCTGTGCGCGCATCTCGCGCTGACACGTCCGGCGCGCTTGCGGCAGATGAACTGGATCGCGCACTGGATCGCGAAGGAAGCCCCGGACGGTCCGCTCGTGCTGGCCGGCGACTTCAACGATTGGCGCAACGACTCGGTGCCGCTCTTTCGCGAGCACGGCTTGCAGGAAGTCGCGACGCTGCTCGGCGAACCGGCGCGCACGTTCCCGGCGTTCTCGCCGGCGCTGTCGCTCGACAAGATGTTCGTGCGCGGCATGCAGCCAGTCGAATGGATCCAGCCGACGCAGGAGACCGCGTGGCTGTCGGATCATTTGCCGTATATGGCGAAGTTGCGCTTGGAGTAAACGTTTTCGCTCGTTGCGCCTCCGCCAACGGAAAACGCGTGCTCCCTTCACTCGCGATTCGGTGTCCAGCTCAACGCCGCTTCTATCTCTTCCCCCGGCTGCAACACGCAGCCGCCAACGTGCTTTTGTGTACCAATCGCGTTGAAGCAGTCGGTCGTGTTCGTGACCGGCTCCACGCATAGCTGCGGATCGTTGGCCGGCGCGAACACGACCAGGTGATCGAACGGCGCGTCGGCACGCATCGTCAGCTTGCGGCGCTCGTCGGGCCACGCGATCGTCGCCGCGCGCGACCAGTTCGAAAAGTTGTTATCCAGATCGAACGCGTCGGGTGACATGCCCGCGCGCAACGCGTCGACGGCCGGATGCGGGCCGAGATGCGTCGGCAGCACATCGGTGTCCGCGTGCCACATCGCCTGCACGTCGGCATGGATGCGCGTCGCCGCGGTGCGCGGATAGTACGGGTGATGGCCCATGCCGAACGGCATCGGCCGATCGGCGAGATTCCATGCGGACATCGTGATGTGCAGCGCGCCGCCGCGCAACTCGATACGCTGCCGCGCGCGATAGCGAAACGGCCAGTCGCCGGCCACGCTCGCATCGGGCTCGTGCTCGAAGTGCAAGTCCACCGCGCTTTCACTGCGCGCTCCGACGCGCCATGGACGACGCCACGCGTTGCCATGCAGCGCGTGGGCGAAATGCGGGTCGTTGCCGGCGAGATCGATCGTCGCGCCGTCGAACGCGAAGCGTGCATCGCGAATCCGGTTGCAGTACGGGAACAGCGGGAAGCTCGCCATGCGCAGCGGATCGCGCGCTTCGAACGCTTCCGGCAGCGCCGGCCGCAGCCAGTGCAACGGGCCTTCCGGGGTGACCTCGTAGAACGCCGCGAGCGCGCCGCCAATGTCCGGCGCGAGCACCGCGCGCAATGCGCCGGCCGACAACGTGACGAGGCGCGCGGCGATCGCGGGATCGTCGAGCCATGACAGCTGCGCCGCCGATCGGGTCACCGCATATGCCTCGCCCGGCCGTGCAGGAATCAGGGACACGTCGCGCATGATCAGACGAGGCGAAACCGCGAGCGGAAAGCGGTAACAGAAACGTGCATTCATATCTCCTTTGACGTGCCGCGTACCCCGCGGCCGGCGGACTACGGCAGTCCGCCCCGAGCGAGAATCGCACGACACCGCATTGCCGGTCAATATTATTAGTAATAAATTCGCTCAAAAAGAGCCGGTAACGGAGCGTAAGCTCGATTCCCAAATGGCGGGTTAGCGCGCGTTGCCGCGCGCATATTATTAGTGGTACCGTCAGCACCATGATGCCGCTGGCATTCCCCTGCTTCAGCGCCGCCCCAGCGCGGCCCGCACAATGAAAAAATCGACTCAACGCCGTCCCACCATGACCGACATCGCCAAGCTCACCGGCGTGTCGCAATCCACCGTCTCGCTCGTGCTCAACAACGCGGCCGGCGCGAAGTTCTCCGAGGCCACCCGCAACAAGGTGCTGAAGGCCGCGCACGACCTCGGCTACCGGCTGTCGCTGCGCGAGCCGCTCACCGCATCGAGCGACGAGCGCAATCTGATCGTCTATCTGGCCGATGAAATCTCCACGAGCCCGCACCCGGTCGTCAACATCGACGGCGCGCGCGACGCAGCGTACGCGAGCGGCAAGATGCTCGCCGTCTACTCGACGCACGGCAACGCCGACATCGAAAAACAGGTACTCGACACGCTCATCACCAATCCGCACGTCTTCGGCGTGATCTACGCGACCGTCTACACGCGTAAGGTCGCGCCGCCGGCCGCGCTGTCGCAGGTGCCAACCGTGCTGCTGAACTGCTACACCGGCGACAGCACGTTTTCGTCGGTCGTGCCGGCCGAGGTCGCGGGCGGCCACCTGGCCACCGAGTACCTGTTGCAAGCCGGCCACCGGCGCATCGGCTACATCAACGGCGAGCCATGGCAGGACGCCGCGAAAGACCGGCTGAAGGGCTACCGCACCGCGCTCGCGACCGCCGATCTGCCGTTCGCGGCCGAACTCGTGCGCGACGGCGACTGGAGTTCCGGCCTCGGCTTCGAGCTGACACTGTCGCTGATGCGCGAAGCCAATCCGCCCACCGCGATCTTCTGCGCGAACGACCTGACCGCGATCGGCGCGATCGAGGCGCTCAAGCAGCTGGGCCTGCGCGTGCCCGAGGACGTGTCGGTGCTCGGCTACGACGACCAGGAAATCGCCCGCCATACGCATCCGCCACTGTCCACGGTGGTGCTGCCCAACTATGAACTCGGCCGCTGGGCCGTCGAGACGCTGCTGCAGGAAGAGCACAACCGCGCGGCCGGCGCACCGGTGCGCCATCGCACGGTGAAGCTCGACGGACCACTGGTCGAACGCAGCTCGGTCAGGGTAATTACCGAGGCAAAACCGGCGACGACTAATATTATTAGTGATTGACCGATAATAATTCCGAGTGGAATAATCGGCACGTCGGGTCGGGAAGAACACGCACCGGTGAGTTATAGCCAACTGCATCCTCGCCGTCGAAACAGCGCCGGGCTCCCGGCTGGACAGAGACAATCCCGAGCAGCACAAAAAGCAAATACACCGTCACCGGTTACTGGAGGAAGACATGGCGTCGCTCATTACGCAGTCGCGCATGCACGCGCGCAAGCAGCAGATTCGTCCGCTCGCAGCTTCGCTGCTGGCTCTGGCAATCGGTGTCGGCGCGGCGGCCGCGCATGCCGACGACGCATTGCCGAAGCTGGCGACCAAGACCCCGTTGAAGGTCGGCTTCGCGCAGACCGAAAGCAACAACCCGTGGCGTCTCGCGGAAACCAGGAGCTTCAAGGACATCGCCGCGAAATGCGGCTGGCAGATCGTGATGACCGACGCCAACGGCTCCAACTCCAAACAGGTCTCCGACATTCAAAGCATGATCGCCCAGCACGTCGATCTGCTGGTATTCCCGCCGCGTGAAGAAAAGCCGCTCGCGCCGGTCGTGCTGCAGGCGAAGAAGGCCGGCATTCCGGTGATCCTCGTCGACCGCAACGTCGACCAGTCGGTCGCGAAGGCGGGCCGCGACTACATCACGTTCATCGGCTCGGACTTCATCGATCAGGGTCACCGCGCGGCCGACTGGCTCGTCAAGGCGACGGGCGGCAAGGCGAAGATCATCGAGCTCGAAGGCACGACGGGTGCGTCGGCCGCGAACGATCGCAAGAAGGGCTTCGACGAAGTGATCGCGAAGAACCCCGGCATGACGATCATCGCGTCGCAAAGCGGCGACTTCGCGCGCGACACCGGCCGCAAGGTGATGGAAACGCTGCTGCAGGCGCATCCTGACGTGACCGCCGTGTACGCGCACAACGATGAAATGGCGCTCGGCGCGATCGCCGCGATCAAGGCGGCCGGCAAGCAGCCGGGCAAGGACATCCAGATCGTCACGATCGACGGGACCAAGGGCGGCATGGACGCGATCGCGGCTGGCGAGCTCGGCGCGAGCGTGCAGTCGAGCCCGTTCTTCGGCCCGCTCGCCTGCGACGTCGCGCAGCGCTATGCGAAGGGTGAAAAGATCCCGACCTGGGTCAAGGTGTCCGACCGCTTCTACGACAAGGAAAACGTGCAGCAGAACATGCAGTACGGCTATTGATCGCAAGCATCGGGAAGCGCCCCGGGGCGGCATGTTCCCGGGGACTCCCTTCGGCGTTGTAGCAGGAAGCCATCCGCCTTCTATGAATGTCTCCTCGTCGGGCGGGTGGCGGGAAGGCTTCGAAGCGACGCGCCCGTGACCGACGGACCGTCGCTTCGCTTTTATGCGGGCGTAACATGGCCGCACGCGCTGGGGCGGCCCGACCGCGTCGCCAGCAACAGCGCATCGGGCAATATCGGCAGCATCCGCATCAGGAGAACTCCCGTGACGGAATCTGGCAAAGAGACGCCACACTCCCCCCTTACCCGTTCGCCGCTGCTCGAGATGCAGGACATCGGCATCAGCTTCGGCGGCGTGCCCGCGTTGCGCGGCGCGAATCTGAGCGTGGCAGCCGGCGAAGTACACGCACTGATCGGCCAGAATGGCGCCGGCAAATCGACGATGATCAAGATCCTGACCGGCGCCTATCGGCGCGGCTCGGGCAGCGTGCGCTTCGAAGGCCGCGAGGTCGATTTCCGCACGCCGAAGCAGGCGCGCGAAGCGGGCATCAGCACGATCTACCAGGAGATCAACCTGGTGCCGTTCCGCTCGGTCGCGGAAAACATCTTTCTGGGCCGGGAGCCGCGCCGCTTTGGTCTGATCGACTGGCGCACGGTGCAGCAGCGCGCGGCCGCGCTGCTCGATTCATTCGGTTTGCAGCTCGACGTGAAAAAGCCGGTCGGCCGTTACTCGACCGCGATCCAGCAGATGGTGGCGCTTGCGCGCGCGGTGTCGTCGGACGCGAAGATGGTGATCATGGACGAGTCGACGTCGTCGCTCGACGAGCGCGAGGTCGAGCTGCTGTTCACCGTCGTGCGCAAGCTGCGCGACGACGGCCGCGCGGTGATCTTCGTGTCGCACCGGCTCGACGAGCTTTACGCGCTGTGCGATCGCGTGACCGTGATGCGCGATGGCCAGACGGTCGCGCAAAGCACGATGGCCGAGATGGACAAGCTGCAGCTCGTCACGACGATGCTCGGCCGCTCGCTCGCCGCGGTCGTGCAGGACGACACGGCAGCGCGCGAAGCGAATCTCGCGAAGCGCGGCGAGCAGGTGATCGGCGCGACACAGCTTGGCGCGCCGCCGAAGGTCAACGGCGTGTCGCTCGACGTGCACGCGGGCGAGGCGGTGGGTCTGGCCGGCCTGCTCGGCTCGGGCCGCACCGAAACGATGCGGCTGATGTTCGGCGCCGATCCGCTCGCGCAAGGCTCGCTCGCGATCGGCGGCGAGACGGTTGCGCTGAAATCTCCGCAGGACGCGATCGCTCGCGGCCTCGCGTACCTGACCGAAGACCGCAAGGGCGAAGGCATCGTCCCGGAACTGTCGGTGCGCGACAACCTGACGCTCGTCTGCCTGCGCACGCTTGCGAAGAACGGCATCGTCGACGTGAAGAAGCAGCAGGTGATCGTCGATCGCTTCATCGCGTCGCTCGGCATCAAGCTGCGCTCGGCCGATCAGCCGATCCGCGAGCTGTCGGGCGGCAATCAGCAGAAAGTGCTGCTCGCGCGCTGGCTCGCGGCTGAACCCGCGCTGCTGCTGCTCGACGAGCCGACGCGCGGCATCGACGTCGGCGCGAAAGCCGACGTCGCGAAGATCGTGCGCGAGTTGCGCGACGCGGGGCTCGCGGTGCTGCTGTCCGCGTCCGAGCTCGAAGAGCTGACCGCGGTCGCCGATCGCGCGGTCGTGATCCGCGACGGCCGCACCGTCGCCGAACTGAACGGAGCCGAGATGAGCGAGACCGCGATCATGGATGCGATCGCCTACGGCAGCGAGGGCCAATCTGCGCTCGCGCAAGCCGCGCGAGCGGCACACATCGAAGACGCGCTGGAGGGCGACCGTCATGGCGCTTAAGCTGCATTCCAATCCGCTGCGCGGCGAGGCGCCGGGCGCCGATACAACCATGATGCAATCGACCGACACGCCGCCCGTCCGGTCCGCGAGCACTGTGCAGAAGTGGCGCCATCTCGCGATGCAGCGCGAAGTGATCGTGCTGCTCGCGATGGTGCTGTTCAACCTTATCTTCACGCCGCATTTCTGGTCGCTGCAGACCTTCAACGTGAACATGACGCAGGTCGTGACGATCGTGATCGTCGGCATCGGCATGACGCTGGTCGTGGCGACGGGCGGCATCGATCTGTCGGTGGGCGCGTCGATGGCGATTGCGGGCGCGCTCGCGCCGATGCTGTTCCTCAACATCGCGGGACCGCTCGGCATCGCGCTCGCGTTCGTGCTGCCGGTGTTGGCGGCCGCCCTGTGCGGCGTGTTCAATGGCCTGCTCGTCACGCGATTATCGGTGCAGCCGATCGTCGCGACGCTCGTGCTGTTCATCGCCGGACGTGGCATCGCGCAGGTCGTCACCGACGGCAGTCTGCAAGCGTTCAACACGCCAGCCTTTCAGTGGATCGCGCTCGGCAAGGTCGCGGGCGTGCCGTTCCAGGTGCTGCTGATGCTCGCGCTCGTCGGCGTATTCGTGTGGGTCGTGCGCAAGACGCTGTTCGGCCAGTATCTGCTGATCACCGGCGGCAACGAAAAAGCCGCGTATCTGTGCGGCGTGCCGACCGCTGCCGTCAAGATGATCGCGTACACGCTGTGCGCGGCGCTCGCGGGCCTCGCGGGGCTTATCTCGATCTCGGTGAATTCCTCGTCGGACGCGAACGTCGTGGGGCTCGGCGTCGAACTCGATGCGATCGCGGCGGTCGCGGTCGGCGGCACCGCGCTGACGGGCGGCAAAGCGTATATAGGCGGCACGCTGATCGGCGCGCTGATCATCCAGTTGCTGCGCTATACGCTGCTCGCGCACGGCATTCCCGATGCGGCCGCGCTCGTCGTGAAGGCCGGCATCATCGTCGCGGCGGTTTACGTGCAGCGGCGCTCGCGCTGACAACCTTTCGGGATTCGATGCGATGAAAAAGAATCTTCCCATCCTGCTCGCGCTCGCGGCGCTCGTCGTCTTTGGCCTCGTGCGCTATGACCACTTCGGCTCTGCGTACAACATCACATCGTTCTGGCGCTACAACTCGATGTTCGCGCTGATCTCGATCGGCATGGCCTTCGTGATCATCACGGGCGGCATCGATCTGTCGGTCGGCACGGTCGCGGCGCTCGCGAGCGTGGTCGCCGCGCTGACGAGCTTCTACGGGGGCTGGGTCGCGGTGCTGGCGGGCTGCGCGGCCGGGCTCGCGGTCGGCGTGCTGAACGGCATCATCATCACGCGGCTCAAGATCCTGCCGTTCATCGTCACGCTTGCGACGAGCCTCGGCGCGCACGGCGTCGCGCTGTTGCTGGGCAAGAACGATGCGGTCTCGATCGCGGCCGATTCGAACTTCGGCAACTTCGGTCAGGGCGACCTGCTCGGACTGCCGATTCCGGGACTCGTCGCGCTGGTCGCCGCGGTGGCCGGCTGGCTCGCGCTGCGCAGCACGCGCTTCGGGCGGCACTCGCTCGCGATCGGCGGCAGCGAAGAGGCCGCGCGGCTGATGGGGCTTAACGTCGACCGCACGCTGGTGATGGCCTATGCGGTCAGCGGGCTGCTCGCCGGCATGGCGGGCGTGATCCTCGCCGCGCAGTTCGGCGCGGGGCAGCCGAACGAAGGCGTCGGCTGGGAGCTGTTCGCGATCTCGGCGGTCGTGCTCGGTGGCACGCTGCTGACCGGCGGCGAAGGTTCCGTCGCGATGACGATTGCCGGCGTGCTGCTGCTCGGGCTCGTGTTCAATCTGCTGAACTTCGAGAACGGACTCGGCTTCATCAGTCTGTCCGCGTACTGGCAATCGGTGATTCGCGGCGTGTTCCTGCTACTCGTGATCGTGCTGCAGGCGCGGGTGCTGAAACAGCGAGGAAAAAAGCGGGCGGCGGCGGCCTGAGCAAGCGGCACCCGCGAATTGGCGTCAACAATACCATCGGACAGATTTTCCTTATTCGACTGAGGCTTGCCGCTACAATCGCCGCCCCCGATCCATATCTGTGTACCGATAGACTCGCCGTGAAACCGTGTGACCGTGACGTGTCCCCGACGCGTCAGGACGTCCCCGATCGTCGTCCTCGGTTTCCTTATTGATTGTTCGTGCGCAACGTCCAGACCGTCGCGGTATTGGTGGCGTCGTCCACCGCCGTGAACTGCAGGTGGCGCTTGCTATCGAGGCCGAAGGCGAGGCCGAACGCCGAGCCCGGCGCAGGATCGACCTGCAATTGGGCGACGAACTGTCCGTCGACGGTGAACTCGACGATTTCGCTGGGCTGATTCGGGTCGGGGTTGACCGCGTCGCCGTTTGCGGTGACGAGATGCCCGTTGGGTGCGAGTGCCAGCGCAAGCGGACCGTGCAGGTGCTTGTTGTCCTGGTAAATCATCCGGCCGACGCCGCCATCGTGATTCGCGCCCGCGGCGCCGTAGATGGCGAACACCGCGTTGTCACCGGTCGAGGCGACGTAGAGCACGTCATGCGATGGGTCGTACGCCAGTCCGGTCGGGCCGACCACCAGCGCCGCCGGATCGGTGCGGTGCAGATAGCCTGACGCGATGATGGTCGAGCTAGGCAGCATCTGAACGCCGTTCTCCCCGATCGCAAGATCGATCCGCGCGACCTTTCCATTCAGCACGTCCGAGACGAAGACCCGGACGAATTGCCCCCCGTCGATCACGGTGAGATCCCAGGGGCCGTCCAGCAGCTTCTTATCTTTCAGTTCCGTGACGAGCCCGCCCTGCGGATTGATGACGAGCAGCGAGCCCGGAGGGACGACGTTCTTGCCATCCGTGGTCGGCACATTGCCCACCAGCACGAAGCCACTTCTGAGCACCGCGAGCGCCGTCGTGAGACCGAGATTGCTTCCCTGGAAGAAGGTCACCGGATTGCTATTGGGCACGAGCTTGACGATCGTCGTACCGGTTCCCTGCAGGTTCGACTTCGCATTGAAATTCGACACCACCACATCGCCGGGTTTGAGCATGCTCCAGGACGGCACGCCGAACGGCACGAACGCCATGCCATACGGATTCACATCGCCGTTGGCCGGAACGGTCGACGAGGTCACGGACTGCGGCGGCAAAATCACCTCCTGCGCCTCGGCCCCGACCGCCCCCAACGATAAAACCAGCAGACCGGCCTGACACACCGCACGACGTAAGCGGCGCGATGCGCGTGCCCGTATCACCAAGCCGGTGAAGTCCGTATATGAACCGAATGCAGACATCGCACGAGAAGTTTCCATTTGACACCTCCTACTCGCAGGGGCGGTCGCGGCCGCCAGGACGAGTCGCGCAGCCACCGCACTGCCTGGCTTCGCGCGACTCGCGTCCTGCGTAAACGAGGTGACGTCAGGCGTATTCCCCAAAAAAATCGCGCCGTGCAACCGATAGTCGAACCCGAGGCGATCCCGATGGCGTCGGGACGGTTCCGCCCCACTTGCCAGCCTTATCAGCATGCTCAATGCTGCAGCGCACGCCGCGTTTCGGTATCATCTTGAAATTGTTGCCCACGCGGCGCGTCGCTTTCACGCCTGCCGGACAGCCAATGGCAGCCGCCCTGCGCGGCGTTCGCCGAGTCGCCGTACCCCGCTGAAGCACGGCCGCTCTCACGCCAACGTACTTCGCGGCGCCAGCAAGCCGGCGCCGCCGCTTCCCGGTTTGGCAACCCGCTTTACCACGCTCGCCCGCCGCGCCGCGGCCCCGCCCCGGCGGGCACGGTAAAATGCTGGATTGCGCGGGAGTCCCGACCACGGATCAGCGCAGCATCGCCCTTGCCGTGCCGGCCGGCTCAGACGACTGGCCGCCTTTGTTTTCGCACTATCCAAGAAGCCATGAGCAACCTGAATTCACAAACCGTCCTGAGCGTCCATCACTGGACCGATACGCTTTTCAGCTTCACCTGCACGCGCGATCCGTCGTTCCGCTTCGAAAACGGCCAGTTCACGATGGTCGGCCTGCAGGTCGACGGCAAGCCGCTGCTGCGCGCCTACAGCCTCGCGAGTGCGAACTACGAAGAACATCTCGAATTCCTCAGCATCAAGGTGCAGGACGGTCCGCTCACGTCGCGTCTGCAGCATCTGAAGGTCGGCGACGAAGTGCTGATCGGCAAGAAGCCGGTCGGCACGCTGGTGGCCGATAACCTGCTGCCGGGCAAGACGCTGTGGCTGCTGTCTACCGGCACGGGCCTAGCGCCGTTCATGTCGATCATCAAAGATCCGGACATTTACGACCGCTACGAGCGCGTGGTGCTCACGCACACCTGCCGTTTCGTCGACGAACTCGCGTACAAGGAATACATCACCGAGCACCTGCCGGCGCATGAACACCTCGGCGAGTTCGTGCAGGAAAAGCTGCTGTACTACCCGACCGTCACGCGCGAAGCGTTCCAGAACCGCGGCCGCATCACCGAGCTGATCGAAACCGAAAAGCTGTTCGCCGACCTCGGCGTGCCGGGTTTCTCGCTCGAAAACGACCGCGTCATGCTGTGCGGCAGCCCGCACATGCTGCGCGACACGCGCAAGCTGCTCGAAGACGCCGGTTTCAAGGAAGGCAGCAACAACGAGCCGGGTCATTACGTGGTCGAAAAGGCCTTCGTCGGCTAAGCCGGTATTCCCTCTCGCGGCCCACGCACCGCGAATTTCAAAAAAGGAGCCTCTGGGCTCCTTTTTTTGTTGCTTCGTTACAAATTGGACCCTGTTACATCACCTTCGCTGTCAGAATTCCTCTGACACGGCGGGCGTATGACAAACATCAAGTAATTTCTACAAACCATGCGCTAAGCCTTGGGGCGACTGCTTTTTTAATCTTTTTGGGATATCATCGCGCCGCAAGATCAGACGAATTCGTACACTGAACATCGTCAACCCGAGTTGTTACTGAATGTAAATTTCGTTACGTTGGGCCATCGTGTTTCGTCCGACGCGAAAACCGCGTGATTCGCAGGCGCTGATCGCGTCTGCGCGCGCCCGCTTCGCTGTCCACTCCGCTTCCTGAGAGGGAAATTCATGGATACGCCGACTGCCGTCCCGTTCAACGCTGCCTTGGCCTCGGCCGCGCAGCGTGATGGCTTCGACATGCCGTCGCACGCCGCCCGCGAGATCGAGCGGCTGCGCGCGCGGGTGCGCGAGCTGTCGGCCGAACTGGTCGACGCGCAGGAAAGCGTACGCCGCCACGTCGCGCGCGAGTTGCACGACAGCGTCGGCGCCGAGCTGACCGCGACACGCTTCGCGCTCGCCGGCATCGAAACCTGGCTGCCCGCCGACGCGCCGCCGCAATGCGCGGCCGCGCTCGCGGTCGCGAACCGTTCGCTCGACGCCGTGCACGCGGCGAACCGCGAGGCCATCGCGCAACTGCACGCGCCGTCGTTCGAGACTGGCCTCGCCGGCGCGCTGAAGTGCTGGGTGCGCGACTTCTCCTCTCGCACCGGCTTGCGCACCACCGTCACCTGCGCCGACGACGCGCGTCTCGCGCGCCTGTCCGCCGATGCCGCGCTCGCCGTGTTCCGCGTCGCGCAGGAAGCGCTGAACAACGTCGCGAAGCACGCACGCGCGAGCTGCGCCGACGTGCGTGTCGAAACGGATGCGCGTCATCTGAGGCTCATCATCAGCGACGACGGCATCGGTCTGCCGCGCGGCGCGCGCGAACGCGGTGGCCAGAAACAGCCAGGCGGTCATTTCGGCCTCGCCGGCATGCAGGCGCGCTGCGCCGCATTCGACGGCACGTTGCGGGTCGGCGCGAGGCGCGCAAGCGTCGGTTGCGGCGAGGATAGCGGCACTGGCAGCAACGGCGCCGTCGCCCCGCGCGGCACCTTGATCCAGGCCCGCTTCGCGTGGCACGCGGTGCTGGCCACCACCCCCGCCCCGCGCGCCGCCCGGCGCGCGCTGCAATCGTGAGCACGCGACCATGAGCCTGCGCATCCTGATCGTCGAAGATCACGCGGTGGTCCGCCAGGGCGTTCGCCAGCTGCTGCTCGATCGCGGCGTCGCGCGCGAGGTCGCCGAGGCGCAAAGCGGCTCCGAAGCGCTCGACTCGGTCGTCCATCACAGCTTCGACGTCGTGCTGCTCGACATCTCGCTGCCCGACATGAATGGCGTCGAGGTGCTCAAGCGCCTGAAACGCAAGGCGCCACGCGTCGCGGTGCTGATGTTCTCGATGTACCGCGAGGACCAGTACGCGGTGCGCGCGCTCAAGGCCGGCGCGTCCGGCTATCTGTCGAAGACGGTCGACGCCGCGCAGATGATCGGCGCGATCCAGCAAGTCGCCGCGGGCCGCAAGTACGTGAGCCCCGAGATGGCCGAGGCGCTCGCCGACTACGTGTCGTTCGACGGCGAGCAGTTGCCGCACGAAAAGCTGTCCGATCGCGAGTACCAGACGCTGTGCATGCTCGCGTCGGGCAAACGGCTCACCGATATCGCCGCCACACTGTCGCTGTCGGTGAAGACGGTCAGCGTGTACCGCACGCGGCTGCTCGACAAGATGAAGCTGCGCAACAACGCCGAGCTCACGTTCTATGTGATGAGCAACCGCCTCGTCGATCTGAATCCAGCGATGGCCGGCTAGGCCAGCAGACGCCATAGCGCATGACTGCGGCGTTGTGCCGCAGTCGGCCCGAGCCGATCGTGGCGCCCGCACAAACGAAAAAATTCCGTCCCCATCGATCGCCTATTCAGTAAAAGCCTACTGCCGCCCCGCGTGCGGCACCGCAAGACCACCCCGACGCCCCTCCTGGCGGGAGTTTCCGCCCATCGCCCTGGTCCACGAAGCGCCGTTTTGAACCGGCCCGGTGGCACGCATCCGCTAGAATTGCGGGTTTTCCCGACATTCGGCGCGCAACACGCGTGCACCACTGGAGACCCACGCCAATGTCCCTGTTTCGCAAAAAGAGCGTCGAGCACATGCTTGCGGCAAGCGCTCAGACCGCCGGCCTGAAAAAGGCGCTCGGCGCGCTCGACCTGACTTTCCTCGGCGTCGGCGCCATCATCGGCACCGGCATCTTCGTGCTGACCGGCACGGGCGCCTTGCAGGCCGGCCCCGCGCTAATGATCTCGTTCGTGATTGCGGCGATCGCCTGCGGCTTCGCCGCCCTCGCCTATGCCGAATTCGCGTCGACAATTCCGGTCGCCGGTTCGATCTATACGTACTCGTACGCGACGCTCGGCGAGCTGGCCGCGTGGATCATCGGCTGGGACCTGATGCTCGAGTACGGGCTCGCGACCTCGGCGGTGTCGGTCGGCTGGTCCGGCTATCTGCAGTCGCTGCTGTCGGGCTTCGGCGTGTCGCTGCCGATGGCGCTGACCGCGGCCCCCGGCGCCGTCCCCGGACACGAAACGCTGTTCAACCTGCCCGCCTTCCTCGTGATGATGGCGATCACCACGCTGCTGTCGGTCGGTGTGCGCGAATCCGCGCGGATCAACAACATCATGGTGGCGATCAAGGTCGTGGTCGTGCTGCTCGTGATCGGCGTCGGCGTGTTCCACGTCACGCCGGCCAACTGGCACCCGTTCATGCCGCACGGCTGGAGCGGCGTGTTCGGCGCGGCCGCGGTGATGTTCTTCGCGTTCATCGGCTTCGACTCGGTGTCGTCGGCGGCGGAAGAGGTGAAGAATCCGAAGCGGGATCTGCCGATCGGCATCATCGCGTCGCTCGGCGTGTGCGCGGTGCTGTATGTGGCCGTGGCTGCGGTCGTCACCGGCATCGTGCCGTCCGAGAAGTTCATGGGCATTTCGCACCCGGTGTCATACGCGCTGCAGCTCGCGGGGCAAAACTGGGTCGCGGGCTTCATCGACCTCGGCGCCGTGCTCGGCATGCTGACCGTGATTCTCGTGATGGCCTACGGTCAGACGCGCGTGATCTTCGCGATGTCGCGCGACGGGCTGCTGCCCGCGAAGCTGTCGAAAGTGCATCCGCGCTTCGCGACGCCGTTCTTCACGACGTGGCTCGTCGGTATCTTCTTCGGCCTGATCGGTGCGCTGGTGCCGCTCAATGTGTTGGCTGAACTGATCAATATCGGCACGCTCGCGGCATTCTCGATGGTGTCGATCGCGGTGCTCGTGCTGCGCAAGACCCACCCCGAGCTGCCGCGCGCGTTCCGTTGCCCGGGCGTGCCGGTCGTGCCGGTGCTCGCGGTCGCATCGTGCCTGTTCCTGATGCTGAATCTTCAAGGCATCACGTGGGGCGCGTTCCTCATCTGGCTCGCGATCGGCATGGTCGTTTATTTCGGCTACTCGCGCCGTCATTCGAAACTGGCAAAGTAAGGCGCCGTTTTCAACGAGGCCGCGCCAATGAGCTGAATGCTCGCGAGCGCGGCCTCGCTTTCCGCTGATTTATCGAAGCGCCCCGTCATGCCCTGCAGACGGGGCGCTCGTCTTTGCGGCGTCCCGTTCCGTGGCCCCGTCTTCTGTTGGTGCGCTCGCGCGCGCCGACACACTTCCCCTCATAGCGCGTCCGCGCGATTTGTGCTTTACTTTTCGGCAGACTTGTAAAACCCGCAGCACCCTCATCGGACCTCGCGAACCGCAGTCACTCGCAGTCGAAGCAAAAGCAGGGGCAACAACAATCACAGGTCCGGTCTCACCCACAGCAACTATCTTGCATGGGATCGTGGTCAGCGTGGAGGCGGGGATCGATACGCCGAAGCGCTCGCTCCGATCAATCGCGTTTAAACCGCATGGGACCGCGGTAAGCGCTAAAGCGCTAACCGCGGTCGACATAGGAGACAGCTTCATGGCGATCAGCATCAGTCTGACGGTCAATGGCGCACCCGTGAGCGCCTCAGTCGACCCTGGCACCCTGCTTGTCCAGTTCCTGCGCGATCAACTCCGTCTGACCGGCACCCACGTCGGCTGCGATACCGCGCAATGCGGCGCCTGCACCGTGCATCTGAACGGCCGCGCGATCAAGTCCTGCAACATCCTCGCCGCGCAAGCCGATGGCGCCGAAGTCACGACCATCGAAGGGCTCGCGCACAACGGCGCCCTGCATCCGATGCAGGCCGCGTTCAAGCACTGCCACGGTCTGCAATGCGGCTTCTGCACGCCGGGCATGGTGATGAGCGCGGTGTCGCTGGTGCAGCATCTACCCGATCTGACCGGCGACGAAGTGCGCGAACAGCTCGACGGCAATCTGTGCCGCTGTACGGGTTATCACAACATCGTCAAGGCCGTGCTCGAAGGCGCCGCGGGTATGAAGGCGTCCGCCGCATCGAGCGCAACTGCCGGCGCGAATGCCACCGGCGCAACCGCCTGAGGAGCCGACGATGAACGCACCCGATACCCAGAGCCTGATCGGCGCCGCCGTCGAACGCAAGGAAGACTATCGCTTCCTGACCGGCAAAGGCCAGTACACCGACGACATCGTGCTGCCGCAGCAAACCTACGCGGTGTTCCTGCGCTCGCCGCACGCGCACGCGAAGATCAACAGCATCGACACGAGCGCGGCCAAACAGTCGCCGGGCGTGGTCGCGATCTTCACCGGCGCGGACCTGGCGGCGGAGAAGGTCGGCGGACTGCCGTGCGGCTGGCTGATCCACAGCACCGACGGCAAGCCGATGAACGAGCCGCCGCATCCGGTGATCGCGCATACGAAGGCGCGGCATGTGGGCGACCAGATCGCGCTCGTGATCGCCGAATCGATCAAGGCCGCCAAAGATGCGGCCGAACTGATCGAGGTCGATTACGAAGAACTGCCGGCCGTCGTCGATACCGCGCATGCGGCCGACCCGGGTCAGGCGGCGGTGCACGACGAAGTGCCCGACAACGTCTGCTACAACTGGGGCCACGGCGACAAGGCCGCGACCGACGCCGCGTTCGCGAAAGCCGCGCACGTGACCACGCTCGACATCGTCAACAATCGGCTCGTGCCGAACGCGATCGAACCACGCGCGGTCAACGCGAGCTATTCGGCGCAGGACGATAGCTACACGTTGTATGTGGCGAATCAGAATCCGCACGTCGAGCGGCTGCTGATGGCCGCGTTCGTGCTGTCGCTGCCGGAATCGAAGCTGCGCGTGATCGCGCCGGACGTCGGCGGCGGCTTCGGCTCGAAGATCTTCCTGTATGCGGAAGACGTCGCGCTCACATGGGCATCGAAGAAGATCGGCCGGCCGGTCAAATGGACGGCCGAGCGCTCCGAGGCGTTCCTTTCCGACGCGCACGGCCGCGATCACGTGACCAAGGCCGAGCTGGCGATGGACGCCGACGGCAAGTTCCTCGCGATGCGCGTGCATACGATCGCCAACATGGGCGCCTATCTGTCGACGTTCGCGTCGAGCGTGCCGACGATCCTGTACGCGACGCTGCTCGCCGGCCAATACGCGACGCCCGCGATCTACGCGGAAGTGAAGGCGGTCTTCACCAACACCGTTCCCGTCGATGCGTATCGCGGCGCGGGCCGGCCGGAAGCGACGTTCGTCGTCGAGCGTCTGGTCGAAGCCGCGGCGCGCGAGATGAAGCTCGACCCCGCGGAAATTCGCCGCCGCAACTTCATCACGCAGTTCCCGTACGCGACCCCGGTCGGCCTCACCTACGACACCGGCGACTACAACGCGATTCTGTCGCGCGCGCTGACGCTCGCGGACGTCGAGGGCTTCGCCGCGCGCCGGCAGGAATCGGAAAAGAACGGCAAGCGCCGCGGCCTCGGCTACTCGTGCTACATCGAGGCATGCGGTCTCGCGCCGTCGAACATCGCGGGCGCGCTCGGTGCGCGCGCGGGCCTGTTCGAAGTCGGCCAGATTCGCGTGCACCCGACCGGTTCGGTCACCGTGTTCACGGGTTCGCATAGCCACGGCCAAGGCCACGAGACGACCTTCGCGCAAGTGGTCGCCGACCGCCTCGGCATTCCACTCGACAGCGTCGAGATCGTGCACGGTGACACCGGCCGCATCGCGTTCGGCATGGGCACGTATGGCTCGCGTTCGATCGCGGTCGGCGGCTCGGCAATCTCGAAGGCGCTCGACAAAATCGAAGCGAAGGCGAAGAAGATCGCCTCGCATCTGCTGGAAGCGTCGGCTGAAGACATCGAGTTCAAGAACGGCGTGTTCCGCGTCGCGGGCACCGACCGCACGAAGGCGTTCGCGGAAATCTCGCTCGCAGCCTACGTGCCGCACAACTATCCGCTCGATGTGCTCGAACCGGGCCTCGAAGAAAGCGCGTTCTATGACCCGACCAACTTCACGTATCCGTCGGGCGCGTACATCTGCGAGATCGAAGTCGATCCGGACACCGGCGAGAGCCGCATCCAGAAGTTCACCGCGGTCGACGATTTCGGCAACGTGATCAATCCCATGATCGTCGAAGGCCAGGTGCATGGCGGGCTCGGGCAAGGCATCGGCCAGGCGATGCTCGAGCGCTGCGTGTACGACAACGACAGCGGCCAGCTGCTGTCCGGTTCGTACATGGACTACGCGATGCCGCATGCGTCCGATCTGCCCGACTTCACGGTCGAGACTTCGAAGGGCACGCCGTGCACGCACAACCCGCTCGGCGTCAAAGGCTGCGGCGAAGCGGGCGCGATCGGCTCACCGCCGGCCGTGATCAACGCGATCATCGACGCGCTCGCGCCGCTTGGCGTGACCAATCTGCAGATGCCGGCCACGCCGCATCGCGTGTGGTCCGCGATTCAAGCGGCGAAGCAAGCCTGACCCAACGATCCTGAGCGGAGCATTCGACATGTATTCATTCGAGTATCAACGCGCGACGGATCCGCAAGCGGCCGCCGCAGCCCTCACCGCCGACCCGGAAGCGAAGTTTCTCGCCGGCGGCCAGAGCCTTCTGCCGACGATGCGCCTGCGTCTTGCCCAGCCGTCGCAACTGATCGACGTGACGCGCATTCCCGCGCTCAAAACGATCAGCGTCGACGCGAACAAGGTGACGATCGGCGCGGCCGTTTGTCATGCCGACGTCGCCGAGCATGCGGACGTGCGGCGCGTGTTGCCCGCGCTCGCGGAGCTGGCTTCGAATATCGGCGATCGCCAGGTGCGCGCGCTCGGCACGATCGGCGGCTCGCTCGCGAACAACGATCCGGCCGCGTGCTACCCGGCCGCCGCGATGGGGCTCGACGCGACGATAGTCACGGACCGGCGGCGCATCGCCTCGAGCGATTTCTTCGTCGGCATGTACGAGACCGCGCTCGAACCCGACGAGTTGATCGTCGCCGTCGAGTTTCCGGTGCCCGAGCGCGCCGCATACGAGAAATTCCGCAATCCGGCCTCGCACTTCGCGCTGGTCGGCGTGTTCGTGGCGAAGTCCGCAGGCGGTGTGCGGGTTGCGGTGACGGGTGCGGCGTCGTCGGTATTTCGCGTGCCCGAGCTCGAAAGCGCGCTGTCGGCGAACTTCACGCCCGAGGCGGCACGCGCGGTCAGCGTGTCGCCCGACGAGCTGAACGACGACATGCACGCGAGCGCCGCGTATCGCGCGCATCTGATTCCGCTGCTCGCCGCGCGCGCGGTCACGAAGGCAAATGCCTAGCGATACTCGCTAGGCGGCCCGGCTTGCCGCGCGAACATCTTGGCGCGCGCAAGCCGGCTTCGTTCCTTTCGCGAGCAGGCGCCTGCGTTCAACGCCGAGCTCGCGCCCATTGCGTTCTTCACTCGCGCCGCGCCTTGTCATGGCCTGTCGCGCAGATTCAGGACCACCATGCAGCCGGCTTCGATCGACGACACCCTCGCCCAACTCGCCGCCCAAGGCTATTTCGCGAGCCGCGAACTGGCGACCGCGCTGTATCTCGCGCTGCGCATGGAGCGGCCGCTGTTCGTCGAAGGCGAGCCGGGTGTCGGCAAGACCGAGCTCGCGAAAGCGGCGGCCGGCATGCTCGGCACCGCGCTGCTGCGGCTGCAATGCTATGAAGGACTCGACACCGCGAGCGCGCTTTATGAGTGGGACTACCCGCGCCAGATCATGGCGCTGCGGCTCGCCGAAGCGAGCGGCGAGCGCCCCGACAACGACACGCTGTATCGCGGCGAATTCCTGCTGAAGCGTCCGCTTCTACAGGCACTGCTGCCCGACGAAAACCATCCCGGCGCGCGACGCGTGCTGCTGATCGACGAAATCGACCGCGCCGACGAACCGTTCGAGGCCTTCCTGCTCGAACTGCTTTCGGATTTCCAGGTATCGATTCCCGAATACGGCACCGTGCGCGCCGCACAGCCGCCGCTCGTCATCATGACGTCGAACCGCACGCGCGAAGTGCACGATGCGTTGAAGCGCCGCTGTCTGTATCAATGGATCGGCTATCCGGATCGCGAGCGCGAACTCGAGATCGTCGCCGCGCGCGCGCCGCAAACGTCGGCGCAATTGCAGCGGCGCGCGGTCGACTTCGTGCATCGGCTGCGCGGCATGGATCTGTTCAAGGCGCCTGGCATCGCCGAAACGATCGACTGGTGCCGCGCGCTCGAAGCGCTGTCGGTGACGGAGCTCGATCCGCAATCGGTGCAGAACACGCTCGGCGTGCTGCTCAAGTATCAGGATGATCTCGCGCGCGTGGATGCCGCGCAGATCGCGCAGTGTCTGGCCGGGTGAGGGTCGTCGGCATGACGAACGACATCGGCATAGGCATAGGCAGACACGACGGCGAAAAGCAGCAGTCCGCGCCCATGCTCGCGCGCAACGTCGTTCATTTCGTGCGCGTGCTGCGCGGCGCCGGTTTGCCGATGTCGCCCGCACAGGCCGTCGACGCGCTCGCCGCGTTGCAGTGGATCGATCTCGGCCGCCGCGACGACGTGCGCGCCGCGCTTGCCGCGCTGCTCGTCACCGCGCCCGACGAACGCGAGCTATTCAATGCCGCATTCGATCTTTTCTGGCGCAACCCCGACTGGGAGGGCAAGCTGCGCGCACTGCTGCTGCCGAAAGTGCGCGACGGGCTGCCGCCGCCGAAGCGCAACAACCGTCTCGCCGATGCGCTCGCGGTACGCATGCCGCCGTCGCCGCATCTGAATGCGCCGCAAGAAACCGAGCAGCACGAGTTGCATGCCCAGTTGACGTTCAGCGCGGAAGAGCGGCTGCGCCATCGCGATTTCGACACGCTGAGCGCCGACGAATGGCGCACGCTGCGTCATCTGATCCGCGGCCAGCGGCTGCCGCTCGCCACCGAACCGACGCGGCGCCTGAAGGCGGCATCGCACGGCACGCACGCGGACCTGCGCGCGAGCGCGCGGCACGCGGTGCGCGCCGGTGGCGACTGGACCGTGTGGAAGTATCGCGCGAGGGTCGAGCGCAAGCCGCCGCTCGTGCTGCTGCTCGACATTTCCGGCTCGATGAGCAACTACTCGCGCGCGGTGCTGTACTTCTGCCACGCGCTGTTGCAGTCGCGCGAACGTCTGCAGGTGTTTCTGTTCGGCACGCGGCTCACGAACGCGACGCGCGCATTACGCGAACGCGATCCCGACGTCGCGATCGCGACGCTCAGCGATCAGGTGGTCGACTGGTCGGGCGGCACGCGCATCGGTGCGGCGCTCGCCGAATTCAACCGACGCTGGGCGCGCCGCGTGCTCACAGGTCGTGCAACGGTGCTGCTCGTCACCGACGGTCTCGATCACGAAGCGATCGACGTGCTCGATACCGAAATGGCGCGCCTCGCACGTTTCGCGCATCGCATCGTGTGGCTCAATCCGCTGCTGCGGTTCAGCGGCTTCACTCCGAAGGCGCGCGGCGTGCAGGCGATCCTGCCGTATGTCGACGCGCATCGTCCGGTTCATAATCTAGACAGTCTCGCAGCGTTCGGCCGCGATCTCGCGCAATTGACGCGCACGCCTCGCCACGCAGTCGCCGCGACGACACTCGCAGGAGCAACGTCATGGAATTGAGCGAAACTCATACGCTGCCGGTCGCGCAGCAGCAAACGTGGGACGCGTTGAACGACACGGAGATTCTGCGCGCCTGCATCCCCGGTTGCGAAAGCATCGACCCGGACGGCGAAAACGCGTACCTGGTCACGCTGAGCGCGGCGGTCGGCCCGGTCAAGGCGCGCTTCAAGGGGCGCATGCAACTGACCGACATCGACGCGCCGAACGCCTACACGATCGTGTTCGAAGGCCAGGGCGGTGCAGCCGGCTTCGCGAAGGGCAATACGCAGGTCACGCTCGAAGCCGACGGCGATGCCGCGACGAAGCTCTCCTACACTGCCAACGCGCAGGTCGGCGGCAAGCTCGCTCAGATCGGCTCGCGGCTCGTCGACGGCGCGGCGCGCAAGATCGCCGGGGAGTTTTTCAAGCGCTTGAGTGCTCAGCTCTCGGGTGAGAATAGCGCTGATGAAGCTGCGGACGGCGACGCGTCGGTGGAGACCGAAGCCGAAGCCGCGTCAGCGTCAGCGTCTGCGCAAGCGGAATCGAACGACGCCGCGGACGGAGAGTCCGGCGGCGAAGCCAAGAAGGGGAAGAAATCATGGACAGCGTGGATCTCGAAGTTCTGAAAACCAGCGCCCGCTGGCTGGAGGACGGACATCGCGCGCTCCTCGTGACGGTCGTGAAGACGTGGGGCTCGTCGCCGCGTCCCGAGGGCGCGATGCTCGCGGTGCGCGACGACGGCCTCGTGGTGGGCTCGGTGTCGGGCGGCTGCATCGAAGACGATCTGATCGACCGCGTACGGCAACAGGGCATCGAGCAGACGCATCCGGAAGCAGTGAAATACGGGATCACAGCCGAGGAAGCGCATCGCTTCGGGCTGCCGTGCGGCGGCACGATCCAGCTCGTGCTCGAACCGTTGACGCGGCAAAGCGGCATCGCCGAGTTGTGTCACGCGGTGGAGAACGGCCGGCTCGTCGCGCGCGAACTCGACATGGCGACGGGCGCGGTGCGGCTCGACAACGCGCAGGCGACCGACGGCGTGCATTTCGACGGCGAGCGTCTGCTGACGATCCACGGCCCGCGCTACCGGATGCTCGTGATCGGCGCCGGGCAGTTGTCGCGCTACCTGTGCCACATCGCGGTGGGGCTCGATTATCAGGTGACGGTCTGCGATCCGCGCGAGGAATACACCGAGGAATGGGACGTGCCGGGCACGAAGATCGTCCGCACGATGCCGGACGATACCGTGATCGACATGAAGCTCGACGAGCGCTGCGCGGTGATCGCGCTCACGCACGATCCGAAGCTCGACGATCTCGCGCTGATGGAAGCATTGAAGACGCCGGCGTTTTATGTCGGCGCGCTCGGCTCGCGCCGGAACAATCACGCGAGACGCGAGCGTTTGAAGGAGTTCGATTTGAACGAAGCCGAACTGGCCCGTTTGCATGGGCCAGTCGGCATTTATATCGGCAGCAGGACGCCGCCTGAGATCGCCGTGTCGATTCTCGCGGAGGTGACGGCGGCCAAGAATGGCGTGTCGCTGCCGACGCTATTGCAGGTCGAAGGGGCGAAGGCTGCGCGGGAGATTGCGGCGTCGGGTGGCGCCGCTTGCAAAGTGTAGCCTGCCGCGTTCAACAAACCAGACGGAGGGCACCGGGCGTGCCTTCCGCGCTTACATCAAGCCGCAAACCACCGCCGCGATCACTGATCCGCTCACCAGTACCACGCCCACCACGCGGCGTTTATTCAATTCGGTCCACAGCAGCACGCCGGTCAGCGACAGCAGAATCAGGCCGCCCGCGATCGTGTCGATCAACAGCACCCACCCGACGCTGAGACCCACGCCCTTGTGCAGATTGCTCAGCGTCGCGAAAAACGAGTTGCGCGTGTGCTTCACCGTCACGAAGCCATTGCCGACCCAGTACTCGGCCTGCACGCTCTGGCCCGGGCCCATGATGCCGACCTGCCATTGCTCAGGCTGAATCGTGCTGTGATCGCCCCACGCGACCGGATGGGCGGGCTCGCGCTTCGCGCGTCCAGGCTTGCCGTCGATCTTCAGTTCGCGTTGCAGCCACTTCGCCATCTCCCCCGGCGAGCGCAGCGGTTTCTCAGGCACCGCGATCTGCATTTCCTCGACCTGCGGCGCGCCCGTGGAAATTTTCAGCGGACCGGCGCGATGATTGAGCAGAAAGCCGGTCACGCCGAACATCAGCCCGAGCACCGCGCCCCACAAGCCGATCCAGCCATGCACATTGCGCAGCCACTTGATGAAGGTCGCACGACGCGAACGCTGCCGCCGCGGCGCCTGCTGCGCGGCGGCGCCCGGCGCGGGGACGGCCGGCGCGGCGACGGTAGGTTTCAAATCGATCGATTCAGGCGCGTTCAAAACGGACTCCGGGCTAGAGCGGTAAGAAGAATTCGAGTGAGAAGAGGCGGATCGGCCGGCTTGTGGTCCGGGCGATCGCGTGAAGGGCTGGCTGGCGGTCACAGAGGAGGAGACGCGTGACAAAAAGCTTACGATGCCTTTCAATTGATAAACATTATCATTACACAATTAAGTGTTTTGCTCAATGTCGGGACGCTGTGGTTGCGCGGTGCATACCCGCCGGGCAATCTCCGAGTCGCTTCCAGATGCGCGCCAGCCGCTTGACATCCGCGCGGCGTGAAACGACGCTAGCTGGCGATGCCGTCAACGTTATCGTCCGGGGATACCTGCTGTCATGCGACTCTGCCTCGTGGTCCTTGCCTCCGCTGGCTGGCTGGCCGGCATTCATGCCGCGAGCGCGAGCGTGCCGGTCAAACTGGACGACCCGTACACCAACGAAGGCGAGACGCAGACCTTCACCATCAGCGCGGACGGCTCGTATGCGAAGCTCGATTCGATGACGCTGCGCGTGAACAACGAAGCCGGTGTCGAGCGGGTCGCGCAGCAATACGTCTGGTTCAACCGCAACATGGCCGACGTGCAGATCCTCGAGGCCTATACGGTCACCGCCGACGGCAAACGTCACGACGTAGCGCCCGAGCAGATCCGCGACGTGCAGGAAGTCCGTTCGTTCGACGCGCCGATGTTCCAGGACATCCAGGAAAAAGTGATCGTGTTCCCCGCGGTCGAACCCGGCGCGCGCGTGCATCTGACGTACCGCAAGACGCAGCGGCAGCCGATCGTGCCTGGAGAATTCAGCGACTTCACGCCGCCCGACCTCGCGCCGACCCGCAACTTCCGCCTGATCTACGACCTGCCCGCTGACAAGCCGTTGTACGCGGACGCGCGCGGCTTCAGCGCGGTGACGCCCATCACGCGCGACGGCCGCACGCGCTACGAATTCCGCTACGACAAGGCGCATTTCGACCGGCTCGAACGCGGCTCGATCGCGTACGTGTCGTATGGGGATCGGCTGATGGTGTCGACGTTTCCGAGCTATGCCGCGTTCGCCGCGTCCTATCGCAGCTCCGCGGCCGACCCGGGTACGCACGACGCCGCGATCACCCAGCTCGCGCAGCAGTTGACCGCGCACGATCACACCCCGCGCGACAAAGCCAAAACGCTGTACGACTGGGTTCGCCGCAATATCCGCTATGTCGCGATCTACGTCGGGCGAGGCTCCGTCGTGCCGCACAGCGCGAGCGCGATCCTCGCGAACCGCTATGGCGATTGCAAGGACCACGTGGCGCTCTACGGCGCGCTGCTCGACGCGGTCGGCGTGCGCAACGAGCCGGCGCTGATCAGCAGCGGCACCATCTACACGCTGCCGAGCGTGCCCGGCTACGGCGTCATCAATCATGCGATCACGTGGCTGCCCGATTTGCAGACGTACGCGGATTCGACCGCGTCGAACGTCGAGTTCGGTTTTCTGCCTTCATCCGACATGAACCGTCCCACCGTGTTGATCGACGACGGCGTGCTCGCGCAAACACCGGCCACCGCGCAGATGTCGCGCAGCACCGATCTCGCGATCAAGATCGAACCGGACGGCTCGGCGAGCTTCACGTATCGGCTGCAGGATGCCGGACCGCATGCCGAGCAGGCCCGCGCGCGGCTACGCACGCAGACGCCCGGGCAACGAGAGGAATCGATCCAGGCCGAGTTGCGCAACGCGAATCTGCGCGGCACCGCGACGCTGACGACGAGCGACCTCAGCGCGGTCGACGGCCCGCTCACGCTGACGATGAAAGGCACGCTGGAAAGTCTCGTGGTGACCGGCATGACCGCATCGATCCCGGCCCTGACGAGCCTCGGCGGCGGCGTCGAGGCCGATACGCGCTACTGGCTCGGCGAACGCAAGCGCACGCAGCCGTTCGTGTGCCACAACCTCGCGATCCACGAACGCGCGCGCATCGAACTGCCGGCCAACTTCCGCGTGCTCGACATGCCGGAGGCGCAACGCACGCAGGACCGCTTCGTCGATTTCACGTCGGAGTACACGTTCGATCCGCTCAGCAACGTGGTCACGATGACGCGCGAAGGCGCCACCCATTTCGACAGCGACGTCTGCACGCCCGATGATTTCACGCGCATGCGTCCCGCGATCGAAGCGATCGGACGGGACGTGCGCGCGGAGGTGATCGTCAGATCGACGCTGGTGGAGTCGTCGAACGTGGCGTCGCAGGCGCCTTGACCATCAACGCGTCAACGCGTCAAACCGGCCACAACGGCCCTTCCTGCATCGCGCCGATCTGCTCGCGCATCTCGAGGATGCGGTCCTCCCAATAGCGCTGGGTGTTGAACCATGGAAACGCGGCCGGAAACGCCGGATCGTTCCAGCGGCGCGCGAGCCAGGCCTGATAGTGAATGAGCCGCAACGTGCGCAGTGCTTCGATCAGATACAGTTCGCGCGGCTCGAACTCGCAGAAATCCTCGTAGCCGGCGAGCAGGTCGGCGAGCGCGCGCGACGCCTCCGCGCGTTCGCCCGGCAATAGCAGCCACAGGTCCTGAATCGCCGGACCCATGCGGCTGTCGTCGAAATCGACGAAATGCGGACCCGCATCGGTCCACAACACGTTGCTCGGATGACAGTCGCCATGCAGACGCAAGGTGCGAATCTCGCCGGCCCGCTCGAACGCACGCGCCACGCCTTCGAGCGCGAGATTCACGACGGTTTCCCACGCGGTGCGCAGGTCGTCGGGCACGAAACGATGCGCGAGCAGGAAGTCGCGCGGCTCGTAGCCGAACGTGTCGATGTTCAGCGCGGGACGTTCCGCGTAGTCCTGGGTCTGCCCGATCGCATGAATGCGTCCGATGAAACGTCCGAGCCATTCGAGCGTCTCGCGCCGGTCGAGATCCGGCGCGCGACCTCCGCGTCGCTCGAAGACCGAGAAGCGGAAACCGTCGAAGCTATGCAGTGTGCGGCCATCGAGCATGCGCGCAGGCACGGCCGGAATCTCGCGCGCGGCGAGCTCGGCGACGAACGCGTGCTCTTCGAGAATCGCCGCGTCGCTCCAACGCTCGGGACGATAGAACTTCGCGACCACGGGCGGACCGTCTTCGACGCCGACCTGATACACGCGATTTTCGTAGCTGTTGAGCGGCAGCAGACGGCCGTCGGTCCGCACGCCGGACGTTGCGAGCACGCCGTCGATCGCGTCCAGCACGGTTTCCGGCGTGAGCCGCGCGAACGGCACGGCGCCATCGGCGCCGGCCTCAGGATGGAAATTATCGGGAATGGTGTCGTTCATGCCCCGCATTGTGCGCCGCGCCGCGGCTAAAGACGAGGGCGACGGCTCGCAATGCGTGCGTGGCATCGCTAGAAATACGGGCTGATTTCCGGCGCGCCGTGAATCGACGCGAGCATCGACCCGCAGCGATGCTGGCGAGCCGATCTCACCTTACAACATCACTACAGCCCACTCCTGCGTGTCACACCACGGCAATGAGCAACAGGTAAGCCTCTCGTTCAATGCGTCTGCGCGCCGGCCGGACGTATCAGGTCGCCGGTATCGATCAGATCTTCGAGGAAAAAGGGTTCGGTATTGAGCTGCGGCGATGCGCCGGGTTCGCCGGCGTACCACGCCACCATCGCCATGTCGCCAAGAATGCGCATGACGATTCCGCGCGCGCCTTGCGGCACGGCGATATGTACCGATCGGACAATGGAACCGACTTGCATGATAATTCCCCGCTTCCCTTAGCCGGCTTTATGATTTCACGCCGGTCGAGGTGATGATAAAAACGCCGCTTCGCATTGGACGTTGCGTGCGCACTTGATCTGTCGCGCGCATGGCGCGTGAGAGGTTCGAGTCATTGTTCCCGCTTTGCGGGGCTTTGGGAAGGCGAATAGAAGGCTTTCACCAGTCGTTTCGCCCTATTCCCATTACGCTGCGCACAGCCGATGATCTCGGCGTCAGACGTCGTAATGAAGACCATCATAAACCCTGCCGGGGGGAGACATCAAAAACGTGCATTACCTGAACGATCTGCCAGATGCGAGTGAGGCGCAGCTTCGCACCTGCCTTCGCGCCGACCGGCGCGCCTGCGTTTCCGATCCGCGCGGCGCGAGTGCCGCTGATTTCATTCGACTGCACTAGTCATGTGGATCGTTCGTCTTGCGCTACGGCGCCCCTATACGTTCGTCGTGCTGGCGTTGCTGTTGCTGATCGTCGGGCCACTGACGATTCTGCGCACGCCCACCGACATCTTTCCGAACATCGATATTCCGGTGCTGTCGGTGATCTGGTCGTACAACGGCCTGCCCGCCGACGAAATGGAGCGGCGCATCGCGCTGAACTACGAACGCGGCTTGTCGGTGGCGGTCAACGATATCGAACACACGGAATCGACGTCGCTGAACGGCATCACGGTCATCAAGATCTTTTTCCAGCCGGGCGCGAATATCGACGAAGCGCTCGCGCAGGTCACCGCCCTGTCGCAGTCGCAAGTGCGCTCGCTGCCGCCCGGCATCACGCCGCCGTTCATCCTGCGCTACAACGCGTCGACGGTACCGATTCTGCGGCTCGCGTTGTCGTCCGCGTCGCTGACCGAGCAGGAGCTGTTCGACTTCGGCAATAACTTCCTGAAGACGCAGCTCGCCACCGTGCCGGGTGCATCCGCGCCGCTGCCGTATGGCGGCAAGCAACGGCAGATCATGATCGATATCGATTCGCGCAAGCTGCAGGAGCGCAATCTGTCGCCGATGGACGTGGTCAGCGCGGTCTCCGCGCAGAACCTGATTCTGCCTTCGGGCACCGCGAAAATCGGCTCGACCGAGTACTCGGTGGTAATGAACGGCAGCCCCGATTCGCTCGCCGGGCTGAACAACATTCCGATCCGCACCACCGCAAACGGCACCGTCTATATCCGCGACGTCGCGCACGTGCGCGACGGCTACCAGCCGCAGACCAACATCGTGCGCGTGAACGGCCAGCGCGCCGCGCTGCTGACGATCAACAAAAGCGGCAACACGTCCACGCTCGATATCGTCGACCGCATCAAGACGATGATGCCGACGCTGCGCAATCTGGTGCCCCCGTCGCTGAATATCGACCCTGTCGCCGACCAGTCGCTGTTCGTGCGTGCGTCGGTGGAGGGCGTGCTGCGTGAAGCGCTGATCGCCGCGTGCCTGACGGGCCTGATGATTCTGCTGTTCCTCGGCAACTGGCGCGCGACGCTGATCATCGCGGTATCGATTCCGTTGTCGATGATCACGTCGATCATCGCGTTGTCCGCGCTCGGCCAGACGATCAACATCATGACGCTCGGCGGGCTCGCGCTGGCGGTCGGGATTCTGGTCGACGATGCGACCGTCGCGATCGAGAACATCAGCCATCAGCTCGAACAGGGCAAGACGCTGGAACAGGCGATTCTCGACGGCGCGCATCAGATCGCGATTCCGACGCTCGTGTCGACGTTGTCGATCTGTATCGTGTTCGTGCCGATGTTTCTGCTCACCGGTGTCGCGCACTACCTGTTCATTCCGCTCGCCGAAGCGGTGGTGTTCGCGATGCTCGCGTCGTACTTCTTCTCGCGTACGCTCGTGCCGACGCTCGCGAAATATCTGCTGCGCTATCACCACAAGCCCGCTGATCTGCATCACGCACCGGCGCAAACGCGCAATCCGTTCATGCGCGTGCACTATGCGTTCGAGCGCGGTTTCTCGCGTTTGCGCGAGCGCTATCGCGTGTTTCTCGAAGCGCGTATCGCGCGGCCGGGTCTGTTCGTCACGCTGTTTCTCGTGTGCTGTGGCGCGTCGCTGCTATTGCTGCCGTTTATCGGCCGCGACTTTTTCGCCGCCGTCGATGCCGGCACGATCGCACTGCATATGCGCGCAAAAACCGGGATGCGGGTCGAGGAAACCGCGGTGCTGACCGATCGTGTCGATGCGCGCATCCGTCAGCTGATTCCGGCCGGCGAACTGCATTCGATCATCGACAACATCGGCCTGCCGGTGTCGGGTATCAACCTGTCGTACAGCAACACGGGCACGATCGGCACCTCCGACTCGGACATCCTTATCACGCTGAATCCCGAACATCATCCGAGCGCCGGCTATGTGCGCACCTTGCGGCGCACGCTCACCGACGAATTCCCCGGCGTGCAGTTCGCGTTTCTGCCGGCCGATATAGTCAGTCAGACGCTGAACTTCGGCATGCCGTCGGCGATCGACATCCAGATCGTCGGCCGTGAGGTGGCCGCCAATCGTGCGTTCGCCGCGAAGCTGCTGAACCGTCTGCGCACGGTGCCGGGTCTCGTCGATGCGCGCATCCAGCAGCCCGCCGATCTGCCGCGGATTTTCATCGACGTCGATCGCACGCGCGCGCAGCAAGCGGGCTTTTCGCAGCGCGATATCGCGAGCAATCTGCTGATCACGCTGTCGGGCAGCCAGCAGACCACGCCGACGTTCTGGCTCAACCCGCGCAACGGCGTCAGCTACAACGTGATCACGGAAGCGCCGCAATACACGATCGATTCGCTGCAATCGCTCGCGAACATTCCGTTGAACGCCAACGGCCGCAACAACATTCTCGGCTCGCTCGCGACGATGCGCCGCGAAGCCAGCAACGCGGTGCTCACGCACTACAACGCGCAAACCACGATCGACATCTACGGCACCGCCGACGGCCGCGACCTCGGCGGCGTGTCCGACGACATCCGCAGGATCATCGACGAATCGAAAGCCGAGCTGCCGAAGAGCTCGACGATCGAACTGCGCGGCCAGGTGCAAACGATGAACGAGTCGTTCGCGGGCCTGCTCGCCGGTCTGCTGTTCGCGGTGCTGCTCGTGTATCTGCTGATCGTCGTCAATTTCCAGTCGTGGCTCGATCCGTTCATCATCATCACCGCGCTGCCGGGCGCGCTCGCGGGCATCGTGTGGATGCTGTTCCTCACCCACACCACACTGTCGATCCCGGCCCTCACCGGCGCGATCATGTGTATCGGCATCGCGACCGCGAACTCGATTCTGGTGATCAGCTTCGCGCGCGAACAGCTGCTGCTGCACGGCGACGCGACCCGCGCGGCGATCGAAGCGGGCTTCACGCGTTTCCGCCCGGTGCTGATGACCGCGCTCGCGATGGTGATCGGCATGGTGCCGATGGCGATCGGTCTCGGCGAAGGCGGCGAGCAGAATGCGCCGCTCGGACGCGCGGTGATCGGCGGGCTCGCGGTCGGCACGCTGGCCACGCTGATCTTCGTGCCGGTGGTGTTCTCGATGATCTATCGACGGCTCGCGGCGCGGCATCAGCGTGCCGCGGAACACGTGGTGCAGAAGCCATGAACATCCAGCACGCGATGACCGTACCAACTGACACGCGCAACATGCGATGCCACGACACAAGAGGCGGCCTCGACTGCCCATGCAATTTCGAAGGGGAAGCTTGATGGAAGCACAACGTCCCGGCGGCTCGGGTTCGGGTTCGGGCTCTGGCTCTGGCGGTCACGCCGCGCATGATCCGGCGAAAGCGCGACGCACGCGCCTCATCATGATCGCCGCCGCCGTCGCGGTGCTCGCGCTCGCCGCGCAAGGCATCTGGTCGCGCCACGATGCGCATGCGGCGCTCGAACGCGATGCCGAGCACACGAGCCAGATTAGCGTCGAAGTCGTGCAGCCGCAGAAGTCGTCGGCCGGGTTCGATCTGACGTTGCCCGGCAACGTGCAGGCCTTCCTCGACACGCCGATCTACGCACGCACCAACGGCTATCTGAAGAAGTGGTACGCCGACATCGGCGCGCGCGTGAAGAGCGGCCAGTTGCTCGCGGAAATCGACACGCCCGAAATCGACGACCAGTTGCGCGCCGCCCGCGCCGATCTCGCCAACGCCGAAGCGAATTACACGCTGGCGAAGAGCACCGCGGATCGCTGGACGGATATGTTCAGAAGCAAGTCGGTGTCGAAGCAGGAGACCGACGAAAAAGTCGGCGACATGCTCGCGAAAAAGGCCACGCTCGACGCCGCGCGTTTCAACGTCGCACGACTCGAAAAGACCCAGTCGTTCCAGAAAGTCTATGCGCCGTTCGACGGCACCGTGACCGCGCGCAACGTCGACGTCGGCGCGCTGATCGACGCGGGCAGCTCGGGCGGTCCCGCGAAGGAACTGTTTCATGTCGCGCAGGCGGACCGGCTGCGCGTCTATGTGAACGTGCCGCAAGCGTACGCGCAGCAGGTGCGCGCGCAGCAGAGCGCGTTTCTGACGCTGACCGAGATGCCCTCGCGGCACTATCCGGGCACGGTCGCGCGCACCGCCGGCGCGGTCGATCCGCAGCAGCGCACGATGCTCGTCGAAGTCGACGTCGACAATCGCAGCGGCGAGCTGTTGCCAGGCGCGTACGCGCAGGTGCATTTCGCGCTCGGCGCGGGCACGGCGTCGTTCACTCTGCCAGGCAACGCGCTGCTGTTCCGCCCCGACGGCGTCAAGGTCGCGATCGTCGATCCCCAGCACAAGGTGAAGCTGCTGCCGGTATCGCTCGGCACGGACTTCGGCACGCGCGTCGCGATCGTGGCGGGCTTGCAGGGCAACGAGCAGGTGATCCTGAATCCGCAGGATTCGATCGTCGATGGCGCACCGGTGCGCATCGTGCCGCGCAAGGCGGAAGACGGTCCGGCTTCGGAAGGCGCGGCTAGCGCCGCCGGTGCGACCGGCGCGGCGGCCAGCTCGCCGGCGGCGCTAGCCGGCGCGCGGCCGGGCGCGAGGACGTGATGATGAAGATGTTGGTTTTGCGGCGCGTGCTTGCGTCTTCGGCTGAATTCGCGCGCGGGTCGGCGAGCGTTTCCATTCGCGCCCCGGCAGTCGCTCTGGCTCTCGCCGGCGCGCTCGGCGCCTGCACCGTCGGCCCCGACTACGTGAAGCCCGCCGCCGTCACGCCCGCGACCTGGCGCGAACTCGAGGGCACCGGCTGGAAGCCCGCGCAACCCGCTGACACGCTCACGCGCGGCGCGTGGTGGCGCATCTACGGCGACGCATCGCTCGATGCGCTCGAACCGCAGGTCGCGAGCGCGAACCAGGACGTGCAGGCCGCCGAAGCGCGCTTTCGCGCGGCGCGCGCGAGCGTCGCGCAATATCGATCGCAATTCTTCCCGGTGGTCACCGCGGGCGTCCAGTATTCGCGCACGCGGACCTCGGAGAACGTGCTGCATAAATCGACCGCCGGTCTCGCGCTGAACGACTATCTGGTGCAGGTCGACGCATCGTGGGAACCGGACCTGTGGGGCCGCGTGTCGCGCAGCGTCGAAGGCGCGAAGGCTGGCGCGCAGGCGAGCGCCGCCGACGTCGACGCCGCGCTGCTGTCGATGCAGGCCGAGCTCGCCACCGATTACTTCGAGCTGCGCGGGCTCGACCAGGAGCGCCGACTCCTCGAGGACACGATCAAGGCCTACCAGGAGGCGCTCGAACTGACGCAGCATCGCTACGCCGGCGGCATCGCGACCGATGCCGATGTCGCGCAGGCACAAGCGCAGCTGAAGACGACCCAGGCGCAGGCGCTCGATCTCGGCGTGCAGCGCGCGCAGCTCGAACATGCGATCGCGATCCTGATCGGCCAGCCGCCGTCGGGCTTCACGCTGCCGGTTGCGCCGCTCGTCGCGGTGCCGGTCGTCGCGGCGACCGGCGTGCCGTCCGGATTGCTGGAGCGGCGTCCCGACATCGCTGCGGCCGAGCGGCACGTCGCCGCGATGAACGCGCAGATCGGCGTGGCCACCGCGGCGTTTTTCCCGAACCTGGTGCTGGCCGTGACGGGCGGACTCGAAGCGACCAATTACAGCCAATGGCTGCTCGCGCCGAGCCGGCTGTGGTCGCTCGGGCCGACGCTCGCGGGCACACTGCTCGACTTCGGCGGCCGCGCGGCCGTCAAGGAACAGGCGCGCGCGCACTACGACGAAAGCGTCGCGCAATATCGGCAAACGGTGCTGAACGCGTTCGGCCAGGTCGAGGACAATCTCGCCGCGCTGCGCGTGCTGGAACAGGAAGCGGCCGCCCAGGACGACGCGGTCGCGGCCGCCCGGCGCGCGCTCGCGGTCGTGTCGGACCGCTACCGGAACGGCGCGATCACCTATCTCGACGTGGTCGTCGCGCAGACGACCACGCTCACCAACGAGCGCAACGCGGTGTCGATCGCGCGCCGCCGGATGGCCGCGAGCGTCGCGCTCGTGAAGGCGCTCGGCGGCGGCTGGGATACGTCGGGACTGCCGGGCGACGATGCGATCGGGCATCCGCCGTCCGCGACTTCGGGTGCGACGCAGACGCCGGCGCCGGCCAACGACGCCGGCGCGCACGGCTAGCACCCGGAGACGGGCGCGCGACATGCGAGGCGTGAAGGGCGCGCGCGTTGCCCACGCCACGGGCTCGATGCGAGTTTTCAGCGTATCCTTAACGCCTTTGCGCGTTTCCGTGTGACCCAAGGAGTTCTGTTGTGACCCTGCCGCCGCAATCCCAGCGGACTGCATCTGCCGTTCCCTCCCCCGTTGCAGCTTCAGTTGCTTCCACCCGCACCGCCAGCGTGTCGGACATCCCCTATCTCGAACGCGGCTCGCGCGCGTACTGGCGCGCCAGCCTCGCGCTGCTGTTCGCCGGCTATGCGACGTTCTCGCTGCTTTACTGCGTGCAACCGCTGCTGCCGTCGTTCTCCGAAGCGTTCAACGTGACGCCGGCGCAAAGCAGTCTGTCGCTGTCGCTGTCCACCGCGGCGCTCGCGCTGGCGATTTTCGTCGCCGGTTTCGTCTCCGAGGGTTGGAGTCGGCACAAGCTGATGACGCTGTCGCTGACGGTGTCGTCGGTGCTGACGATTGGCGTATCCGTGGCGCCGCACTGGAATCAGCTACTCGTGCTGCGCACGCTCGAAGGGCTCGCGCTCGGCGGCGTGCCGGCCGTCGCGATGGCCTATCTCGCCGAGGAAGTGCATCCCGACGGTCTCGGTCTTGCGATGGGTTTGTACGTCGGCGGCACGGCGATCGGCGGGATGGCAGGGCGGGTGATCACCGGCGTGGTCGCCGATCTGTTTTCATGGCGCGTCGCAATCGGCACGATCGGCGTGCTCGGCCTGCTGTCGATGCTCGCGTTCCGCGCACTGCTGCCTCCATCGCGCCATTTCGTGCCACGCCGCGGGCTCGGCTTCGCGCATCACCGCACGCTGCTGTTGCGGCAGTTCACGCGACCGGGCTTGCCGCTACTGTTCCTGCTCGGCTTCGTTCTGATGGGCAGCTTCGTCACGCTGTACAACTACATCGGCTACCGGCTGCTCGCGCCGCCGTATCGGCTGAATCAGACGGAGATCGGCGCGATCTTCATCGTCTATCTGGTCGGTGTGGTCGCGTCGCCGTGGTCCGGGCGCATGGCCGATACGTTCGGCCGCGCGCGCGTGCTGATCGGGAGCCTGCTGCTGATGGTGTTCGGCCTCGCGCTGACGATGCTGCATCCGCTCGCGGCGGTCGCGACCGGCATCGCATGCGTGACGTTCGGGTTCTTTGCCGGGCATTCGGTCGCGAGCGGCTGGGTCGGGCGTCTGGCGAAAGACGCGAAAGGCCAGGCCGCTGCGCTATATCTGCTCGCGTACTACATCGGCTCGAGCCTGGTCGGCTCGTATGGCGGCCACGTGTGGGCCGGTCATGGCTGGAACGGGGTCGTCGGGCTGGTCGGTGCGCTGCTCGTGATCGGCCTGGTCGCGGCGACGCGCCTGCGCGCACGCGAATAGCCGCGCGCGATCATCGATCCCGCATGGATCGGCGCAAAACGAAAGGCTTGCGTAAGTGAACGCTCGATACTTTGCGCCGTGTTTTGTTGCGCCGCGCCAATCGCCGCACGCCCGCCGCGCCGGGGTTCAGCAGCTTGCGAATACGCGCCGGCGCGCAAGCTCGCGCCGCCGCACCGCTCCATCCGTCTCCTATACTCGATTCGTGCACTGGTACTGCATGATTTCAAAACCGCAGCCTCTGCCGGAACGAAATAGCATCCATCCTGCATGGGAGGAGACGAAGATGACGTACTTCACGATCGGCGATTTCATCCTGGTCATTCCGATGGCGTTAGCGGGTGCGCTATTCGTCGGCGCGCTGCCCTGCAAAACCGAGTTGCGACACAACGCGCTGCGTGTGCTGGGCGCGCTGATCGGTGTGATGTGCGCGGTGGCGCTGGTCGAGGGTCTGCCGGCGCTCGTGTAGCGGCGCGGCGCGAAGTACCAACGAAAAAGCCGCACGCTGAGCGTGCGGCTTCGTTTTGCCCTTCGTTCCGTCTGCCAGTTGCGCGGACGGTTCCTCACGCGATCAGATCGCCTGGTCCGTCGATGGCTTTTCCCACAGGTTGATCCCGCCTTCGGTCGCATAGCGATCGATTTCGGCGAGTTCGTCGGCCGAGAATGCGAGGTTCTTCAGCGCGCCGACGTTCTCGCGCACCTGCTCCGCGCGGCTCGCGCCGATCAGCACCGACGTCACGCGCTGATCGCGCAAGGCCCATGCGAGCGCCATCTGCGCGAGGCTCTGACCACGGCGCTGCGCGATGTCGTTCAGCTTCCTCACGTGTTCGATGTTCTGCGGGCTCAGATGCTCGTCTTTCAGCGAACTGCCGCCCGGCTTGTTGACGCGCGCATCGGCCGGCACGCCGTTCAGGTACTTGCCGGTCAACAGCCCTTGCGCGAGCGGCGTGAACGCGATCGCGCCCGCGCCGACTTCGGCGAGCGTATCGAGCAGGTCGTGTTCGATCCAGCGGTTCAGCATGTTGTAGGACGGCTGATGGATCAGCAGCGGCACCTTGTATTCGGCGAGCAGCCTGGTCATTTCGCGGGTCTTCGCCGACGAGTACGACGAGATGCCGATATAGAGCGCCTTGCCCTGCTGCACCGCGCTCGCCAACGCGCCCGCGGTTTCCTCGAGCGGCGTGTGCGCGTCGAAGCGATGTGAATAGAAGATATCGACGTATTCGAGGCCCATGCGCTTCAGGCTCTGGTCGAGACTCGCGAGCACGTACTTGCGCGAGCCGCCGCCCTGGCCGTACGGACCCGGCCACATATCCCAGCCGGCCTTCGACGAAATCAGCAGTTCGTCGCGATACGGCTTGAAATCGTCCTTGAACAGACGGCCGAAATTGGTTTCCGCGCTGCCGTACGGCGGGCCGTAGTTGTTCGCCAGATCGAAGTGCGTGATGCCGAGGTCGAACGCCGTGCGCAGGATGTCACGCTGCGTCGAGATCGGCGTGGTGTCGCCGAAGTTGTGCCACAGGCCGAGCGACAGCGCCGGCAGTTTGAGACCCGACTTGCCGCAGACGCGGTATTGCATGTCCGAATAGCGTTCTGAAGCTGCTTCGTAAGCCATTGCTAGTGTCCTTGTCGATGAGATCGCCCGAGAATTGCGGGCGTGAGGATTCGCGCGTTGCGGGAGGCTTGCTGCTCGGGGGATTTATTGTCGTGATGTCGCCGTGGTGCGGCTAGACCGCTATGTTAGCCAATCGACGCCGCGCTTGCAGGCACCCAGTATGCGGGATGGACGAGCACGCGCGGCTCACCTACACTCTGGCCGGTTCAAGTTGATGGGAGGTGCAGATGGCGAAGGCGATTTCGATCGCGCTGATTGTCGGCGGCATCGTGCTGCTGTATTTCGGCGGGCAGGCGTTCAATTCGGTGAGCAGCGACGTGTCGCGCTTCTTTACCGGTTCGCCGAGCAACAAGGCGATCGTGCTGATCGTCGCGGGCGTGGTGGCGACGCTCGCCGGGCTGACGGGAATCGCGATGTCGGGGCGCAAGCGCTGAGCGTCCGCACGAGGCCCGCGACGAAAATAGCTAGAACGCGATCTCGGGCTTCGAGGCCGAGCGCGTGCCGGGCAGCGGCACGTTGCTTACGCCGTGATAGGTGAACACGAGCGAGAACTTCACCTGATCGCTAAGATTCTTGCCGGCCGAGTGGAGCGTGTTGCAGTGGAAGAACACCACGTCGCCGGTCTTCAGCTCCGGCGACACCGCGGTGCGGATCGCCGCCTCGTTCTCGGCGAGATCCGTGCGGAAAAACTTCGCTTCGTCGAAACGGTCGGACGTGAAGGCGGCGCCATGCGATTGCGGCACGAACCACAGCGCGCCGTTATCGATGGTTTCCGGGCCGACCGCGAGCCACACCGACACCAGGTCGTCGCGCTCGAACGACCAGTAACGCACGTCGCGATGCCAGCCGGTCAGGCTGCCGTATGCGGGGTGCTTGGTCATCATGCAGTTGTGATGCGCGCGCGACAGTCGCGGCTCCTCGCCAAAATACAGTTCCATCCAGCCACGGATTTCGGGTGCGGTCGCCCATTGCGCGAACGCGGGGTGACGACCGTACGCGTCGAGCAGGCGCCGCACCGTATGTCCGCCCGGCGCATCTTTCGATGACGGCGCGCCCGGATACTTCAGATCCGCTTCGAATTCGATCGGCGCCGCCGCTTCCTGCAGCTGCCGCTGTGCGATCCGCTTCAGCTCGTCGCAACGCTCGGGCGACACGAGTCCTGGCACGACGACAAAACCCTGCTCCCGCAACGTTTGAATCTGCTCTTTCTTCGAATGGAGTGACATGGCGTTCCGTTAACGTCGACTAACTGATGTTCGATTGTAAAACGGGCGCGATCGGGGTGCGTTGTTTCGCGGCGCGCCAATGCACCGGTTTCAGGCGTGCTGTGCACCCGCGCCGCACATTCGCTGGGCAACTATGCACGTAAATCGCCCGTCAAAAGTGAGACCAGATTGTTGTTGGCGACGATTCGATCCTGAGGGAATTCGATCTCGCAGGGTACTAACCCGACTTTCTGACGTCACGATTCCCGTGTAGCCTGCTCGCATGTCGATCGCCGCTTACGCAGTTTTCTATTGTGCGCAGGCCGTCAAGGCTCGTGCCGTCGGTTTCTCCGCGTTGTACCTTCGCTGCGCTGCGCGCCGTGTTTCGCGTCGCGATCTCTCGCGACACGACGCGCACCGAATTTCCGGCTTTCAGGCCGTTCATCGCAACCCCGTCATTGGCACATATGGTGCTGTTTGTCCGTGCACATCCGATGCACGCGCCGACGTGCGGTTCATTGCCTAAATGTGAAGCCATGCATACTCTTTTGAGCACCCGTCTTACCCGCGCCGCGCTGAAAGCGGCGCGTCCCGCGCGCCGTCATATGATGCGGGCGCTGCGTCACCATGCCGCGCGCACCCGCGCGCTCGGCGAGCAGTGGCGCGACGCGAAGGCCGTCGACGGCTTTCGCACCTGGTTCCATACGTTCTTCTCGGCGCTGCGCCAGCAGAGTGGCACGCGCCGTCTGTCGCTGCGTACATTGCTGCGCAAGCCGACACCGTTGCACCTCGCGGTCGCGAAACGCGAGCCGGCGGTGCGCACGCCTGCGAGCCGCCGACCGCGTCGGCTGTCGACGAGCAGCAGCGGGTGGTTCGCGTTTGCGTTTGCGAGCCGCTGAAATTGCTGGGCCGGTGAGTTGCTGTTGCGCGTTGAGTGGCAAGACTTCGCGCGCGACGGCATCGTTAAGCGATCGACGGACAAAGAAAAAACCCCGCCCGGCTCACGCCGGCGGGGTTTTTCGCTTTCAGGTAACGATCGACTCGCGCTGGTTACGCGCTGGTTACGCGCTAGTTACGCGATTGCCGCGACCGGCTCGGTGCCTGCCGCTTCGGCGAGTGCGAGCGCCTTGTCGGTGGCTTCCCACGTGAATTCCGGCTCTTCGCGGCCGAAGTGGCCATACGCCGCGCTCTTCTCATAGACCGGGCGCAGCAGGTCGAGCATCTGGATGATGCCCTTCGGACGCAGGTCGAAATGCTGACGCACGAGTTCCGTGATCGTCGCATCCGACACGCGGCCGGTGCCAAACGTGTTGACCATCACCGAGGTCGGCTGAGCGACGCCGATCGCGTACGACACCTGGATCAGGCAGCGCGACGCGAGGCCCGCGGCCACGATGTTCTTCGCGACGTAACGGCCGGCGTAAGCTGCCGAGCGGTCGACCTTCGACGGGTCCTTGCCCGAGAACGCGCCGCCGCCGTGCGGTGCCGCGCCGCCGTATGTATCGACGATGATCTTGCGGCCCGTCAGACCGCAATCGCCCTGCGGACCGCCGATCACGAAGCGACCGGTCGGGTTCACGAGGTACTTGATATCACCCTTCATCAGCTCGGCCGGCAGCGTCGGCTTGATCACTTCTTCGATCACCGCTTCGCGCAGCGTGTCGAGCTCAATGTCCGGCGCGTGCTGGGTAGACAGCACGACCGTGTCGATCGAATGCGGCTTGCCGTCGACATAGCGCACGGTCACCTGCGACTTCGCGTCCGGACGCAGCCAGGGCAAACGGCCGTCGCGGCGCAGATTCGCCTGACGCTCGACGAGACGGTGCGACAGGTGGATCGGCAGCGGCATCAGTTCCGGCGTTTCCTCGCACGCGTAACCGAACATCAGACCCTGGTCGCCCGCGCCTTGATCGAGGTTGTTGTCGTGCGCGCGGTCCACGCCCTGGGCGATGTCCGGCGACTGCTTGTCGTAGGCGACGAGCACCGCGCAGCCGCGGTAGTCGATGCCGTAGTCTGTGTTGTCGTAGCCGATGCGCTTGATCGTGTTGCGCGCGATCTGGATGTAGTCGACGTTCGCGGTGGTGGTGATTTCACCGGCCAGCACGACGAGACCCGTGTTGCACAGCGTTTCGGCCGCGACACGCGAGTACTTGTCTTGAGCGAGGATGGCGTCGAGGATCGCGTCCGAGATCTGGTCCGCGACTTTGTCGGGATGGCCTTCGGAAACGGATTCGGAAGTGAAGAGATAGTCGTTTGCCACGTTGCAGACTCCTGTTAGTGGTTACGGTTGCGTTCCACGTAGCCGACTTCGGGAGTCTGAAGCGGCGACGCTTTAGCGGATTACCTTACCGATGGACGCTTGACTCATGGAAACCCATGGACCGCACCCGCCGGCTTCGCCCCGCAAGTTGTCTATTAACTCGGCGAAGCCCTTATTATAGCGACTTCCTTTGAATGTCACAGAGTGTCCACGAGTGCGGTATCACGCCAATTTTTCCGCTCCCTGCAATCCCGCCCCTAGCAGCGCCGTGCGCCCGGAGGCTGCATGCTGAGCAGCTACGGCGCGAAGCTCGCGGTCGGGCTGCTCAAACTCTTTGCGTTGTTGCCGTATGGATTCGTCGCCCGTCTCGGCGACGGGCTCGGCTGGCTGCTCTATCAAATCCCGAGCCGTCGCAAGCGCATCGTTCATACGAATCTGAAGCTGTGCTTCCCCGACTGGAGCGACGAGCGCCGCGAGGACGTCGCGCAGAAGCACTTCCGTCACGCGATCCGCAGCTATCTCGAGCGCAGCGTGCAGTGGTTCGGCTCGGCGAAGAAGCTCGAGAAGCTGATCCAGCTCGACAGCGCAATCGATCTGACCGACCCGAAGCTGCCGCCGACGCTCTTTCTCGGCTTTCACTTTGTCGGCATCGAGGCCGGTTCGATTTTTCTGAACTACTCATTGAAGCGCCAGTGCGGCTCGCTGTATCAGCCGATGTCGAATCAGGAGCTCGAGGCAGTCGCGAAAGCGGCGCGTGCGCGTTTCGGCGCGGACATGGCAAGCCGCGCGGACAGCGCGCGCGTCGTACTGCGCTGGCTGCGCGAACGCAAACCGGTGATGCTCGGCGCGGACATGGACTACGGCGCGCGCAATTCGACGTTCGTGCCGTTCTTCGGCGTGCCGACCTGCACGCTGACCGCGGTCGGCCGTCTCGCTAAGGTCGGGCACGCGCAGGTGGTACCGTTCATCGGCGAAGTGCTGCCGAATTACAAGGGCTACCGGCTCAAGGTCTTCAAGCCTTGGGACAACTATCCGACCGGCGATGATGACGCCGATGCGCGACGCATGAACGAATTTCTCGAAGAGCAGATTCCGCTGATGCCCGAGCAGTATTACTGGGTGCACAAGCGGTTCAAGACGCGGCCACCGGGAGTGCCGGGGGTGTATTGAAGATGGCGCTGGGACCCGGCTCCCAGCAGTCGGAGCACGTCGATCAGTGCACGTGAGGCGGCATCCAGGCCCCTTGCCCGCCATACCGTTTCCGATGGGCCAACGTGTATCATCTGCTATTGGCCCAACCCGGCTCGAAAGGGTGATTCACCCAACAGCCGGCAAGGCCCGGATTTTCGGCTCCGCCCGCACGCGCGAAGCCCTACGCAGCAACGGATACACGAAAAACGTGAAGCTCAAATTCACCAAAATGCACGGCGCGGGTAACGACTTCGTCGTGCTCGACGGCTATACCCAACCGCTTGAACTGACCACGGCGCAGGTGCGCGCGCTCGCGAATCGCCATTTCGGCGTCGGTGCCGACCAGTTGCTGCTGGTCGAAAAGCCGACCGTCGAAGGCGTCGATTTCAGATATCGCATCTTCAATTGCGACGGCGGCGAGGTCGAACATTGCGGCAACGGCGCGCGCTGCTTCGTCAAGTTCGTGCGCGAGCGCGGTCTCACCGACCAGCGCAGCGTGCGCGTGCAAGTCCAGAAAGGCACGATCACGCTGACGATGCAGGACAACGGCGAGGTAATCGTCGACATGGGCACGCCCGTGTTCGATCCCGAACTCGTGCCGTTCGCGACCAAAGGTCTGCAAGGCCGCCGCGAAGGCGCGGACACGCTCTGGCCGCTCGACGTGAACGGCACGACACGCTGGATGTCGGTGGTGTCGATGGGCAATCCGCACGCGGTGCAGGTCGTCGACGATGCCGAGGCGTTCCCGGTGCTCGTCGAAGGTCCGGCCATCGAGCGGCACACGCGCTTCCCGCAGCGGGTCAATGCGGGCTTCATGCAAATCGTCAATCGCAACGAGATCAGGCTGCGCGTCTACGAACGCGGCGCGGGCGAAACGCTCGCGTGCGGCACCGGCGCGTGCGCGGCGGCCGCGGCGGGTATTCGGCGCGGGCTACTGGATTCGCCGGTGCTCGTGCACACGCACGGCGGCGATCTGACGATCACGTGGGACATCGCGCAACCAGGCGCGCCGCTGCTGATGGCCGGCCCCGCGGCCACCGTCTTCGAAGGGGAGATCGAGTTGGCAGAAGAGGCGTCGAGCGCATCGCCCGACTCGTCGCAGCACAATCCGTCCAGCCCGGCCGCCGTGGCGCCCTCCGTCTAACTCATTGACCTACGCGCCGCCGCAAGGCGGCCATCTCGTAGTCCTCCAGCCGAAACCATGAACGATCGCGAAGTCGCCGAATACCTGCTCGCCAATCCCGAATTCTTCGTCGAACACGCGGAAACGCTCGCGACGATCCGGCTCGCGAACCCGCACGGCAAAGCCGCAGTGTCGCTGCAGGAGCGGCAAATGGAGATGCTGCGCGACAAAAACAAGCATCTCGAACGGCGTCTGGCCGAACTGCTGCGCTACGGTCACGAGAACGACAGCATCGCGGCGAAGTTCAACCGCTGGACCATCCGCGTGATGGCTGAGCGCGATCCGTACGCGCTGCCGCGCACGATCGCCGGCGGTCTGCTCGATATCTTCGACGTGCCGCAAGCGGCACTGCGTGTGTGGGACGTCGCCGAGCCATATGCGCAAGCCGACTTCGCGCGCCACGTCAGCGAGGAAGTGCGGATTTTCGCGGGCAGCCTGAGCACGCCGTACTGCGGCGCGAACACCGGCTTCGAGGCCGCGCAATGGCTCCCGCAGGCGGCGAGCGCGTCCAACGGCGCGGCCAACCCGCCGGCGAGCGCGACCGACGACCCCAGCGCCCCGTCGAGCGAAACGGCGCAGACCACCGAATCGATCGCGCTGCTTGCGCTGCGCGACCCCGAAGGTGCCGAAGACGCGCCGACGTTCGGCCTGCTCGTGATGGGCTCGTCCGACCCGCGACGCTTCCACGAAGGCATGGCCACCGATTTCCTCACGCAGATCGGCGCGCTCGCGAGCGCCGCACTGAGCCGGCTGCTGCCGCGCTGAGCCACGCAACGTCACCGCCCACCGTGACCGCCGCCGACCCGATCGCCGCCTATCTGTCGCATCTCGAGCACGAGCGGCGGCTGTCGGAGCATACGCTTCGCGGCTATACGCATGAGCTCGCGGAACTGAAGCTGCTCGCCAAAGGCAGACAGCTCGAAAGTCTCACCGCCGTCGACATCCGCGGCGCCGTCGCGCGCGCGCATGCGGGCGGCCTCACCGCGCGGTCGATTGGCCATCGGCTGTCGGCGTGGCGCGCGTTTTATCGCTGGCTTGCGGGCCAAATCGAGCTGCCGGCCAATCCGGTCGCCGCGGTGCGCGCGCCGAAGCAGGCGAAAACGCTGCCGAAGGCGCTTTCCGTCGACGACACCGCGCGCCTGATGGACAGCGCGCCCGCCGACTCCCCCGAAGGCCTGCGCGATCACGCGATGCTCGAGCTGTTCTACTCGTCGGGCCTGCGCCTCGCCGAACTGGTCGGCCTCGACGTGCGTTTCGCCGACATCGACGGTTATCGCTCGGCCGGCTGGCTGAAGCTCGATTCCGGCGAAGTCGAAGTGCTCGGCAAAGGCAACCGGCGCCGCGTCGTGCCGGTGGGCAGCAAGGCGGTCGCGGCGCTGAATGCATGGCTCGCGGTGCGCGAACGCATGGTCCGCCACGATTCGCATCCGCTCTTCCTGTCGGCGCGCGGCAACCGGCTGTCGCCGAACGTCGTGCGCGAGCGCGTGAAGCGCGCGGCGCTCGCGGCCGGCATTCCTGCCAACGTGCATCCGCACGTGCTGCGCCATTCGTTCGCGACGCACGTGCTGCAGTCGAGCGGCGATCTGCGCGCCGTGCAGGAGTTGCTCGGACACGCCAGCATCACCGCGACGCAGGTCTATACGGGCCTCGATTTCCAGCACCTCGCCCACGTCTACGACAGCGCGCATCCTCGCGCAAAGAAACGCAACTGATCACGCGACTGCCGCCGCGCGCCACGACGCGCCGCCATCGCTAGTACCTGACCGACACCTGATGAATACCGTTACGCTCAAACCGTCGAAAGAAAAATCGCTGCTGCGCCGCCATCCGTGGGTGTATGCCAATGCGATCGAACATGTCGACGGCCGCCCCGCGCCCGGCGCGACCGTGCTCGTGCGCGCGCACGATGGCCGCTTCCTCGCGCGCGCCGCCTACAGCCCGCACTCGCAGATCCGCGCACGCGTGTGGAGCTTCGACGAAGCCGAGCCGATCGATCACGCGTTCTTCAAGCGCCGCGTGCAGCGCGCGTTCGCGCATCGTCAGGCGATGGTTCGCGACACCGGCGCCGTGCGACTGATCTTCGGCGAGGCGGACGGTCTGCCGGGCCTGATCGTCGATTACTACGTCGCCGAGGACGCGGGTCAGCGCAGCCAGATCGTCTGTCAGTTCATGGCGGCCGGCGTCGAGGCGTGGAAGGACGCGATCGTCGCGGCGCTGATCGGCGCGACCGGCTGCCCGAACGTCTACGAGCGCTCGGACGTGTCGATCCGTCAGAAGGAAGGGCTCGAGCAGGTCACCGGTGTGCTCGCGGGCGAGCCGCCTTCGGAGCAGCTGATCTCAAGCGAAAACGGCGTGCGCTATCACGTCGACGTGCGCAACGGCCACAAGACCGGCTTCTATGTCGATCAGCGCGATAACCGCCTGCTCGTGCAGCAATTCGCGAAAGATCGCGACGTGCTGAACTGCTTCTGCTACACCGGCGGCTTTTCGCTCGCGGCGCTCAAGGGTGGCGCGAAGCGCGTGGTGTCGGTCGATTCGTCGGGTGAAGCGCTCGCGCTCGCGCAGCAGAACGTCGCGGCCAACGGCTTCGACGCCGATCGCGCGAGCTGGCTCGACGCCGACGCGTTCAAGACACTGCGGCGCCTCTACGACGAAGGCGAGCGCTTCGACCTGATCGTGCTCGATCCGCCGAAGTTCGCGCCATCGCGCGAGCACGTGGACCGCGCGTCGCGCGCGTACAAGGACATCAACCTGACGGGCCTGAAGCTGCTGCGTCCGGGCGGTTTGCTGTTCACCTACTCGTGCTCGGGCGCGATCGATCCCGAACTGTTCCAGAAGATCGTGTCCGGCGCCGCCGCCGACGCCCGCGTCGACGCACGCATCCTGAAGCGGCTCGGCGCGGGCGTCGATCATCCGCTGCTCACGGCATTCCCCGAAGGGGAGTATCTGAAGGGCCTGCTGTTGCAAATCGCCTGAGCGCCCATATTTCGTGGGCAATTGCGCGTGCCGGCGGCGGCTGCGGCCAGCCTCCGCGCAGCCGGCCATCAGCCGGCCGCAAGGCGGCCGCCCCTGCGCCCGCCAGGCAAATATGTTTCAATAACCGGCTGGACAGGACCGCGCCATCTGGCCGCGGCGGCCGGCCTCACGCTTCTGGCTAGCCTTGCGCTAGCGTTCGATCACGCACCGTTTCACGACTTACAGGCGACCCACATGATTCCAGTCACCATCCTGACCGGCTTTCTCGGCAGCGGTAAAACCACCCTGCTCAAGCGCATCCTGAACGAAAAGCACGGCATGAAGATCGCCGTCATCGAGAACGAGTTCGGCGAAGAGAACATCGACAACGAGATCCTCGTGCAGGACACGACCGAGCAGATCATCCAGATGAGCAACGGCTGCATCTGCTGCACGATTCGCGGCGACCTGTCGCGCGTGCTCAACGATCTGGCCGCGAAGAAGCAGGCGGGCGAAGTGGACTTCGACCGTGTCGTGATCGAAACCACCGGCCTCGCAAATCCGGGCCCGGTCGCGCAAACCTTCTTCATGGACGATCAGATCGCGAGCGAATTCCTGCTCGACGCGATCATCACGCTGGTCGATGCGAAGCACGCGGACCGTCAGCTCGACGAGCACGAAGTGGTGCAGCGCCAGGTCGGTTTTGCCGACCGCCTGTTCATCACCAAGGCCGATCTCGTCGACGAGCGGCAGGTGGGCGATCTGCGTCACCGTCTGCTGCACATGAACCCGAAGGCGGCGATCAGGGTCGTTAATTTCGGCGAAACGGACATCAAGGAAATTTTCGATCTGCGCGGCTTCAACCTGAACTCGAAGCTCGAAATCGACCCGGACTTCCTCGCCGAAGACGAACACGCGCACAGCCACGCGCATGCGCACGACGAACACGGCCACACGCACGGCGACCATGATCACGATCACGCGAACTGCGATCACGACCATGGCCATTGCGATCACGAAGGCCACGATCATGGGCATCACCACCACGCGCATCACGACGACAAGATCAAGTCGTTCGTGTACCGCAGCGATCGTCCGTTCGATCCGAACAAGCTCGAGGACTTCCTCGGCGGCATTCTGCAGATCTACGGCGAGCACCTGCTGCGCTACAAGGGCGTGCTGTACATGAAGGGCGTCGATCGCAAGGTCGTGTTCCAGGGCGTGCATCAAATGATGGGCAGCGACCTCGCCGCGAAATGGCAACCGGCCGAGAAGAAGACCAACAAGATGGTGTTCATCGGCATCGAACTGCCGCGCGACCTGATCACCGACGGTCTCGACGCCTGCCTCGCCTGAGCGGGCGCAGCGCCGTCACACCAGCAAACCCCATAGAAGGCCCACGACACGCCGCGCATAGCGCGGCATGCGTCGTGCTACTTCTATTGCGCCGAGACGCCCGACGCCGCCTGCGCGGGCGTGAATCCTCTGCAGAAACTGCGATGCCGTGGCACCGAGACCGTGCGATTGCCGGCTATATGAAAACCGCGTGAAAACCCTGCTGCATTAAAGCGTGCACGACCATCGCTTTTTGGCTTTGTGCGCGTTATATTTTCGGGATATCGCTGCACCGCAGGCGGAATTTCGGCAGTTGCGGTGCCGGATTGTGATTCAGTTACAATACGTGCCCACTGGAGAATGACAACGAATTGCCCGGTCGCGCGTATCCCGCGACGGGCCTGAAACGGCGCCGGAAAATCTTGTCCGGAGACACGCCGAAAACGCCGGCGGGCACGGCCTGAAAGGGCAAGCGCTTGTCGGCGAGCGATGCCTCAGGAGCATGTGTGAATCGGTTTCCAGAGGAGTTCGGCCCCGCAGCGGCGTAGCTAGCAACGCCCGGTGTGTGTGGGCGCCAGGCGCTTCGGCGTCACGACAGCCCAACGTTCGTGACCACCCTGCGCCGCGCGTCCACGCGACGCGTTTGCGGGCAATACGAAAGTGCGGGCACTATGAGTTTTGCCTCACATTGAAGAAGTAAGCCAGATGACGACGAAACGACTCTTGACCGAAGCCGAAATCCTGAAGATGAGCGACAAGGATTACATGAATGAGGATCAGCTCGCCTTCTTCAAGAACAGGCTCGAACAGTTGCAGGCGGACATTCTCCGCAATGCTGGCCAGACGACCGAGAACCTGCGTGAAACGGTCATCGTGCCGGACCCGGCCGATCGCGCCACGATCGAGGAAGAGCATGCGCTCGAACTGCGCACGCGCGACCGCGAACGCAAGCTGCTGAAGAAGGTGCAGCAATCGATCGCGCGCATCGAGGCGGGCGACTACGGCTGGTGCGAAGAAACCGGCGAGCCGATCGGCATTCCGCGTCTGCTCGCACGGCCTACAGCCACGCTGTCGCTCGAAGCACAAGAGCGCCGCGAACTGCGCCAGAAACTGTTCGGCGACTGATTAGCTGAGGCGCGGCTTCGGCCTGGCGCCCTGAAAACGCTGCTTCGTCTAGAGGCGCACGGTGATCCGTGCGCCTTTTCTTTTTGCGCGACATCCGCGCAAGCTCCGCCATCCCTCCCGTCCCGCCTCGCGTTCCCGCCTCGTTTCTCAGGCTTCCTGAGCGGATTTTCAGTTTTTCTCCCAAGGCCTTCCGGCGGATCTTGATATGACCGCGCCCGCCCTAAAATAGATCGGACATGCGCTCACGAGCGCGCCAGCCGGCGCGCCGTCCGCTGACTGGATTCATGCGGTAGCGCGCAGCGCTGTCGCGTCCTACCCGTTTTGCAAAGAGGAACGCATATGGAGCAATTTCACGGCACGACGATCGTTTCCGTGCGCCGCGGCAACAAGGTGGCGCTCGGCGGCGACGGCCAGGTGACGCTCGGCAACATCGTCATGAAAGGCGGCGCGAAGAAGGTCCGGCGCATCTATAACGGCAAGGTGCTGGTCGGCTTCGCCGGCGGCACGGCGGATGCCTTCTCGCTGCTCGACCGCTTCGAGGCGAAGCTCGAAAAACATCAGGGCAATCTGACGCGCGCGGCCGTGGAGCTCGCGAAAGACTGGCGCACCGATCGCATGCTGCGTCGTCTCGAAGCGATGCTGATCGCCGCGGACGCGACCACCACGCTCGTCATCACCGGCAACGGCGACGTGCTCGACCCCGAAGGCGGCATCTGCGCGATCGGCTCGGGCGGTGCGTACGCGCAGGCGGCCGCGAGGGCGCTTGCCGACAACACCGAGCTATCGCCGCGCGACATCGTGGAGAAATCGCTGGAAATCGCCGGCGACATGTGCATCTACACGAACCATAACCGCGTCATTGAGACGATCGAGTAAGGACCCATCGATGAGCACCATGACCCCCGCCGAGATCGTCTCCGAGCTCGACAAACACATCATCGGCCAAGGCCGCGCGAAGAAAGCCGTGGCCGTCGCGCTGCGCAACCGCTGGCGCCGTCAGCAGGTCGACGAACCGCTGCGCCAGGAAATCACCCCGAAGAACATCCTGATGATCGGACCGACCGGCGTCGGCAAGACCGAAATCGCGCGGCGTCTCGCGAAGCTCGCGGACGCGCCGTTCATCAAGATCGAAGCAACCAAGTTCACCGAAGTCGGCTACGTGGGCCGCGACGTGGACAGCATCGTGCGCGACCTGATCGAAATTTCGGTCAAGCAGACTCGCGAAACCGAAATGCGCAAAGTGCGGACCAAGGCCGGCGATCTCGCCGAAGACCGCATTCTCGACATCCTGCTGCCGACCGCACGGCCGGTTGGCTTCGGTTCGAGCACGAGCTCGACCGATACCGCCGATGAAGGCAGCACGACGCGTCAGACGTTCCGCAAGCGCCTGCGCGAAGGCCAGCTCGACGATAAGGAAATCGAGCTCGACGTCGAGCAGCCGCAGGTCGGCATGGACATCATGGGGCCGCCGGGCATGGAAGACATGACCGAGCAGATCCGCTCGATGTTCGCCAACATCGGCGGCGGCAAGAAGACGCGCCGCAAGATGAAGGTGAAGGAAGCGCTGAAGGTGCTCACCGACGAAGAAGCCGGCAAGATGCTGAACGACGAAGAGGTGAAAACCAAGGCGGTGCAGAACGTCGAACAGAACGGCATCGTGTTTCTAGACGAAATCGACAAGATCGCGTCGCGCAACGAAGCCGGCGGCGGTGAAGTGTCCCGTCAGGGCGTGCAGCGCGATCTGCTGCCGCTCGTCGAAGGCACGACGATCAACACCAAGTACGGCATGGTGAAGACCGATCACATCCTGTTCATCGCGAGCGGCGCGTTTCATCTTGCGAAGCCGAGCGATCTGATCCCGGAACTGCAGGGGCGCTTTCCGATTCGCGTCGAACTCGACTCGCTGTCGGTCAACGACTTCGAATCGATCCTCGTGTCGACGGATGCGAGCCTTGTCAAGCAATACCAGGCGCTGCTCGCGACCGAAGACGTGCACCTCGAATTCGCCGACGACGGCATCCGCCGTCTTGCCGAGATCGCGTACTCAGTCAACGAGAAGACTGAGAACATCGGCGCGCGGCGTCTTTATACGGTCATCGAAAAACTGCTCGAGGAAGTGTCGTTCTCGGCCGGCAATCATTCGGGCCGTACCGTGCAGATCGACGCGGCGTATGTCGATCGCGCATTGAACGAAGTCGCGGAAGACGAGGATCTGTCGCGCTACGTGCTGTGATATGCGCGGTGACAGCGCCAGGCGCTGATGCATGAAAAGCGGGCTGCCTTTGCATAGGCAGCCCGTTTTGCTTTGTGCCGCCCGATCGCGGCCTACTGTCTCACCGGCCGCTTCGCCAGCTTGCGCTGCAACGTGCGCCGATGCATGTTCAACGCCCGCGCGGTCGCCGAGATATTGCCGTTGTGTTCGGCGAGCACCCGCTGAATATGTTCCCATTCAAGCCGCGCCACCGACAGCGGCTGCGGATGCTCGATCGCCTCTTCGGCCTGCAACGCGCTCGCCTCGCTTTGCAGCGCCGACAGGATCGTCTCGACGTTGGCGGGCTTCGCGAGATAGTTGTCGGCGCCGTCCTTGACCGCCTGCACCGCGGTGGCGATGCTCGCGTAGCCGGTCAGCACCAGCATGCGTGCATCGGGCTGCAGATCGCGTAACGGCGCGACGAGCGTCAGGCCGGAGTCATTGCCCAGATGCAGGTCCACGGTGATCTCGCTGAACTTCTGCTGATTCGCGAGCCGGATCGCCTCGTCCGCGTTGTGCGCTTCGCTCACCGTGTAGCCGCGCCGCGTCAAGCCGCGCGCCAGGATGCCGGAGAACACCTCGTCGTCGTCGATCACCAGAAAATTCTTTTCGCTCATGCCTGTTTCTCCGTGTTGGATGGCGCGGCGCCTTGCGGGCTCGCTCCGGAAATCTTGCGCGCGCCGAGCGGCAGTCGCAGCACCGCACGCGTGCCGCGCGGCCGCCCGCCGTTGGCGTCGGTCAGCTCGATCGATCCCTTCAGACGCGCCGCCGCCGAAAACGCCAGATACAAGCCGACGCCGTGACCGCCCTGCGTGCTCTCCACCGGCATCGTGCCGAGCGAGCCGCGCAGCGCGACTGGAATGCCAGGACCGTGGTCACATACTTCGAATACGATCTGGTCGCCGCGCGGCGCGCGCGTGCAAGACAGCGTCACGTGATCGCGGCTGGCGCGCGCGGCGTTGTCGAGCAGGATCGTCAGTATCTGGCTGACGGCCACCGTGTCGTTGAGACTGACATCGGCGGGCGGCGTACCGAGCCGCTCGAACTTCACGTGCGGATGGCGCAGGCGCCATTGGTCGGCAAACGATTCGAGCCATTCGTCGACCGGCTCACGGTTCGTCGTGGTCGTCGCGCGGCTGCGCAAGCGCGCGAGTGCCGACGTGCACAGCGTCATCTGCTGCTCGAGCAGTTCGAGATCGGCGCGGTAGGGCGCGAGTCCCGCGTCGGTGCGCGCCGCGTCGCGCAATTCTTCTGACAACATCGCGATTGTAGACAGAGGCGTACCGATTTCGTGAGCCACGGTGGCCGCCTGCACGCCGAGCGCGACCGCCCGTTCGTCCTGAAGCAAGCGCTGCTGCGCTTCTCCAAGCGCTGCGTCACGAAGCCGCAGTGCCCGCGACATGCGCGCGACGAACCACGCGATCAGCCCTACGCTGACCATGAAATTGACCCACATGCCCGAGCGGTAGTAGTCGAACAGGTTGGCGGGATTCTCAAGATTGAGCGGCACCGAATCGAAACTGAGCATCGCGTAGCAGGCCACCGCGAACGCCGCGAGCCAGGCCATCAGATACCACGGCAGCACGGCCGCCGCGATTGCAAGCGATGGCAGGTATAGCGATACAAACGGGTTGGTGGTGCCGCCGGACAGGAACAGCAGCGCCGACAACGCGCCGAGATCGACCCAGATCTGCCCGAACAGCTCGATGTTGGACTCGGGTCGCTGCTGCGACACGCGAAACCATGTGAGCGCATTGAACAGCACTTCGAGCCCGATCACGAGCAGCATCGCGGGCAACGGCAGATTGGCGCCGATGAAGATCTGCACGAACGCGATCGTCAGCAGCTGACCAATGATCGCGAGGCTGCGCAGCCAGAACAGATGACCGAGATTGACGCGGCCGGTGTTGGTTATACGTTGCATGATCCTAGTCTACCCGCTCGGACCCGCATGGCTGACCAGGCGGCCGAGTGCCGGTAACATGACTGTCTTCGAAATAGCATCGCGCGTCGCCAGGCTGCATTGACGACTGCTCCGCGCCATCCGTTCATGGTACCCACCGCGATTCGCGAAGCCGACGCTTCGTCCGCATTCCTGACCTTGCTGCGCGATGCCGCCGCGGCCCGAGCCAGCGGCGCCACGGCGGACGAAGCCCGTTCCCTCGACGCCGCGGACAAACTGCATCCGCTCGACGGCGCCTCGCTCGACGCGCTGATCGCCGCGTGGCTCGCGCAGAAGCGCCACGCGGAGGCGATCGAACTCGCCGCCATTATTGCCGAACTCGATGCGGGGAGCGCCGTCGCGCACTTCCGCGCCGGCTACGCGCTGCAGATGGCCGGCCGGCATGCCGACGCGATCCCTGCGTATCGTCGTGCGCTGGCGCTCGACCCCGCGCTGCCGCAGCTACGCAACAATCTCGCGAGCGCGCTGACGCTTACCGACGGAGATCTGAGCGAACGGCTCGCGCTGCTCGAAGCCGCGATTCGCGATGCCCCCGACGATGGCAACGCATGGATCAACCTCGCCAACGCGTATCGCCAGAGTCTGGACTTGCCCCACGCGCTCGAAGCCGGTGCCCAAGCCGTGCAGCGCGCGCCTGGCAGTCCGCTGGCTTACAACAACTATGCGCTGACGTTACGTGAAGCGCAACGCTGGGACGACGCCGAACAGGCCGCCACGACGGCCTGCGAGCTCGCCCCGCAGAGCCCGACGATGCGCTCGAACCTCGGCATGCTGCAACTCCTGCGCGGCCGATACGCCGAAGGGTGGGCATCGCACGAGGCGCGCTGGGACGGCTCCAGGGAGCTCGGCGGCAGCCGTCCCGTGATGCCGGCGCCGATCTGGCGCGGCGAGCCGCTCGCCGGCAAGACGCTGCTCGTATGGGGCGAACAGGGGATGGGCGACGTGCTGCAGTTCAGCCGCTATATCCCGATGCTGGCCGAGCGTGTGCATCGCGACGGCGGCCGCGTGGTGTGGAATTCGTTTCCGCAGATGGGCGCGCTGCTCGCGCGCAGCCTCGGCGCTCATGTCGACGGTTTCTCGTCCGGCGGCGGCGTCGAATCGCTGCCGCCGATGGACTATGAAATTCCGCTGCTGAGCTTGCCGCTAATCTTCGATACCCGCGAAGAGACCATTCCAGCCGCGCCCTACCTGTTCGCCGATGTGGCCGCGCTTGCGGCGTGGCGCGGACGCGTTGCCGACGGGCGCCGCCTGAAGGTCGGCCTCGCCTGGACGGGTAGCCGCGGGCATCAGCGCAACCCGTTTCGCAGCGTCGGCTGGCAGCGCTATGCCGCGCATTTCGCCGGCATCGACGACGTCACCTTCTACTCGCTGCAGCCGGGCGCGGCCGCGGAGGTCGCCGCCGCCCGCGCGGCCGGCCTGCGCATCATCGATCACACCGCGAGCCTCGCCACCTTCGACGACACCGCCGCCTTCGTCGGCGCGCTCGACCTCGTGATCACCGTATGCACATCGGTCGCGCATCTGAGCGGCGCGCTCGGCCAGCGCACGTGGGTGCTGCTCGACGTCAATCCGCATTGGGTCTGGTTGCTGGAGTGCGGCGACAGCCCGTGGTATCCGAGCGCCACGTTGTATCGGCAGCCGCGGTTCGGCGAGTGGGAGCCGGCGCTGGAAGCAGTGGCGCGCGATCTGCGAGCGCTGGTGGCGCAGCATCGCGGTGCATAGGCGGGTTCAGATTGGCCGTTGGCAAACGCAGCGTTTACGGCCGTTCAACGCCACTTGCCTCGCGTGTCGCCTGGGCAATCTCCGCGGCGAGACATTCCGGGCACAAGCAGCGGCCCCCCGGCTTCAGCCGCTCGGCCGGCAGCGGTGGCAAAGCACGGCACCAGCACGGAGATGATGTCTCGCCCTGCATGCCGCAGTCGAAGGCATTGCCGCAGCGCGGACAGCGCGCGCTGCTCCCGGAACGGGTAGAAGACGGTTTCATTGCGGATGGGCGCGAAAGGCCGGGGGCATCGGTCAGATCATGATGCCATGACTGATACGCCTAGGTGCAGCCGTCCGTTCGGCCAATGCACGGCCGTCACGCAAGTGCGTTACGCTTGCTGTTTGCCCGCCCCCGCGGCCCGTCATGGTGCGGTCCGCCAAGCCTGCACCGACCGTCGCTCGCGCCGCTGCCGAAAACCCTGTTGCAGCGCGCCAGTCCTGTACAATTCGCGCTGTTTTAACTGTTCCGTGCCCGAGCCTGCCGCCATGTCCGAGCTTCCCGACCTCTCGCAGATTGCGCCCACCCTGAAAGCCGAAATTCTGGCCGAGGCGCTGCCTTACATCCGCCAGTATCACGGCAAGACCGTGGTCATCAAATACGGCGGCAACGCCATGACCGAAGAGCGTTTGAAGCAGGGTTTCGCGCGCGACGTGATTCTGCTGAAGCTGGTTGGCATCAACCCGGTCATCGTGCACGGCGGTGGTCCGCAAATCGACCAGGCGCTTAAGAAAATCGGTAAACAGGGCACGTTCATCCAGGGCATGCGCGTCACCGACGAAGAGACGATGGAAGTCGTCGAATGGGTGCTCGGCGGCGAGGTGCAGCAGGACATCGTGATGCTGATCAACCACTTCGGCGGCCACGCGGTCGGCCTGACCGGCAAGGACGGCGGCCTGATCCACGCGCGCAAGATGCTGATGCCGGATCGAGAAAAGCCTGGCCAGTACGTCGACATCGGCCAGGTCGGCGAAGTGGAAGCGATCAACCCGGCGGTCGTGAAGGCACTGCAGGACGACGCGTTCATTCCGGTGATCTCGCCGATCGGCTTCGGCGAAGACGGTCTGTCGTACAACATCAACGCGGACCTCGTCGCGGGCAAGCTGGCGGTCGTGCTGAACGCCGAAAAGCTCGTGATGATGACCAACATCCCCGGCGTGATGGACAAGGAAGGCAATCTGCTGACCGACCTGTCGGCGCGCGAAATCGACGGCCTGTTCGAAGACGGCACGATCTCCGGCGGCATGCTGCCGAAAATCTCGTCCGCGCTCGATGCGGCGAAGAGCGGCGTGCGCTCGGTGCACATCATCGACGGCCGCATCGAACACTCGGTGCTGCTCGAAATCCTGACCGAACAGCCATTCGGCACGATGATCCGCTCGCATTGAGCGTTGCGGCATCCCCGGCACAGGGGTCGCGTCCGAGCGGCGCGACGCCTGTGCCGCACCTCGCGGCCGGCAGCCTATGCGCGCCCCCGGGCGTCGATGCGGCAAACTCTCCGCATCCGCATCCGCATCCACATCCGCAGCATGAAACGCCCGTCAGCGGCTGAAGACCTCCACCATGCGCACCCCCACTTCGCGGCGCCGCCGTCCTGACATCGCGAGCGGCAAGCCAGTCTGGCTGTTCGATCTCGATAACACGCTGCATCGCGCGTCGCATGCCATTTTTCCCGCGATCAATCGCGGCATGACCCAGTACATCATTGACGCGCTGCAAGTCGACATCGACGAAGCCAACCGTCTGCGCACCGGCTACACGCTGCGCTACGGCGCGGCACTGCTCGGGCTTACGCGTCATCATCCGCTCGACGCGCACGACTTCCTGAAGGTCGTGCACACGTTCCCCGACCTCGGCTCGATGATCCGCCACGAGCGCGGCGTCGCGCGGCTGGTCGCGGCGCTGCCGGGCCGCAAGATCGTGCTGACCAATGCGCCCGAAACCTACGCGCGCGCGGTGCTCGCCGAGTTGCGCATCGAGCGGCTGTTCGAGCGCGTGATCGCGATCGAGCACATGCGCGATCGCCGCCAATGGCGCGCGAAGCCCGATCACGCGATGCTGCGCCGCGCGATGCGCGACGCGCACGTGTCGCTGAAAGACGCGATCCTCGTCGAGGACACGCGCTCGCACCTGAAGAACTATCGGCGGCTCGGCATCCGCACCGTGTGGATCACCGGGCACCTGCCGCGCAAGCCGCACGCGGACGGCGTACCGATGCGACTGCCGGGCACCGGCCGGCCGCATTATGTCGACCGCAGCATTCGTTCGCTAAAATCGCTACGACTGGGCACGCGCGCGGTTCGATGGAAGGGACGCAAGCCGGGACAGTAGGGACGAAAGCCGCCAACGACATCAGCCGGGGGACGACAGCCATGCAGCCGATCGACAAGCCTGACGAAGCCTCAGCGGCATCCTCCGCCGCGACACGCGCAACGCGTCCGAAGCCGGGCGAGCGTCGCGTGCACATCCTGCAGACGCTCGCTAGCATGCTAGAGGCGCCGAAAAGCGAAAAGGTCACCACGGCCGCGCTCGCCGCCCGGCTCGGTGTGTCGGAAGCCGCGCTGTATCGTCATTTCGCCAGCAAGGCGCAGATGTTCGAAGGGCTGATTGAGTTCATCGAGCAGACGCTGTTCGGCCTCATCAACCAGATCACCGGTCACGAAAGCAACGGCGTGCTGCAGGCGCGCTCGATCGCGCTGATGCTGCTCAACTTCCCCGCGAAAAATCCCGGCATGACGCGGGTGCTGACCTGCGAGGCGCTGGTCGGCGAGCACGAACGGCTGACCGAGCGCGTGAACCAGATGCTCGAACGGGTCGAGGCATCGCTGAAGCAGTGCTTGCGGCTCGCGCAGACCGAAGCGCTTGCCCGTGCCGATAACCACGCCACTGGCCATACCGACCCGCAGATTGCGCCGCAATCCACCGCACTGCCCGCCGGCTACGATCCCGCGATTCGCGCGAGCCTGTTGGTGAGCTACGTGATCGGCCGCTGGCATCGCTATGTGCGCAGCGGTTTCGCGCGGCCGCCCGCCGAACACGCGGACGAGCAACTGCTGCTGATTCTTCAGTAGTCCGCGAGGACTCGCTCCCTTCGCGCGGCACCGCCCGCGCCGCTGCCGCGTGGTATTTTCCGCTATACTTTGCGCCTGACGCCGCCGCGGTCCCACGATGCATAACAGACCGCGCCAAGGCATCCCGAACGCGTTGCACCCGGTTTCACCCCCTTTCACGCGCCGATTTGCTGACTCGATTGCGGGCGCGCGAACCTTGGGCCTCAGGCCCGCGGTTCACTATAAATGCGGCTAAAGAGGTCGTCAGCTGCGCACACCGCCCTTCTCCTCGTGCTTCGCCGACGCCGTTTAGCCGCCCTGTTGACTCAATGGCGGAATGAATGGACTCCATCGGCATCGTCGCTCCCCAAAAAATGCATTTCACCGAGCCGCTGCGATTGCGCAACGGCAGCTCGCTCGCGGGCTACGACCTGATGGTCGAGACCTACGGCACGCTCAATGCCGCGCGCAGCAATGCGGTGCTCGTGTGCCACGCGCTGAACGCATCGCATCACGTGGCGGGCGTGTACGCCGACAATCCGAAGGACATCGGCTGGTGGGACAATTTGGTCGGCCCCGGCAAGCCGCTCGATACCGACAAATTTTTCGTGATCGGCGTGAACAACCTCGGCTCGTGCTTCGGCTCGACCGGGCCGATGAGCATCGACCCGGCCACCGGTAAGCCGTATGGCGCGACGTTTCCGGTCGTCACCGTCGAAGACTGGGTCAACGCCCAAGCGCGCGTCGCCGACGCGTTCGGCATCACTCGCTTCGCCGCCGTGATGGGCGGCAGCCTCGGCGGCATGCAGGCGCTCGCGTGGAGCATGATGTATCCGGAGCGCGTCGCCCATTGCATCGTGATCGCATCGACGCCGAAGCTGTCCGCGCAGAACATCGCGTTCAACGAGGTCGCGCGCTCCGCGATTCTGTCGGACCCCGACTTCCACGGCGGCAACTACTACGCGCACGGCGTGAAGCCGAAGCGCGGCCTGCGCGTCGCGCGCATGATCGGCCACATCACGTATCTGTCGGACGACGACATGGCTGAGAAATTCGGCCGCTCGCTGCGTCGCGCGGAAGGCGCGCTCGATGACTACAACTTCAGCTTCGACGTCGAGTTCGAAGTGGAATCGTATCTGCGCTATCAGGGCGACAAATTCGCCGACTACTTCGACGCCAACACCTACCTGCTGATCACGCGCGCGCTCGACTACTTCGATCCGGCCAAGGCCTTCGACGGCGATCTGACCGCCGCGCTCGCGCACACCACCGCGAAGTATCTGATCGCGAGCTTCTCGACCGACTGGCGTTTCGCGCCGGCTCGCTCGCGCGAACTGGTGAAGGCGCTGCTCGATCACAAGCGCACGGTCACCTACGCGGAGATCGACGCGCCGCACGGCCACGACGCCTTCCTGCTCGACGACGCGCGCTATCACAACCTGCTGCGCGCCTACTACGAACGCATTGCAAACGAGGTCAACGCATGAACCAGCGAGCACTTGATTACCTGGCATCGCGCCCGGACTTCCGCGCGATCGCCCGCTGGGTCGAACCGCGCGCGACCGTGCTCGATCTCGGCTGCGGCGACGGCTCACTGCTGTCGCTGCTGAACGAGGAACTGGAGGTGCAGGGCTACGGCATCGAGATCAACGACGCCGGCGTGCTCGCCGCGACGCAGAACGGCGTCAACGTGATCCAGCAGAATCTCGAAGACGGCCTGCGCCTGTTCGAAGACGGCAGCTTCGATTTCGCGGTGCTGTCGCAGACGCTGCAGACCATTCATCAGACCGCTGCGATCCTGCGCGAGACGGTGCGGGTCGGCAAGCAATGCATCGTGTCGTTTCCGAATTTCGGCTACTGGGCGCACCGGCTGTCGGTGCTGCAAGGGCGCATGCCGGTGTCGAAGTCGCTGCCTTATCAATGGCACAACACGCCGAACGTGCGCGTGCTGACGATCAAGGACTTCGAAGCGCTCGCGCCCGAAGTCGGCATCGAAATTCTCGATCGTGTCGTGCTGCACGACGGACAGGTGGTGCGGTGGGGCGTGAACTGGCGTGGTAGTCTTGCGGTCTATCGCGTCAAGAAAAGCTAACCTCAGTTATCCACATGTCGAACCCGCCGCACGAGGCGCCCGCACTTACCGCTCACGAAGAACATCCCGGCTGGCGCGCGTTTTTGAATACGCGCATGCTGATTTGCGTCTTTCTCGGCTTCACTTCGGGATTGCCGCTGTTTACGCTCGTCTACCTCGTGCAGGCGTGGCTGCGCTCGGAAGGCGTCAATCTGAAGGAAATCGGCCTGTTCGCGCTGATCCAGTTTCCGTACACCTGGAAATTCGTCTGGGCACCGCTGATGGACCGCTATGTGCCGCGCGTGCCCGGCTGGCGGCCCGGCAGACGGCGCGGCTGGATGCTCGTCACACAATTGCTCGTGGCCGGCGCGATGGCGACGCTCGGTTTCGTGTCGCCGCGCGAAGCGATCTGGAGCGTCGCCGCGCTGACCGCGCTGGTCGCGTTCTTCGGCGCGAGCTCCGACATCGTGATCGACGCGTACCGGCGTGAATTGCTCAGCGACACGCAGCAGGGCCTCGGCAACGCGGTGCACGTGAACGCGTACAAGATCGCGGCGCTCGTGCCCGGTTCGCTCGCGTTGATTTTGTCCGATCATCTGCCGTGGAGCACCGTGTTCATCGTGACGGCCGCGTTCATGCTGCCTGGCGTTCTGATGACGCTGGTCGTGCGCGAGCCCGAGGTGCACGGCCAGCCGCCGAAGAATCTGCGCGAGGCGATCGTCGAGCCGTTCAGGGAATTCATTCAGCGCGACGGCTGGCGCGGTGCCCTCTTCGTGCTCGGCTTCATCTTTCTCTACAAGCTCGGCGATACGATGGCGACCACGCTGTCCACGTCGTTCTTCCTCGACATCGGCTTTTCGCGCACGCAGATCGGCGTGATCGCGAAGACCACGGCATTCGGCGCGAGTCTCGCGGGGGGCATCATCGGCGGCATCTGGCTGATGAGGATCGGCATCGGCCGTGGCTTGTGGATCTTCGGTTTGCTGCAGATGGTGTCGACGCTCGGCTTCGCGTGGCTCGCGCATCTCGGCCCGGATTCACCCGGACTTGCCGCGATTTACAACATCGCCGTCGCGCTGAGCCAGGGCACGACGAAGCTGCTGTCGTTGGTCGGCATCGACTGGAGCGTGCAGCTCGATCCGCGCTCAGTCGCGCTCGCGCTGGTGTACGGCTTCGAGACCTTCGCCACCGGTCTGACGATGGCCGCGTTCACCGCATATATCGCGAGCACCACCGATCCGCGCTACACCGCGACGCAGTTCGCACTGTTCACGAGCCTCGCGTCGGTGCCGCGCACGCTCGCGTCGGCGGCGAGCGGCTTTGTGGTCGCGCGGATCGGCTGGTTCGACTATTTCATCCTCTGTACCGCGCTCGCGCTGCCGGGCATGCTGCTGCTGGTGCGCATCGCGCCGTGGAGGGACCGGTCGTGAAGGTACCGTTTCCGACCCGCGCGCGCCGCACCGCACTCAGCGCCGCAGGCGTGCTCGGCTGCGCGAGCGTCGCGCTGGCGATGCCGATGGGCGCCTATGCGGCCGGCACACCAGCGACTGGCGCCAGTCCGGTGAGCGGCGCGCAAGCGCCCGCGCCGGCTGCCGCCGCCGCGACCACGAGCGGTGCGACAGCCAACCCGGCCCCGACGCCTGCGGCCAAGTCCGCGCCAAGCGGCGCCAGCGCCGAAAGCGCGACCTCGGCTGCGGCCGGCAACAACAGCGGCGCCGGCGGCGCCAACACCGGCGCGAATAACAGCACCGGCGCCAACGCCAACGCCGGTCCCGCGGGCGCGTCCGGCGCTAGCGGCAGCGCTCCGAGCGCCGGCGCGTCGGCCCCCGCGGCCGTCCCGCCGCCCTACTACGTGAGCCCCCAACTGCGCTACGGCGGCTACATGGTGTTCCGCAATCTGATCCCGTCGTCGATGCTCGAGGCGCAGGCCGCCGAAGAGTTCAGCCAGATCGTCTACGGCGCCAGCCACGCGAACCGCCTGTACGGCGACACGGACGCGCGCGTGACGCGCGTGCGCTCGATCATCGACCGGATGATTCCGTACTCGCTGAAATGGAACGAGCGAGCCAAGGGCTGGAAGTGGGAAGTCGCGGTGGTGCGCTCGAACGACATCCGCATGTACTGCCTGCCGGGCGGCAAGATCGTCGTCTACAGCGGGATACTCGATCGCGTGCGCCTGAACGACAACGAGGTCGGCATGCTGATCGGCCACGAGATCGCGCACGCGTTGCGCGAGCACGCGCGCATGCGGCTCGGTCAGTTGCAGGCGAGCCAGCTCGATTCGTCCGGCACGATCCCGCAACTGTTCGGACTCGCCGATCTGGGCATGGCGCCGCTCGGCATCGGTTCGCGTCTGCTGGAAATGAAGTACGAGAGCACCGACGAAACCGAAGCCGACGTGATCGGCAGCGATATCGCGTCGCGCGCCGGCTTCGATCCGCGCGCGGCGGTCACGCTGTGGGACAAGCTCGCGCAAGCGACGCGCGGCAATCGCGAGCAGGGCTTCATCTACGTGCACCCGTACACACCGGCGCGCCGCGACGACATCATCAAGCGGCTGCCGGACATGCTGTCGCTGTATGCGAAGGCAATCGGCAAGAGCGTCGACGAGTTGCCCGATTACGCGGGCATCGGCCGGCCGACCCGCAAGACGGCGCGCGACTGACACCCCGCTTCTACCGACTGCTGGCGGGCCACGGCGCTGCACGCGCCGCGGCTGGTGGGCTTACTTGTTGACCTTGTGGTCGTAGTCGACGGTCAGCGGCGCATGGTCGCTGAACTTGATGTCGCGGAACACGTCGGTGCGCTTCGCCTTGCTTGCGATGCCCGGCGTCGCGATCTGGTAATCGATCCGCCACCCGACGTTCTTCGCATACGCCTGACCGCGATTGCTCCACCACGTGTACTGCTCGGGCCGCTGGTCGAGCGTGCGGAACACGTCCACATAGCCGACTTCGTCGAACAGTTTGTCGAGCCACGCGCGCTCTTCGGGCAGGCAGCCCGAATTCTTCTGGTTGCTCTTCCAGTTCTTGATGTCGATTTCCTTGTGCACGATGTTCACGTCGCCGCATACGATCACCTCGCGTTCCTTCGCCAGCTCGGCGAGATGCGGCATGAACTCGTCCATGAAACGGAATTTGGCCTGCTGGCGCTCGTCTCCGCTCGACCCCGACGGCACATACACCGAGACCACCGACAGCTTGCCGAAACGCAGCTCGACATAGCGCCCTTCCGGGTCGAACTCCTCGCTGCCGAAGCCGATCACCACTTCGTCCGGCTCATGACGCGTATAGACGCCCGCGCCGCTGTACCCCTTCTTCACCGCGTGCTGAAAATAGCCGGTGAAATCGTGCGGCGCCATGAACTCCGGCGTCATATCGTCCTGCGAGCATTTGATTTCCTGCACGCACAGCACGTCGGCGCCCTGTTCGCCGAACCATTCGAAAAAGCCCTTCTTCGCCGCCGAGCGGATGCCATTGAGGTTGGCGGTAATCACACGCAACATGTCGTTCCTCTTTTGTTCGATTCGTTTCTGAAGCCAAAGGGCGAGGCCGCGTTCACTCGACCTTGACGCCCTTCAGCGCTTCCTTGGCTGGCGGATATTCGAGCTTCAGCGCATTGAGCGTGCGCAGCAGCAGTTCGGCGACCATCACGTTGCGATGCGTCTTCGAGTCGGCCGGAATCACGTACCACGGCGCGTATTCGGTCGACGTCGCGGCCAGCGCGTCGCGATACGCGGACTGATATGCGTCCCACTGCTTGCGCGCTTCGAGATCCGACACGTCGAATTTCCAGTGCTTCAGCGGATCGTCGATGCGCTCCTGCAAACGCACTCGCTGCTCGTCCTTCGAAATATGCAGCATGCACTTGACGATCGTCGCGCCGCTGTGGGCGAGCAACTGCTCGAACTGACGGATGTGGCAGCAGCGCTGCTGGAACTCGTCCGCGTCGAGTTCGCCCTGCACGGTCGGCACGAGCAGGTCTTCGTAGTGACTGCGATTGAAGATCGTCAGCTCGCCGGCCGCGGGTGCCTGCGAATGCACGCGCCACAGGAAGTCGTGCGCGAGTTCGACGGGCGTCGGCGCCTTGAACGGCACGATGCGCAAGCCGAGCGGGTCGACTTCGTGAAATACCGCGCGGATCGTGCCGTCCTTGCCGCTCGTGTCCATGCCTTGCAGCACCAGCAGAACGCGACGCTTGCGCTGCGCGTGCAGCCGCTCCTGCAGGTTGTCGAGCAGCAGGCCCACTTCCGACAGACGCGCGCGGTCCGCGTCTTTCGAGCCGCTCGAAAACGGCTTCGCCTTCGGATCGTAATGGTCGAGCGAGAAGTGGTTCTTCTTCTTGCCGTCGTCGAAGTACGGCACGCGGAAATCGTCGAGATCGGGATGATTTGTCATGCACACACTCCGTGGTCTACGCTTAACCGGCTGAAGCGGGTCCGCAAAATAAAACGGGCCGTTGCCCTGCTTCGATCCGGCAACGGCCCGTGGTGACACGGCCGTGATCACGCCCGGCCGCGGCACTTCAACTCAGGACAACTTTTTCTTGAGCAATTCATTGACCTGAGCAGGGTTGGCCTTACCCTTGGTTGCTTTCATCGCCTGGCCGATCAGCGCGTTGAACGCCTTTTCCTTGCCGGCGCGATATTCGTCGACCGACTTCTGGTTCGCGGCGAGCACTTCGTCGATGATCGCTTCGAGCGCGCCGGTGTCCGAGATCTGCTTCAGCCCCTTCGCCTCGATGATGCGATCAGCGGCGGCTTCGTCGGTGGCCTTCTCTTCCCAGATCGCGAGGAAGATTTCCTTCGCGATCTTGTTCGAGATCGTACCGTCGGCAATGCGTTGCAGAATCACCGCGAGCTGCGCGGCCGAGACCGGGCACGCGGCAATGTCGAGGCCTTCGCGATTGAGCTGCGACGACACTTCACCCATCACCCAGTTCGCCGCGACCTTCGCGTTGGCCGGACCGACTTTCGCGACCACCGCTTCGTAGTATGCGGCCGTCGCCTTGCTCGAGGTCAGCACGTTCGCGTCGTAGGGCGTGAGGCCGTACTGCGACACGAAGCGCCGCTGAATCGCTTCCGGCAGCTCAGGCATCTCGCTCTTCACGCGCTCGACCCATGCGGCGTCGATCACGAGCGGCATCAGGTCGGGGTCGGGGAAATAGCGGTAGTCGTGCGCGTCTTCCTTGCTGCGCATCGAGCGCGTTTCGCGCTTGTCCGGATCGTACAGACGCGTTTCCTGCACCACCGTGCCGCCGTCTTCGATCAGCTCGATCTGGCGACGCACTTCGTACTGGATCGCTTCTTCGAGGAAGCGGAACGAGTTCAGGTTCTTGGTCTCGGTGCGGGTGCCGAATTCCTTCTGGCCGACCGGACGCACCGACACGTTCGCGTCGCAGCGGAACGAGCCTTCCTGCATGTTGCCGTCGCAGATGCCGAGCCACACGACGAGCGTGTGCAGCGCCTTCGCGTAGGCAACGGCCTCGGCCGCGCTGCGCATTTCCGGCTCGGTGACGATTTCGAGCAGCGGCGTGCCGGCACGATTCAGGTCGATGCCGGTCATGCCCGCGAAGTCTTCGTGCAGCGACTTGCCCGCGTCTTCCTCGAGGTGGGCACGGGTCAGGTTGATGGTTTTCTCGTACGCTTGCGTGCCCGTCTTTTCATTGGCCGGCACCTGGATCGTCACCTGGCCGCCCTGCACGACGGGGATTTCGTACTGGCTGATCTGATAGCCCTTCGGCAGATCGGGGTAGAAGTAATTTTTGCGCGCGAAGATGCTGCGCGGCGCCACCGTTGCGCCGATCGCGAGGCCGAACTGAATCGCGCGTTCGACCGCGCCGCGGTTCATCACGGGCAGCGTGCCCGGCAACGCCAGATCGACGGGACTGGCCTGAGTGTTCGGCGCGGCGCCGAATTGCGTCGCGGTGCCCGAGAAGATTTTCGAATGCGTCGACAACTGCGTGTGGGTCTCCAGACCGATCACGACTTCCCATTGTTTGGTCATGGTGCTCACACTCCTGCCGGTGCCTGACGGTGCCAGTCGGTGGCGCGCTGGAACGCGTCGGCCACCTGAAGCATCCGGGCTTCATTGAAATAGTTGCCGATGATCTGCAGACCGACCGGGCGCTGCGCATTCGCGCCCGCGCCGAAACCGCACGGCACGCTCATGCCCGGCAGGCCGGCGAGGCTCACCGACAACGTGTAGATGTCGGCCAGATACATCTGCACCGGGTCGTCGCCCTTCGCGCCGATGTCCCATGCCACCGACGGCGCGACCGGTCCCATGATCACGTCGCACTGCTTGAACGCTTCCTGGAAGTCCTGCGCGATGATGCGGCGGATCTTCTGCGCCTGCAGGTAGTACGCGTCGTAGTAGCCGTGCGACAGCACGTAGGTGCCGACCAGAATGCGGCGCTTCACTTCGGGGCCGAAGCCTTCGGCGCGCGACTTCTTGTACATGTCGAGCAGATCGCGGTACTCGGCCGCGCGGTGGCCGAAGCGCACGCCGTCGAAACGCGACAGGTTCGACGAGGCTTCGGCCGGCGCGATCACGTAGTAGACCGGGATCGACAGTTCGGTTTTCGGCAGAGACACCTCGACGAGCGTCGCGCCGAGCGCTTCGTATTGCTTCAGAGCGGCGTCGATCGACGCGCGCACGTCGTCGGCGAGACCGGCGCCGAAGTACTCCTTCGGCAGGCCGATGCGCAGGCCGTCGAGCAGCTTGTCCGCGCCGCCGTCCCGCCACGACTTGCCGAGGTAGCGCGTGTAGTCCTCGTGCTCGTGCGACAGGCTCGTCGAGTCGCGCTCGTCGAAGCCGGCCATCGCGTTGAGCAGCGTAGCGCAGTCCGCGGCGCTTTGCGCCATCGGGCCGCCCTGATCGAGCGACGACGCGAACGCGATCATGCCGTAGCGCGACACGCGGCCGTACGTCGGCTTGATGCCGGTGATGCCCGAGAACGACGCCGGCTGGCGGATCGAGCCGCCGGTGTCGGTGCCGGTTGCGGCGGGCGCGAGACGCGCGGCCACGGCGGCCGCCGAGCCGCCCGACGATCCGCCCGGCACGGCCTTGCGGTCCCACGGATTCTGCACGGCCCCGAAGTACGAATTCTCGTTGGACGAGCCCATCGCGAACTCGTCCATGTTGGTTTTGCCCACGCACACCATGCCGGCGTTCTGCAGACGCGCGACCACGGTCGCGTCGAACGGACTTTCATAGTTCGCGAGCATCTTCGAGCCGGCCGTGGAGCGCCAGCCCTTCGTGACGAACACGTCCTTGTGCGCGATCGGCAGGCCGACGAGCGGGCCGGCGTGGCCGGTGTGCAGCAGCGCGTCGGCGGCTTTCGCCTGCGCGAGCGTCAGTTCGGGATCGACCTGGATGAACGCGTTCAGGCTGTTGGCCGCGTCGATCCGCTTCAGGTACAACTGCGCCAGTTCGACTGCGGAGCATTCCTTGGCCGCGAGCGCGGCGCGCAGTTCGGTCAAACTTTTTTCATGCATTGCGTTTTATCCTGGAAAGCGCGGCAGCGTGGTCACGCTGCCGTGGAGGCGTTCGGTTGCCCGTCGGCAGACGGCCCGGCACGGCTCGCGGCGAAGCCGCGCGCCTGCGCACGAAAGGCTCGTGCCGGCGCCGGGCCCGGGGTCTGACCGACGGGTCTTATTCGATCACCTTCGGCACGAGGTACAGGCCGTCTTGAACGGCCGGCGCGGGGCGCTGGAAAGCCTCGCGCTCGACCGTCTCGCTGACGGCGTCGTCACGCAGACGCAGCGCGACGTCTTCGATCTGCTCGATCGGGTGGGCAAGCGGGGCGATGCCGGTGGTATCGACCGCCTGCATCTGCTCGACGAGTCCGAAAAAATCATTGAGCTGGGCACGCGTGTGCTCGGCGTCGGAATCGGCCAGTTCGAGCCGCGCGAGATGCGCGATGCGTTTTACATCGGTCAGGGTCAGAGCCATGCAATCACCGGAGAGGGTGGAATGTCACTACAGTTAAAAAGTCGCGCTTTAACAGCGGGTTACGACAAGATAGGACAATCTAAAAAAAGGAGCGGCAACGGCAAAATGTACGCTCCGTTTCCTTCAAAACATCCAAAATTATAAGGTATGATTACGCGTTCGACCCAAACCCGGACCGACTTACCAAGGCCTTACGGACAATTCAAAGAACGTCCGGCGTTTTCCGCCCTGGCTTTGCAACGGCCTCCGGTAGACTCCCCCGCGGCTTCAAGTTCATGTGGCGTCGCTACCGCCCGGTTGAAGCTGTTATTTATTCCGCTGCCGTCCTACGCATACGGTGCGAGGCCCGGCCCCCAGCGAGACAGGATTTTGAATGTTCGGTTTTTTGCGCAGCTACTTCTCCAACGATCTGGCCATTGACCTCGGCACCGCCAACACGCTTATCTACATGCGCGGCAAGGGCATCGTTCTCGACGAACCGTCGGTCGTGTCGATCCGCCAGGAAGGCGGCCCGAACGGCAAGAAGACCATTCAGGCAGTCGGCAAGGAAGCCAAGCAGATGCTCGGCAAGGTGCCGGGCAACATCGAGGCGATCCGCCCGATGAAAGACGGCGTGATCGCCGACTTCACCGTCACCGAGCAGATGATCAAGCAGTTCATCAAGACTGCTCACGAATCACGCATGTTCTCGCCGTCGCCGCGCATCATCATCTGCGTGCCGTGCGGTTCGACCCAGGTCGAGCGCCGTGCAATCAAGGAAGCCGCGCATGGCGCGGGCGCCTCGCAGGTGTATCTGATCGAAGAGCCGATGGCCGCCGCGATCGGCGCGGGCCTGCCGGTGTCGGAAGCAACGGGTTCGATGGTCGTCGACATCGGCGGCGGCACGACCGAAGTCGGCGTGATCTCGCTCGGCGGCATCGTGTACAAGGGCTCGGTGCGCGTCGGCGGTGACAAATTCGACGAAGCGATCGTCAACTACATCCGCCGCAACTACGGCATGCTGATCGGCGAGCAGACCGCCGAAGCCATCAAGAAGGAAATCGGCTCCGCGTTCCCGGGCTCCGAAGTCAAGGAAATGGAAGTGAAGGGCCGCAATCTGTCGGAAGGCATTCCGCGCAGCTTCACGATCTCCAGCAACGAAATCCTCGAAGCGCTGACCGATCCGCTGAACCAGATCGTGTCGTCGGTGAAGATCGCACTGGAACAAACGCCGCCGGAACTCGGCGCGGACATCGCCGAGCGTGGCATGATGCTGACCGGCGGCGGCGCGCTGCTGCGCGATCTCGACCGACTGCTCGCCGAAGAAACCGGCCTGCCGGTGCTCGTCGCCGAAGATCCGCTGACTTGCGTCGTGCGCGGCTCGGGCATGGCGCTCGAGCGCATGGACAAGCTCGGCAGCATTTTCTCGTACGAGTAAGCGAGCCTTCCTCCCATGTCAGCAGCGCGGATCTGGCACACGGCCCCTTGCGGGCCGCTTTGTCGTTGGCTGGGCCGACCAGCCTCCGCGCGCTGAACGCGCTTGCCTAGCGCGCCGCCGTCTCACCCAACCGCTCACGCCCCCGGCGCCGACCATGGAATACAGTCCGCCGCCCCTATTCAAGCAAGGCCCCTCCGCTCTCGCGCGACTGGTGTTCTTCGTCGTGCTGGCGCTCGTCCTGCTGATCTCCGACGCCCGCTTCCAGACGCTCGAAATCGTCCGCGGCGTGCTCGGCGCGGGTCTTTATCCGTTGCAGCGCGCGGCGCTCGTGCCGCGCGACATCTTCATGGGCGCCGCCGACCTCGCCGTGACGAGCGCCACGCTGCGCAACGAAAACGCGAAGCTGCGCGAGAAGGACCTGCAGCTGTCGCAGCAGGCCAACACGGCCGCGTCGCTCGCTGCCGAAAACAGTCATCTGCGCGCACTGATGCAACTGTCGCAGCAGCTGACCACGCAATCGCTTCCCGCCGAAATCCAGTACGACACGCGCGATCCGTTCACGCAGAAGGTCGTGATCGGACGCGGCGCGCAGCAAGGCATCCAGAACGGCTCGCCGGTCGTCGACGAGGACGGCGTGATCGGCCAGGTCACACGGGTGTTTCCGCTGCAGGCCGAAGTCACGCTGCTGACGGACAAGGACCAGGCGGTGCCGGTCGAAATTCTGCGCACCGGCTTGCGCAGCGTGATCTACGGCACGCCGAAGGGCGACACGCTCGATCTGCGCTTCGTGCCGATCAGCGCCGACGTGCAGACCGGCGACGAGCTCGTCACCAGCGGTCTCGACGGCGTGTATCCGCCGGGGCTGCCGGTCGCGAAGGTCGTGCGCGTCGACAGGCAGGCCGACACCGCGTTTGCCCGCGTGGTCAGTCTGCCGGTCGCGGCGGTGCGCGGCGCGCGTCAGGTGCTGGTGCTGCACGTCCAGAACACCGCGCCGCCGCGCCCGGCCGACGAGCCCGACGCGGCGACCGTCGCGAAAGAAGCGAAAGCGAAGAAGGGCGCCAAAGCCGCGGAAGGCAAGGGCGCGGCGGACAAATCCGCGGCCGCCAAGTCGGCCGACAAGAACACCGCCGACAAAGCCGCGGCCGAAAAGCCGGCAGCCAAATCCACGGAGAAGGCGCCGGCCAAACCCAGCGCCGACAAGAAGTCCGAAAAACCCGCCGCCGACAAGAAGTCCGAAAAGCCCGCAGCCGACCGAAAAGCCGACAAACCGGCCGCCGCGAAGAACGCGAAGCCGCAAGCCGAGCCGGGGGCTCAGCCATGAATCGCCCGCAATACATCCTGCAGCCAGTCAACCCGTACTTCATCGCGTTCAGCCTCGCCTCCGCGTTCCTGCTGAACCTGATGCCGTGGGGGCGTCTCGCCGGCGTGCCCGATTTCGTCGCGCTCGTGTTGCTGTTCTGGAATGTGCATCAGCCGCGCAAGGTCGGCATGGGCATCGCGTTTTTTCTCGGCCTGCTGATGGACGTGCACAACGCGAGCCTGCTCGGCGAGCACGCGCTCGCCTACACGCTGCTGTCGTACGGCGCGATCACGATTCACCGCCGCGTGCTGTGGATGTCGCTCGGCGTGCAAACCTTCGCGGTGATGCCGCTACTCGTCGTCGCGCAACTGGTGCCGTTCGTGATCCGGTTGTTGACCGGTGCGGCGTTTCCGGGCTGGAGTTATCTGATCGACGGTTTCGTCGAAGCCGCGCTGTGGCCGCTCGCGAGCATCTTGCTGCTGATGCCGCAGCGCCGCCCCGCCGACCCGGACGATACCCGCCCCATTTGAACCCGCATCGGGCCCACCGCCCGCAGCCAGTTTGGGCGCACACTCTTGATGGCCGCATGCCGGCCTTTTGCAGAATCGCATGACCGAATTCAAGGACACTCAACAGCAGCTCACGAAATTCCGCCTGCGCGTCGCGGCGGCGGGCCTGTTCGTGTTCGTCTGCTTCGGGCTGATTGGCTTTCGCTTCCTGTTCCTGCAGGTCTGGCACTACAGCAAGTACTCGCTGCAGGCCGATGAAAACCGCATCTCCGTCGCGCCGATCGTGCCGAACCGCGGCATCATCACCGACCGCAACGGCGTCGTGCTCGCAAAGAACTACTCGGCCTACACGCTCGAAATCACACCGTCGAAGCTGAACGACACGCTCGATAACGTCGTCGACAACCTCGCTACGGTAGTCTCGATCGACGCGCGCGACCGCCGCCGCTTCAAGAAGCTGCAGGAAGACTCGAAGAACTTCGAAAGTCTGCCGATCCGCACGCGCCTGACCGACGACGAAGTCGCGCGCTTCACCGCGCAGCGCTTCCGTTTCCCCGGCGTCGAAGTGCGCGCGCGGCTGTTCCGTCAGTACCCGCTCGGGCCGACCGCCGCGCACGTGATCGGCTACATCGGACGGATTTCGCAGCGCGACCAGGACCGCATCGACGACGCCAGCGATCAGAACGACAGCGATCCGGACCACTACGATCCGCGTCTGGACGCGAACAACTACAAGGGAACCGATTACATCGGCAAGATCGGCGTCGAGCAGAGTTACGAAACCGAGCTGCACGGCCAGACCGGCTTCGAGGAAGTCGAGGTGACGGCGGGCGGCCGCCCGGTGCGCACGCTGTCGCGCACCCAGGCGACGCCGGGCAACAACCTCGTGCTGTCGCTCGACATCGGCCTTCAGCAGGTCGCCGAGCAGGCGTTCGCCGGACGTCGCGGCGCGCTCGTGGCGATCGAGCCGTCCACCGGCGACGTGCTCGCGTTCGTGTCGGCGCCGAGCTTCGACCCGAATTCATTCGTCGACGGCATCGACCAGCAGACCTGGGACGAGCTGAACAACTCGCCCGACCATCCGCTGCTGAACCGGCCGCTACACGGCACCTACCCACCGGGCTCGACCTACAAGCCGTTCATGGCGCTCGCCGCGCTGTCGCTGCACAAGCGCACGCCGAGCTGGGGCTTCCAGGACCCCGGCTACTACACGTTCGGCGGTCACACGTTCCGCAACGACGTGCGCTCGGGCCAGGGTTGGGTGGACATGAACCGTGCGATCGTCGTGTCGAACGACACGTACTTCTACATGCTCGCGCACGATCTCGGCGTCAACAACATCGCGAACTTCATGAAACCGTGGGGTTTCGGGCAGATCACCGGCATCGACATCGCCGGCGAAGCGAAGGGCATCCTGCCGTCGACCGACTGGAAGCGCCACGCGTACCGCAAACCCGAGCAGCAGAAGTGGTACGAAGGCGAGACGGTCAGCCTCGGCATCGGCCAGGGCTACAACTCGTTCACGATCCTGCAGCTCGCGCATGCCACCGCAACGCTCGCGAACAACGGCGTCGTGATGAAGCCGCACCTCGTGCGCGACATCGAGAATCCGATCACGAAGGACACGCGGCCGGTGGTGCGCGACCCGAGTGACAGGATCGCGGTCAAGCAGCAGGACATCGACTTCATCAAGCATGCGATGGAAGGCGTGATCACGAACGGCACGGCGGCCAAGGTGTTCACCGGCGCGGCGTACCAGGCGGCAGGCAAGACCGGTACCGCGCAGGTGTACTCGCTGCAAGGCGCGAACTACAAGGGTCACGCGATCGCTGAGAATTTGCGCGATCACGCGCTGTTCATCGCGTTCGCGCCCGTCGAGCAACCGAAGATCGCGCTCGCGCTGATCGTCGAAAACGGCGGCTGGGGCGCGGAGGCGGCCGGTCCGATCGCGCGCAGGGTGCTCGACTATTACCTGGTCGGCAAGAACAAGCCCGGCGTGGTCGAAGCAGCCGTCGCGGCAGCGGCATCGAACACCGTCGAAGCGTCCGCGCCACAGGTCGGTGAGACGCCGGCGCAGCATGAGGGCGCCCAGCCGCTCAGGATTGCGGCGGGCTTCAAGGCACTGCCGGTGCCGGGGGCGGCGGCTGCCGCGGCGGCCTCGGGTGCGTCGGCGGCTGTTGCGGCTTCGGGCGCGAACGGCGCGTCGGTGCCGGTGGCGGCATCGGCTGGCGCGGCGGCAACGGTGCCGGCCAGCGCACCGGCAGCGGTTTCAGCCAGTGCGGCGCGGGCGGCGTCGGCGGCCAGGGCGGCATCGGCTTTGGCCGCGGCAAAGAAATCCGCGTCGCGTACGTCCGACGCCCCGCACAAACCCCGTCCGGCCAGCGAGCCGGCGCCGAGCGTCGCGGCCCCATCGCGCGAGGACAGCGTCCAGGGCGCGTCACCGCGCCAGCCCGCCACCGGCGGTATCGACGAATAAGGAGAAAGGCATGCAATTCGACAAGCGCGCCTGGCTCGACCGCATCAAGCGGATGTTCGCGGGCTTCGACCGTCCGCTCGCCCTGATCGTTTTTCTGCTGCTGTGCGTTGGCATCGTCACGCTGTACAGCGCGAGTCTCGATATGCCGGGCCGCGTCGAAGACCAGTTGCGCAACATCCTGCTCACCTTCGTGCTGATGTGGGGGCTCGCCAATGTGCCGCCCAACACGCTGATGCGCTTCGCGGTCCCGCTCTACACGTTCGGGATCGCGTTACTGGTCGCGGTCGCGATGTTCGGTCTCACGCGCAAGGGCGCGAAGCGCTGGATCAACGTCGGCGTGGTGATCCAGCCATCGGAAATCCTGAAGATCGCGACACCGCTGATGCTCGCCTGGTACTACCAGCGCCGCGAAGGCGTGATGCGCTGGTACGACTACCTGGTCGGCTTCGCGATCCTCATCGTGCCGGTCGGCCTGATCGCGAAGCAGCCCGACCTCGGCACGGCCGTACTCGTGTTCGCCGCCGGCCTGTTCGTGATTTACTTCGCGGGGCTGAGTTTCAAGCTGATCGTGCCGGTGCTGATCGCAGGCGTGATCGCGGTTGTGTCGATCGCGGCGTTCCAGGACAAGATCTGTCAGCCCGAAGTGCAGTGGCCGCTGATGCACGACTATCAGAAGCACCGTATCTGCACGCTGCTCGATCCGACCTCGGACCCGCTCGGCAAAGGCTTCCACACGATTCAGGCGGTGATAGCGATCGGTTCGGGCGGCCCGCTCGGCAAGGGCTGGCTGAAGGGCACGCAAGCGCATCTGGAGTTCATCCCCGAAAAGCACACCGACTTCATCTTCGCGGTGTTTTCGGAAGAGTTCGGATTGGCGGGCGGGATCGTGCTGCTCACGCTGTACATGCTATTGATCGCGCGCGGGCTCTACATCGCGGCAAATGGCGCGACCTTGTTCGGGCGATTATTGGCCGGCTCGTTGACGATGGCGTTCTTCACGTACGCGTTCGTCAATATCGGCATGGTGAGCGGGATTTTGCCGGTGGTCGGCGTGCCGTTGCCGTTCATGAGTTACGGTGGCACCGCGCTGACCACGTTGGGTGTCGCGACCGGGCTGATCATGAGTGTCGCGCGACAGAAGCGGTTGATGCAGAGCTAAGCGTCGCTTGCGGCACGCAGCAATCGAAAATGCAAAAAGGGCGCTCGTTGCGAGCGCCCTTTTGCTTGATTGCTGCCTCATTACTGCGGCTTCACTTCCTTCTGATCGCGCAACTGCGCGCTCAACTGCTGATACTTCAGGCGCGCGGCCGGATCGCCCTGTGCCGCCGCCGCCGCGTAATACGCGCGCGCCACATTCAGATTCCGGTCGACACCATCGCCGCCGCGTTCGTAGAACGAGCCGGTCACATACTGCGCGGTCATGTCACCGCCCTGCGCCGCCTTCTTGTACCAGACGAACGCCTGCTTGTTGTCGCGCTCGGTACCACGTCCGTCGAGGAACTGATTCGCGAGCGCGAGTTCCGCCTGCACATGCCCCTGTGCAGCGGCCTTCATGAACCAGCGATGCGCCTCCACCGGGTCGCGCTCGACGAACTCGCCATCGTCGTACATCTTGCCGTACACGTATTGCGCGTGCGACATGTTCGCGTCGGCGGCCTTGCGCAGCCACTTCTTGCCTTCGTCGACGTTGACCGGCGTGCCTTCGCCGTTGAGCAGCATCATCGCGTAGTTGAATTGGGCGAGCCGGCTGCCGCGCTCGGCGGCCTCGCGGAATTCGGTCAGCGCAGCGGCGAGGTTGCCGGCGTTGTAATCGGCCACTGCGGATTGCGTCTGCGGATCGTTCGACCTGGCGACGTGATCCTGTGCGTACGCGGCGCTCCACGCGGTACTCGCGAGCAGCGCCGCCGCCGTGATGGTCACTTGCGCGGTCGCCCGCGCAATCCTCGGCCCGGCGCCCCCCTGCACTCTGCCGTTCATGACCTCACCTCCTGTAATGCCTGGCGCGTCGCGCGCAACATCCAGATCACGTCGGCGGCCAGCGCCACGAAGCGAAAGCCCGCGTCGCGATGCTGCCGCGCGCCGGCCACGTCCATCGCGAAGATGCCGGCGGCAATGCCGGCTTGGTCGGCCGCGCTGACGATGCGCGCCATCGCCGCCTGCACGTCCGCGTGCTTCGCGTCGCCGAGGTGACCGAGGCTCGCGGCCAGATCAGCCGGCCCGACGAACACGCAGTCGACGCCCGGCGTCGCCGCGATCTGCTCGACCTCGCGCAAGCCGCGCGCCGATTCGATCTGCACAATCGTCGCGATCTGTGCGTTGGCCGTCTGCACGTAGTCGCGCCGCATGCCGTAGCCGGCCGCACGCACGACGCCCGCGACACCGCGCAGGCCGTCGAGCGCCTCCGCGGTCGGATATTGGGTGAGCCGCACGGCGCGTGCCGCGTCTTCAGCGGATTCGATGTTCGGGAACATCAGCGTGCGCGCGCCGGCGTCGAGCACGCGCTTGACGAGCCACGGCTCGCTCGCGGGCACGCGCACCACCGGCTCGCTCGGCAAATGGGCGGCGGCGATCGCGCGCAATTGCGACTCGACGCCGCCGCTATCGTTCGGCGCGTGCTCCATGTCGATCAGCAGCCAGTCGAAGCCGGCGTGCGCGAGCGCTTCGGCGGCGGCCTCGCTGCCGAGCGACAACCACAGCCCGAACAGCGGCGCGTTGTCCTTCAGACGTTGTTTGAGGGAGTTGGTGAAGGTGCTCATCGGCTGGCCTCGCGCAGGTTTGCGATGCGAAGCGGGGCCAGATAGCGAATCAGGCAGGCACCGGGGCGCTGACGGCCTCGATGCCTGCTGCGACGCGATGCGGTGACCGGCATGTCTCGCTCCGTGTGTTGGTCGGAACGATCATACCGTGACAATAACGCGAGAGTTCGCGCGCGCGGCGGGGGTGTGGATTCAGGCGGGAAGCTAGTCGCGGACCACGTCGGCCCAGCAGTTCGGCGTCTCGTACAGACGCACTTTATGCAAGCGCAGGTTCACGCCGTAGTGCGCGTCGTAGACGTTCGCGAGGATATCGAATGCAATCGCGGCGAGGTTTTCGACCGTGGGAATGCGATCGATCACGACCGTCTTGTGACCCGCCATGCTGTCGAGAAAGCCACGCACCTGCGTGTCGCCTTCGTAGACGAGAAACGCGTGGTCCCACTTGTCGACCAGGTGCTCGTTTGCGAGCGACTTCACGTCGGCGAAATCCATCACCATGCCGCGGTCGGGCGCGCCTTCGGTGTCGACCAGATCGCCTTGCAGCGTGATTTCGAGCACATAGCGATGGCCGTGCAGATTACGGCACTGGCTGCGGTGATCGGGGATGCGGTGGCCCGCGTCGAATTCGAGTTTTCGGGTAATCGTCAGCACGGCAAATCAGGGAATGTTCAGATACTTGTGAGTCTGCATCGACAGGCGCCACTGCGGATGACGCTTGCACCAGTCGATCGCGAGCTTCGTGTTGATGTCGCGCGACGGACCGTCCATCGGCTGGACGAGGAAATACTCGAAGTCGAGCTTCGCGTAGTCGGCGAGGCGCTGGTTGTCCTGCGGGATCACGACCTTCAGTTCGTTGCCCTTCGTCACGACGAGCGGCGCGTCGGCCTTCGGGCTCACGCAGATCCAGTCGATCGTGTCGAGCACCGGCAGCGAGCCGTTGGTCTCGATCGCGATCTCGAAGCCGGCCGCGTGCAGCGCGTCGACGAGCGGCGGATCGATCTGCAGCATCGGCTCGCCGCCGGTGCACACGACGAAGCGTTCGCCCTCGCCTTGCGGCCATTGCGACGCGATCATCGCGACGAGTTCGTCAGGTTTGCGGTACTTGCCGCCGTTCTCTCCGTCAGTGCCGACGAAGTCGGTGTCGCAGAAACGGCAGACGGCTTCCGCGCGATCCTCTTCGCGGCCCGACCACAGATTGCAGCCTGCAAAACGGCAGAACACGGCCGGCCGCCCGGCATTCGCGCCCTCGCCCTGCAACGTGTAGAAGATTTCCTTGACCGCGTACGTCATGCTGCTTTCTGTCCTGTGTTCCTGAATCAATGATGCGCGCTCTTGCGCGAACCGTCACACGGGCTCGGTGACTTTCTCACCGGCGAGGTAAGCCTCATAGCCACGTTTGCGCAACCGGCATGCCGGGCATTCGCCGCAGCCGAAGCCCCATGAATGCAGTTCGGCGCGTTCGCCGAGGTAGCAAGTGTGGGTCTCGACGCGCACCAGTTCGACCAGTGCGTCGCCGCCGAGCTCGTGCGCGAGACGCCAAGTGTCGGCCTTGTCGAGCCACATTAGCGGTGTCTCCAGCGCAAAACGCTTGTCCATGCCGAGATTCAGCGCAACCTGCAACGCCTTCATCGTGTCGTCGCGGCAATCGGGGTAGCCCGAGAAGTCCGTCTCGCACATCCCGCCGACCAGCACCTGCAAACCGCGCCGATACGCGATGGCCGCGGCGATCGTCATGAACATCAGATTGCGGCCCGGCACGAACGTGTTCGGCAACCCATTGGCCGTGGCTTCGATCTCGATCTCGCGCGTCATCGCGGTGTCGCTGATCGCGCCGAGCAGCGACAGGTCGATCGTGTGATCGTCGCCGAGACGATCGGCCCACGCCGGAAACGCACGCGCGACGGCCTGACGGAACCCCTCTCGGCATTCGAGCTCGACCCGATGACGCTGACCATAGTCGAAGCCGATCGTTTCGACCGTGTCGTAACGATCGAGCGCCCATGCGAGACATGTGGCGGAATCCTGGCCGCCGGAAAACAGCACGAGCGCGCTACGCTTAGCGTCTTTGCGGATCACCGTGATACTCCGTGAATGAGAGCGCCACGTCGCGCTGCGCGAGATGCGCTATGCGAGCAACGCGGCGCGACGTGTGCCGGCATTGTGCCGGCCCAAAGCAGTATAGGTCGCGCGTTGCGCGTGAACGTGGCTGGGCGCTTATACCGCCGATCGTCGGGCGAAGGATTGGGTGCTTCGGTGCGATACGCTCGGCACCGCATTCGCGCGGTATACGACCGCGTGCGACGCCTGCATGCAAGTCCTTGAACTGGCGCGATTTTATCACGCGACACCGAATGTCACCGACGCCTGTTGTCCTACGCGTCGCGGCTCCAACTGCATGGCGAGCCAAAGTGACGACTTGTCCGCCAAACGGAAAAGCCCCAGGAATCTTGCGATTTCCTGGGGCTGAATCCTGGTGGCCTGGGGCGGAATCGAACCACCGACACGCGGATTTTCAATCCGCTGCTCTACCAACTGAGCTACCGGGCCAACGAAGAACGAAACTATATCAAGCGATCTGCAGTTCAGCAAGCCCTTTCATAAAAAATATTGCCGGGCCGCGTTTGCATGCAACAGGTGGCGCTTACTCGCCCTTGTTCTTGCCGAGATCGACGCCGAGTTGCTTCAGCTTGCGATAAAGATGCGTGCGCTCCAAACCGGTTTTCTCCGCGACGCGCGTCATGCTGCCGTTCTCGCGCGCGAGGTGATATTCGAAGTACGCGCGCTCGAACGCGTCGCGCGCATCGCGCAGCGGAATGTCGAACGAGATGGACGCGGTTTGCGCGGCGAGCGCACCGCCGCTGACGCCATCGGCCGAAAGCATCGGCAACGCGGCCGCCGACGCGACCGACGATGCGCTGACCGGCAACGCCGGCTTCGCGGCCACACCGCCAGGCACGGCCGCCGAGTTGCCGCGCGCAAGTCCCTGCTCGACCGCCTTCAGCAGCTTCTGCAACGCGATCGGCTTTTCGAGGAAGTTGAGCGCGCCGATTTTGGTGGCCTCGACCGCGGTGTCGATCGTCGCGTGACCGGACATCATGATGACGGGCATCGTCAATTGACCTTGCGCGGCCCATTCCTTGAGCAGCGTTACGCCGTCGGTGTCCGGCATCCAGATGTCGAGCAGCACGAGGTCCGGCGCCTGACGCAGCCGGAACTCGCGCGCCTCCTGCGCGTTTTCAGCGGCCTCCACGACGTGTCCCTCGTCGCTGAGGATCTCCGAGAGCAGTTCCCGGATGCCCATTTCATCATCTACCACCAGGATGGTTGCCATTTACGCTGCCCTTGTCTGCACTGTTGCTTTTGTCGTTCCCTGCGACGCGCCACCATGCGCCAGATGCGCACCCGAACCAGGTGCACCTGGCTGCGCGGGCTCGTCCGCCAGTTGAAGGAAGAGAATCGAAATCTGCGCGCCTTCGATCACGTCGCCAGCCTTCATGCGATTGCGAATGTCGATGCGCGCGCCATGTTCGTCGACGATCTTCTTGACCATCGCAAGTCCCAGACCCGTACCTTTGGCCTTGGTCGTCACATACGGCTCGAACGCGCGCGTGAGGATACGCGCGGGGAAGCCCGGTCCGTTATCCGACACGGTCAGACGTACCGCGACGCGCGCTTTGCCTTGCACGTCGGGGTCTCCGTATTCTACTGTCCTCGTCTCGAGCAAAACACGCGGATGCGCGACTTCCGCGACCGCGTCCTGCGCGTTCTGCAGCAGGTTGTGGATCACCTGACGCAATTGCGTCGCGTCGCCGCGTATTGCCGGCAAGGCCGCAAGCTCGACCTGGATCACGCCCTTGCCTTCCTCGATACCGTACAGCGTGAGCACCTCGCTGACCAGATCGTTCAATTGCAGATGCGCGAGGACCGCGGGCGGTGTGCGCGCGTAGTCGCGGAAATCGTCGACCATCTGCTTCATCGCCGCAACCTGATTGACGATCGTCGTCGCACCGCGCTTCAGCACGTCCGCATCCGACGGCGCGAGCTTGTCGGCGAGCTTCATCTGCAAACGCTCGGCCGACAGTTGAATCGGCGTGAGCGGATTCTTGATCTCGTGCGCGAGGCGCCGTGCGACTTCGCCCCATGCAATCGACCGCTGTGCGGAAATCACGTCGGAGATGTCGTCGAACACGACCACGTAGCCCGAGGTCTGGATGTCTTCGGCATCGCGCTCGTTCGCCGCGACGAGCCGTGCGCCGCGCACGAGCAACGTCAGCGGCTCGGTCTCGCCGGGAACCGGCACCGAGAACTGCTGCTGCCAATGGCCGTTGTCGTCATGGCCGTCTTCGCTCGCCGCTTCGCGATCGGCGAATGCCTTGCGCACCATCGCGCCGAATTCGCCGAGCACGCCGATCTGATCGAGCGACGAACCGAGCACCGTCTGGAACGGCTGACGGAAAATCCGCTCGGCGCCGCGATTCGCGGTGGTCAGCCGGAACTGCCGGTCGAATACGAACACGCCCGCGGTCAGGTTCGCGAGGATGCTCTCGAGATACGCCTTCGAATGCTCGAGCGCGATACGATTTTTCTCGACGGCCCCGCGCGCTTCCGCCAATTGCCGCGTCATCGCGTTGAACGACTGAGTCAGGAAGCCCAGTTCGTCGCGCGATTTGATCTCGCGCTTCGGCGTGTAGTCGCCCTCGGTGATTTCCTTCGTGCCCTGCGCGAGCAGAAACAGCGGCCGCGCGAGCTGATTGCCGAGCGCGAGCGCGAGCATCATCGCGATGAAGGTCGCGAGAAACAGCGACAGCGTCAGCGTGCCGATGTACATCTTGCGCAGGCCGGTGCGGCCGAGCGCCTTCTCCTGATACTCGCGATATGCGCGCTGCACCGCGTCGGCATTGCGCGCGAGTGTCGTCGAAACTGGCTGCGTCAGTTGCAGGAAGCGCTCGGCGGGCTGCAATAGCGATGCGTTCGCATCGGGAATACGCTGCACCACGCGCAGACGCAGCGCGCCCTTGCCGCCCTGCGCGTGCGCATCGCCGTCCACCTCGCCTTCGATCGCCGCATAGCCGTGGCCTCGCGCCTGCTCGATCATCAACGGTGTCGGCAGATCGTTCGGCAGCAGCATCGCGTAATTGCTGGACGCTTGCGCGACCACGTGCATGTCCGGCGTCGCGCCCGACATGCTGCGGGTCGGCTCGACGATCGTCGCGTCCTGCACGCCGAACTGGTCGCGCAGACGCAGCAACGTCAGCGTGGTGCCGGCCGCATCCGCGCTCGCGATCTGCTCGGACATCAGACGCGCCTTCGTCTGCAAATCCGACAGCGACGCGTCGAGCATGCCGCGCCCGAGATTGAGGCCGGACGCTAGCGCGGTTTCGACGTTCACGTCGAACCATGACTCGATGCTGCGCGACACGAACTGGTACGACACGATGTAGATTATGCCGCCCGGCACCACGCCGACCAGCGCCATGAAGAACGCGAGCTTCGCGAGCAGCCGTGTGCCGAATTTGCCCGTGCGTAAGCGCACGACGATGATGACGACGAGCGTCGCCACCACCAGCAGAAAGATCATCGCGACCGCGACGTTGGCCGCGTACAGCCACTGGTAATAGCGGTCGAAGAATTCGGTGTTCGCGCTCGCGGCGGCCAGCAATACGAGCAGCAGCACGGCCGTGACCGCGACCGTCGACACCAGCACGCGCACGACGATGCTGCTGACACTGGTGGAAGATGAGCGCACTTTATTTAGCACGATCGGCCGCCGTGAAAGTGAAGCGCTTCCAATCGGAGGCGAGGTTCCAGTCGCGGTTGTTCACCGCGTCGATCTGGAACGGCTTGGGCATCAGCCCGATGTCGAGTTGCATGCGCACCGACGCGTTATAGGTTTCGCCGACACGCACCTCATTGCGGTCGATCACGTGCCACGACGTCACGTGTTTGATCACAGCGAGCGCATCCTTCAGCGTGGAAAAGCCGAGCTGCAAGCCGCCCGACTGCACGCTCGACACGCGATATTCGCGCGTGAGCGGCTGGAACGACAGCCGCAAGCTTTGCGACACGCTGACCGGCTGCTCGTCGAACCAGTACCAGCGCGGCCGGCTCAATTCGAAATCGGTCGTGAAATAAAGCGGAATGCCCTTGTTGACCGCGTCTTCGAGATTGCTGTTCAGCTCGAATTCGAAATGCGCATCGAGACTCCAGCCGCCGTTGTCGGCCTGCAGCGACGCCCGCTGCACCGCGATCGAGTCAGCGTGCGCCGCGCCCGGCGCTGCAAGCCAGACGGCCAGCGCGATCCAGAGCACGGCAGCGAGCCGAAGCGGGAAGAAGCGTTTTATGGTCACCGTTTCTGAAAGCGCGCGTAGAAAAATCCGTCGTGGTCTGAGTTCGTGCCGGCGCTGAATTCAGCGGGTCGTCCAGCATGAGAACCGGCCGATGAGTCGGCGGGCGCGCGAGCAACTGAGGGTAAAAGCTGCCCCGGCGCGTCCAATCGTACCGCATCCTGATGCTGGTTTCCAAACCACTGAGCCTGCAACTCGCCTTCTTCGGGGAAGACCGAACAGGTAACGTAAAGCAACTCGCCGCCGGGTTTCACGAGCGGCCACAGCGCGTCGAGAATGCGGCGCTGTTCGGCGACGAGCGCGGCGATATCCGACTGGCGACGCAGCCAGCGGATATCCGGATGACGCCGCACGATGCCCGACGCAGAGCATGGCACGTCGGCGAGGATGCGGTCGAACGGTTGGTCAAGATCGTCGTGCCACTGCGCAGGGTTGCCCGCGTCGCCGATGCGCACTTCCGCTTCGAGCTTCAGACGCCGCAGGTTTTCGCCGATGCGGCGCGCGCGCGACGCATCGCTTTCGAGCGCAACGAGTTGAATGTTGGCGAGTTCGAGCAGATGGCCGGTCTTGCCGCCAGGGGCCGCGCATGCGTCGAGCACGCGCATGCCGTCACGCACGCCGAGCAGTTGCGCGGCGAGTTGCGCGCCTGCATCTTGTACAGACACCACCCCTTCGCTGAAGCCCGGAATGCGCTCGACCGGCATTGGCATAGCGAGCGTGACCGCGTGCTCGCCGGCCTTGCTTGCGGCGATCTGCTGGCGTTGCAGCTCTTGCAGATAGGCGTCGACCGTCGAATGGCGCGCGTTCACGCGCAACGTCAGCGGACCTTGCGTGTTGCCGACGGCCAGCACCGATTGCCACGCCTCGGGCCATGCGCGCTTCACCGCGTCGATCCACCAGGCCGGATAGTTCCAGCGCGCGGCTTCGTCGGCTTGCACGGCGGCGAGCAACGTGTCGCGCTCGCGCAAGAAGTTACGCAGCACCGCGTTGACGAGCCCCTTCGCGAACCCGAACTCGCGGCGCGCGCCGATCGCCCTGACCGCCTGGTCGACGACCGTAAACGGCGTGTAAGCGGCGCTCGCTTCGTCGTCGACGAGCAGTGCGAGCGCGCACGCAAGCACATGCGCGACGTGCGGCGGTGGCGCTTTCTTCACGAGCTTCCCAATCAGCCACTCGGCGGTCGCGAGACGGCGCATCGTGCGATAGGCGATGTCCTGCACCGCGCCGCGCGCCGCTGCGGCGTTGCCCTCGGGCATCGACACGAACACGCTTTGCAGCGCTGCGGGCAAGGCCGCGCCGAGACGCACGGCGCCGACGGCCTGAGCCGCGCAGTCGAGCGCGAACCCGAGCGATTCGGGCGCCAGATGCAGCGCCGACAAACGGGATTCGCGCGAGCGCGCCGACGAGGAAGCAGAACGCGAAGAAGGCTTTGAAGTCATGAAGGGAGCAAGGGCCAGCCGCACGGTGCGCGCGGCGCAATCAGCGCACATTGTAGCGTGGCGCCGGTGGGGCGCCGCCGTGCGGGGGCGGCGGCACACGCTGTCGCGCGGTTGCGACGAACGGTGCAAAAAAAAAAGCGGGCCTCGCGGGCCCGCTCTTCAGTACTTCAGGATCGACGCGCCGAACGACGCGGCGGCTCAGTCGAAGCGCCCGGTGCGCGCCATTTCCATCAGACGCGCGATGCGTTCTTCGGTCGCAGGGTGTGTCGAGAACAGGTTCGCGATACCGCCGCCCGAGAGCGGATTCATGATCATCATCTGCGCGGTGGCCGGATGCGCCTCGGCCGTCGGGAACGGAATGCCGCTCGCATAGCGATGGATCTTGTCGAGCGCCGACGCCAAGGCCTGAGGGTCGCCCGAAATCTGCGCGCCGCCACGGTCGGCTTCGAATTCGCGCGCACGCGAAATCGCCATCTGGATCAGCGCGCCCGCAATCGGCGCGAGCAGCGCAACCGCGATGCTCGCGATCGGGTTCGCGGGACGCCCGTTTTCGTCGCGGCCGCCGAAGAACATCGCGAAGTTCGCCAACGCGGAAATCGCGCCGGCCATGGTCGCAGAAATCGTCGAGATCAGAATGTCGCGGTGCTTCACGTGCGAAAGTTCGTGCGCCATCACGCCGCGCATTTCGCGCTCGGACAGCACGCGCAGAATGCCGGTGGTCGCCGCGACCGCCGCGTGCTCCGGATTGCGGCCGGTGGCGAATGCGTTTGGCGCGTCTTCGTTGATCAGGTAGACGCGCGGCATCGGCAGGTTCGCGCGCGTGGCGAGATCGCGCACCATCCGATAGAACTGCGGCGCACTGTTTTCGTCGACTTCCTGCGCGTTGTACATGCGCAGGACCATCTTGTCGGAGAACCAGTACGAAAAGAAATTCATCCCAAGGGCGATCACGAGCGCGAGCATCATGCCGCGCGACCCGCCGATCATCCCGCCGATCACGATGAAAAGGGCCGTAATCGCGGCCATCAACATCGCGGTTTTCACCCAATTGAACATGTCTGCAACTCCTTGCCCCGAGCGTGGCCTTCGTCTCCGTGCCGCGCGATTGCGGCGCCAGATTGTAAGCGAAACGTTAGATATGGGTGATGCGGGAAAATTCAATCATCGCGAGGCGGTCGCGAGTTTGATGCCGAGGCCCACGAACGCGCTGCCGACGCCGCGATCGAGCCAACGCTTGACCGTCGGCTTGCCCGAGAAACGCTGCGTGACGCTGCCCGCGATCCACGCGACGAAGCTGTTCCAGACCATGCTCATCAGCACGAAGACCGCGCCGAGCGCCAGAAACGCGAAGGTCTTGTGTTCGCTGCCCGTCGCGACGAACTGCGGGAAGAACGACACGAAGAACAGCACGACCTTCGGGTTCAGCACATTGGTCCAGAAGCCTTGCAGGAACAACTGCCGCAGCGACTTCGGCGTGGACGGCGCACGCGCGTCGCCGGCAGGGGCAACCGCGGCCGGCTTCGTGAAGATCAGGCGCACACCCAGATAGATCAGATAAATCGCGCCGACGAATTTGACGATGGTGAACGCGGTGGCAGACGCGGCCAGTAGCGCGGTCAGGCCGAACGCGCAGGCCAGCGAGTGAATGCAGCAGCCCGCCGAAATGCCGAGCGCCGACATCAGCCCCGCGCCGCGGCCCTGGGCGACGCTGCGCCCGACGATATAAGCGGTATCCGGCCCCGGCGTGATGTTCAGGAGAAAAACCGCGACGATGAAAAACTCGAAATGGACGATGCCGAACATGTGATGAACCCTCGAAAACCTAGTCTGCTGCATGGAGGATTCTAACGCGCGGCGGGCTCGCGGCGCGCGCAGGGAACGCCGGCGGAATCGACGATGCTCCGGGGCGCGCGCCGCGCTTATTGCGCCTCGGGAAGCTCGAAGCGCTGGCCTGCGGCGAACGGCGAACCGGCAAGGAATTCGCGCACCGGCAGGCGCTTGCCACCGGGCTTCTGCAATTGCGTCAGACGCAGTGCGCCTTCGCCGCAAGCGACCAGCACGCCGTCGGGAGAAACCTCGGTGATGGTGCCTGGCGTCTTGTCGTTGCCGGAGGTCGGCGAGGCCACGGCGGTGGCGGCCCAGATCTTGACGGTGCTGCCGTCGGCGAGCGTGCCGGCGCCGCCGGGGAACGGATCGAACGCGCGCACCTGGCGCGCAAGCGCCTCGGCCGGGCGGCGCCAGTCGAGCGCCGCTTCGTGCTTGGCGATTTTCTCGGCGTAGGTTACGCCGTCGGCCGGTTGCGGGGTCGAGGCCAGCTTGCCGCTGCGCTCGAGCTCGATCAGGGCATCGACGATCAGTTGCGCGCCGTGCTCGGCGAGGCGGTCGTGCAGCGTGGCGGTGGTGTCGTCGGCGGAGATCGGGGTCCGGACTTCGGAGATCATCGCGCCGGTGTCGAGGCCGGCGTCCATCTGCATCAGCGTGATGCCGGTTTGCGCGTCGCCCGCTTCGATTGCGCGATGAATCGGCGCCGCGCCGCGCCAGCGCGGCAGCAGCGACGCGTGAATGTTGATGCAGCCGAAGCGCGGAATGTCGAGCACTTCCTGCGGCAGGATCAACCCGTAGGCGGCGACCACCATCACGTCGTGCGGCGTCGCGCGCAGTTGCTCGATGCCGGCGGCGGCTTCCTCGGGGTACTTGCCGACGCGGCGCAGCGACGTGGGCTGCGCGACTGCGAGGCCATGCTCCTGTGCGTAGCGCTTGACCGGGCTCGCCTGCAGCTTCATGCCGCGTCCCGCGGGCCGGTCCGGCTGCGTCAAGACGAGCGGCACGGCAAACCCGGCGCGATGAATCGCGGCCAGCGCGGCCGCGGCGAATTCCGGCGTACCGGCAAAGATGACGCGCAACGAATGAGTCATGAATGAGCGGCGGGCAAGTTGAAAGCGCGTTACATCGCGTGGGCGAGCTTCTTCATCTTGCTCTTGATGCGCGTTTGCTTCAGCGGCGACAGATATTCGACGAACACGCGGCCCATCAGGTGATCCATCTCGTGCTGGATGCACACGGCGAGGAGGCCCTCGCAATCGAGCTCGAACGTTTCGCCCTTCTCGTTGAGCGCACGCACGCGCACTTTCTCGGCACGCTCGACGTTGTCGTAGATCCCGGGCACCGACAGGCAGCCCTCTTCCGACAACTTCCTCTCATCGCTCGACCAGATGATTTCCGGGTTGATGAACGCGAGCAATTCGTCGTGCGTTTCCGACACGTCGATCACGATCACGCGTTCGTGCACGTCCACCTGGGTGGCGGCGAGGCCGACGCCGGGCGCCGCGTACATCGTTTCGGCCATGTCGGCGACGAGGCGGCGGATACGGTCGTTGACCTCCTCGACTGGCTTCGCCACCTTGTGCAGCCGTTTGTCGGGGTAATTGAGGATATTCAGTAAAGCCATGATTTCGAGTGTGATTTCAGACGCCGCTAACCATTGGAGGCTCGCGTTGGCCATTCGGCCAGGTTGTCAGCCCGTCGTAATACGCAGAGGATAGATGGTGTCGAACCAGTTCGATTCAACGCGCCTCGCGCGCCCGACGACGAACCCGCGCGCTCACGCGCGGCGCCGCGGTATTCGCGGCTCATTGCCGTTCTATTGCAGCACGGTTTTATTTCGGATCATGAAAATTTTAGCATGGCGCCCGCCTGCCCGCAGGCCTCGCCAGAGGAGCGACCCACATGCACACCTTGCCCGCAACCCGTATCGAACTGGCCGCCTGGCTACGGTTGTCGCTTGCACCGGGCCTCAGACCCGCGGCGTTGCGCCTGTTGCTAGCCGCATTCGGACTGCCTGAAGCGCTGTTTGCGCAGTCGCCGGATGCGCTCGCCGAGGTCGCCGGTGAGCCCGCGGCGCGCGCGGTGCTGGCGCCGCCGGGACCAGCGTTCGACGGCCAGCTCGAGGTGGTGCTCGCATGGCGCGAGCAGCCGGGCAACCAGATCGTCACGCTCGACGACCCCGCCTACCCGCCCGCGCTGCTGACGATGCCCGATCCGCCGCCGCTTCTATATATAAAGGGCCGGCTCGATCTGCTGCATACGCGCGCGGTCGCGCTGGTGGGCAGCCGCAGCGCGACGCCGCAGGGCATCGAGGATGCGCGGCGGTTCGCGCGAGCGCTGTCGGCAGCGGGCGTGACGGTCGTCTCGGGGCTCGCGCTCGGCATCGACGGCGCCGCGCATCGGGGCGGGCTCGAAGGTGTCGGCGGGACGGTCGCGGTGATCGGCACCGGCGCGGACCTCGTATATCCGGCCGCGCATCATGCGCTCGCGGGGCAGATCGGGACGCAGGGCGCAATTCTGTCGGAGTGGCCGCTCGGCACGCCCGCGCGCGCCGCCAACTTCCCACAGCGCAACCGGCTGATCGCCGGGCTGGTCAGCGGAGTCGTGATCGTCGAGGCGGCTATGCGCTCCGGTTCGCTGATTACCGCGCGGCTCGCCAACGAGATGGGGCGCGACGTGTTCGCGTTGCCAGGATCGATTTACGCGCCGTTGTCGCGCGGCTGTCATCGGATGATCAAGCAGGGCGCGCGGCTCGTGGAAACACCGGACGAGGTGCTGGAAGAGCTGGGTTTTGTCCGACGGACGGCGAACCACGCGGGACGCGCAGCGAAACAGGCCGCTCCGCTGGATCAGGCGCGTTTGCGCGTTTCGTCGGGCGGGACCGCTTTGCGAGCTGCGAGCGCCGCCTTCGCCGATACACGGCCGATCGGGCCGGCCCCACAGCCGGCACTCGCCCCCGACTCCCAACGTCTGCTCGCCGCGCTCGGCCACTCACCGACCACGCTTGAAATTCTGGCCGCTCGCACCGAGATGGAGGACGCGGCCCTGCACGCCGCCCTGCTCCGGCTCGAACTCGCCGGCGAGGTTACGCTGCTGCCCGGCGGCCGCTTCATGCGAGCCCATCATGACTGAGCCGAGACTGACCGGCATCAACGCAGATTGGCAACTCTTCGCGACCGGCCATGCTACATTCGCGCCAAAGCACCCGACAAAGCACACAAGGAAATCACTTCATGCCCGCGCTGAACCTCGACACCGACCAGGACCGGATCGCCGAGCGCGTCAACGACCCCGACACTCTGTTCGTTGCATGCCTGTGCGCGGAGTGGTGCGGAACGTGTCGCGAGTACCGGGACGCCTTCAACCAGCTGGCCGAGCGGCACCCGGAAATCTGCTTCGCATGGATCGACATCGAAACTCACGCGGATCGGTTCGACGATCTGGACGTCGAGAATTTCCCGACCGTCCTGATCGAAGACTCGGTGACGACACGGTTTTTCGGTACGGTTTTGCCACAGGTGTCGATCGTCGAGCGGATGCTGTCGGATCTGACCGCACTGCCCGGCGTGACCGGTGCGCCGAAGCTGCGGCCTGCGCTGGCGGTCGCCTGAAGGCGGCTTCGCGCGCCGCACGGCCAAACGGAAAGCCTCGCGAAGCGCGGCTTGCGGCACGGGCCGTCGCCGACCATTTCTGGGACAGCATCGCCGCTGGCATCGCTGTCCGCACGCGGCGTTTGCCGCAGTTGATCAACCGCCGGACGCCCAATTATGATGGCGCGCTTTTATCGTACTTGACCCGTTGGGTTCGCGCCTTGTGCTATAAAGCGGTCGTTATTGGGTCGAAAGAGGTCTCAAGCGAGCGTCGCGCGCCATGTTGGCGCTCAAGGCCACCAACCCGGATCTACCAACCTCACATCGAGTCATGTCCAAAGCACTGATCATCGCCGAAAAGCCTTCTGTCGCGAACGACATCGCGCGCGCTTTGGGCGGCTTTACCAAGCATGACGAGTACTACGAAAGCGACGACTACGTTCTTTCGTCGGCAGTGGGCCATCTGCTGGAAATCGCCGCACCCGACGAATACGAAGTCAAGCGCGGCAAGTGGAGCTTTGCCAACCTACCCGTCATTCCTCCGCATTTCGATCTGAATCCGATCGCGAAGAGCGAGTCGCGCCTGAAGGTGCTGACCAAGCTGATGAAGCGCAAGGATATCGACCGTCTGATCAACGCATGCGACGCGGGGCGCGAGGGCGAGCTGATTTTCCGCCTGATCGCGCAGCACGCGAAAGCCAAACAGCCGGTGCAACGGCTGTGGCTGCAGTCGATGACGGCCGGCTCGATCCGCGAGGGTTTCGCACGCCTGCGCAGCGACGAAGAGATGCAGCCGCTCGCCGACGCGGCGCGCTGCCGCTCGGAAGCGGACTGGCTCGTCGGCATCAACGGCACGCGCGCGATGACCGCGTTCAACAGCAAGGGCGGCGGCTTCTTTCTGACCACGGTCGGTCGCGTGCAGACGCCGACGCTGTCGATCGTCGTCGAACGCGAAGAGAAGATTCGACGCTTCGTGCCGCGCGACTACTGGGAAGTGAAGGCGGAGTTCGTCTGCGCGGCCGGCTTTTATGAAGGCCGCTGGTTCGACCCGAAATTCAAGCGCGACGAGTTCGATCCGGAAAAGCGCGATTCGCGCCTCTGGTCGCTGCCCGCGGCCGAGACGATCGTCGCGGCCTGCCGTGGCCAGATGGGCGTGGTGACCGAGGAGTCGAAACCATCGACCCAGCTGTCGCCTGCCCTTTTCGACCTGACCAGCCTGCAGCGTGAAGCCAACGGCCGCTTCGGCTTTTCGGCGAAGAATACGCTGGGCCTCGCTCAGGCGCTGTACGAAAAGCACAAGGTGCTGACCTATCCGCGAACCGACGCGCGCGCACTGCCGGAAGACTATCTGGACACGGTCAAGCAGACGCTCGGCATGCTCAAGGAGAGCAACAACTACCTGCCGTTCGCGAAACAGGTGCTCGACAAGGGCTGGGTGAAGCCGAACAAGCGCATCTTCGACAATTCGAAGATCAGCGACCACTTCGCCATCATCCCGACGCTGCAGGCGCCGAAGAATCTGTCCGAGCCGGAACAGAAGCTCTACGACCTCGTCGTCAAACGCTTCCTCGCGGTGTTCTTCCCGGCCGCCGAATACCGTGTGACGACGCGCATCACCGAGGTGGTCGGCCATTACTTCAAGACCGAAGGCAAGGTGCTCGTCGAGCCGGGCTGGCTGCAGGTCTACGGCCGCGAAACCAGCGGCGAAGATGCGAACCTCGTGCCGGTGCAGAAGGACGAAAAGGTTAAGACCGACAAGATCGCCGCACAGCAACTGGTCACGAAACCGCCCGCACGCTACAACGAAGCGACGCTGCTGTCGGCGATGGAAGGCGCGGGCAAGCTGGTCGAAGACGACGAATTGCGCGAAGCGATGGCGGCCAAGGGGCTCGGCACGCCGGCGACGCGCGCGGCAATCATCGAAGGTCTGCTGACCGAAAAGTACCTGATCCGCGAAGGCCGCGATCTGATTCCGGCCGCCAAGGCCTTCCAGCTGATGACGCTGCTGCGCGGCCTCGGCGTGAAGGAGCTGACCGCGCCCGAACTGACCGGCGAATGGGAATACAAACTGTCGCAGATGGAGCGCGGCAACCTGCCGCGCGACGCGTTCATGCAGGAAATCGCGCGCATGACGCAAACCATCGTCAAACGCGCGAAGGAATACGATTCGGATACGATCCCGGGTGATTACGCGACGTTGCAGACACCTTGCCCGAATTGCGGTGGCCAGGTGAAGGAAAATTACCGGCGCTTCGCGTGCTCGAAGTGCGAATTCTCGATCTCGAAGATCCCGGGTGGCCGTCAGTTCGAGATCGCCGAAGTCGAAGAACTGCTGCAGAACAAGACGATCGGACCGCTGTCTGGCTTCCGCAGCAAGATGGGGCGGCCGTTCTCGGCGATCCTGAAACTGTCGCTCGACGACGAGATCAAGAATTACAAGCTCGAGTTCGACTTCGGCCAGGACGCTGCCGGCGAAGACGGCGAACCGCCTGACTTCTCCGATCAGCAGCCGGTCGGCGCGTGTCCGAAGTGTCAGGGCCGCGTGTTCGAGCACGGCATGAGCTACGTCTGCGAAAACTCGGTCGCGAGTCCGAAGACATGCGACTTCCGCTCCGGCAAGGTCATCCTGCAGCAGGAAATCGCCCGCGAGCAGATGGCCAAGCTGCTCGAGGAAGGGCGCACCGATCTGCTGACGAACTTCAAGTCGTCGCGTACCGGCCGAAACTTCAAGGCGTTCCTCGTCAAGCAGAACGACGGCAAGATCGGCTTTGAATTCGAGAAGAAGGAGCCGGCGGCGGCGAAGACCGCGGCAGCGAAGACTTCAGGTGCTCGTTCGGCCGCGAAGGCGATGCCGGAAGCGGACGAAGGCGATACCGCGGTGGCAGTGAAGGCCGAGCCGGCGGAAAAGAAGGTGGCGGCGAAGAAGGCGCCCGCCGCCAAGACCGCGGCGGCCAAGAAGGCACCGGCGAAAAAGACCGCGGCGCGAAAAATCGGCTAATTAGGCGGGATTCGGATCGGCGGCTCGCGGGGGTAGAAGGAATGGCTACATTCCGCCGCCGCGATCGGCGATCCGTGCATAGCCCGCGCTTTGCTCCGCATCCGCATCTGCCGATAGAAAAAGGCGCAGTCACTTCAGGTGACTGCGCCTTTTTATTGTCCGCCCGCATCGCTGCGGGCTTAGACATTCAGCGATTTAGAGCGGCGACAACGCCGTCGGACGGCTGCTGCGGTTGGACGACTTCGTCATCGGCTTCGGCACGGCAGGCGCCAGCTCGCTATCGAGCAGCCGCGAAAGCGGCTCCGCGCCATCGAACGCTTCGGGGGCGCGGGACTCGGCAGTTTCGAACGCGGCCGACGTCGCCGGGCGCTCCAAACCGTCCTTGATCCACTGTTCGCCGAGCACGCTGTTCGGCGTCTGGCTGAAGTGCTCGACCAGATGATCGATGAACGTGCGCACCTTGGCCGGCAGGTGACGGCGGCTCGGGTACGCAATGTTGATCTCGACCTGCGGCAAGCGGTAATCGCCGAGCAAACGCACGAGCCGGCCACGCGTCATGTCGCGACCGATCAGATAGCTCGGCAGAATCGCGATGCCCATGCCCAGCAGCGCAAACTGCCGCAGCATCTCAGTGTTGTTGGCGACGATCACGTTCGACGGCCGCACGCGCACTTCGCCTTCCGGCCCCGTGAACACGCGTTCATCGCCCCAGTATTCGGACGGCAAGCTCAGGCACGGGTGTTCGAGCAGATGCTCGGGACGCGTCGGCGTGCCATGCTTTTCCAGATAAGCCGGCGTCGCGCAGACGGTCATACAGCCGGTGGTCAAACGCCGCGTGACGATGCTCGCGCTGCGCATTTGCCGCGCGATCACGACGCCGACGTCGAAACCTTCCTCGACCAGATCGACCTGACGATCGACCAGCGTGACGTCGGGAATGACTTTCGGATAGCGCTCCGCATAGGTTTGCAGCACGGGCGCGAGGTTATGCAGCCCGAACACGACGGGCGCCACGATGCGCAGGGTGCCGACGGGTTCGTGATTGCGAGCGACCACCATCTGTTCGACGTCTTCCAGTTCGTCGAGAATTTGACGGGCCCGCTCGAGATAGACCTGACCGGATTCGGTCAGCGACAAGCTGCGTGTCGTGCGATTGAGCAGCCGCGTACCAAGACGGCCTTCGAGGTCGGCAACATGACGGGTGGCAACCGCATTGGAAATATCCATCGCGCTCGCGGCGCGGGCAAAACTGCCGAGATCCGCCACCTTGACGAAAACTCGCATCGACTGCAAATGATCCATGACAACTCCCTGCCTTGTTACTGCTTCCTGACAATAGGTGAAAACCAGTGAAGCGAACTTGGAATTCTCCTACGACTCGCAATATCGTGCAGAAGTTGCCCGCAAAACAGGAAATATTGTCGATTTTGGTACGACTGTGTCGATAAAACCGGGTCCGACCAGCGATTGTTCCCAAATCTAAAACAATCTGCTGCGCTGCAGCTTGCACTGTCTTTTTTGTCCGAACAGATGCAACGGTCGCCCCGGTGTTGCGGAAATCGAAAGGATTGGCACAAACCCGGCCCCAAAGAAAAAGCCGCCCGAGGGCGGCTTTTCAAGCTGAGTGGGCACTCACATAGTCAAGCAGTGAGCTTTTCCTCTAGCGCCCGCTTAGCTTCGGATAGCGCCGGCGGCAGACCGTGTTGCAGTGTGTCAAACAGCTTTGTGTGCAACACGAGCTCGTCGCGCCATGCAGCGGCGTCGACGGAAATCACCTGCTCGAACTGCTCGCGGGTGAAGTTCAGACCGCTCCAGTCGATGTCCGCATAGTGCGGCGAAATGCCGAACGCATGCTCTTCGCCCTGCGCGGTGCCTTCGATGCGACCGACCATCCAGCTCAGCACGCGCATGTTCTCGCCAAAGCCGGGCCACACGAACTTGCCGTCCGGACCCTTGCGGAACCAGTTGACGCAGAAGATTTTCGGCAGCTTCGCGCTCAGCTGCTGCAAACGCTCGCCGGTCTTCAGCCAATGGCTGAAATAGTCGCTCATGTTGTAGCCGCAGAACGGCAGCATCGCGAACGGATCCCGGCGCACCACGCCCTGCTGGCCAGCGGCCGCGGCGGTGGTTTCGGAGCCCATCGTCGCTGCCATGTAGACGCCCTCGACCCAGTTGCGCGCTTCGGTCACGAGCGGCACGGTGGTCGAGCGACGGCCGCCGAAGATGAACGCGTCGATGGCGACGCCCGCCGGATTCTCCCAGTCCGCGTCGATCGATGGGCACTGCGAAGCCGGCGCCGTGAAGCGCGCGTTCGGATGCGCCGCCTTGCGGCCGGTTTCCTTTGCGTCGGCCGGCGTCCAGTCCTTACCCTGCCAGTCGATCAGGTGCGCCGGCGGCTCGTCGGTCATGCCTTCCCACCACACGTCGCCGTCGTCGGTCAGCGCGACGTTCGTGAAGATCACGTTTTCCTTCAAGGTGGCGAGCGCGTTGAAGTTGGTTTTTTCACTCGTGCCCGGCGCAACGCCGAAGTAGCCGGCTTCCGGATTGATCGCGTACAGGCGGCCGTCCTTGCCCGGCTTGATCCACGCGATATCGTCGCCGATCGTCGAGATTTTCCAGCCGTTCAGGCCGGCCGGCGGAATCAGCATCGCAAAGTTGGTCTTGCCGCACGCCGACGGGAACGCCGCCGCCACGTGATGCTTGCGCCCTTCCGGCGAGGTGACGCCGAGGATCAGCATGTGTTCGGCGAGCCAGCCCTCGTCCCGGCCCATCGTCGATGCAATGCGCAGCGCGAAGCACTTCTTGCCCAGCAGCGCGTTGCCGCCATAGCCCGAGCCAAAGCTCCAGATTTCGCGCGATTCGGGGAAATGCACGATGTACTTGGTCTTGTTGCAAGGCCACGACACGTCCTGCTCGCCCGCCGCGAGCGGTGCGCCGACCGAATGCACGCACGGCACGAACGGGCCGTCCTCGCCGAGCACGTCGTACACCTTGCGGCCCATGCGCGTCATGATGCGCATGTTGGTCACGACGTACGGGCTGTCGCTCAACTCGACGCCGATGTGCGCGATCGGCGAGCCGAGCGGGCCCATCGAGAACGGCACCACGTACATCGTGCGGCCGCGCATCGCGCCGTCGAACAGGCCGTCGAGCGTCGCGCGCATTTCGGCCGGAGCGATCCAGTTGTTGGTCGGGCCGGCGTCCTCGGCGCGCTGCGAGCAGATGAAGGTACGGTCTTCCACGCGCGCGACGTCGGACGGATCGGACGAGGCGAGATAGGAATTGGGACGCTTGGCGGGGTTGAGTTTCTTCAGGGTTCCTGCTTCGACCATCTGCGCGCACAGGCGGTCATATTCTTCCTGCGAGCCGTCGCACCAGACCACTTGTGCGGGCTTGGTCAGCGCTGCGACGCGCTGGACCCAGTCGATCAGCTTTCGGTGTTTGACCCATGTGGGCGCCTCGATAGTGGGCGGCCCTTCGAACGAGGGAAGATTCATCGACTTGTCTCCGTTTGAAGCAAAGAAAAAACGGTACAAGCCCTGGGACGCTGCATGCGAGAGGCATTGAATTCATCACGCCGACGTGCCAATTTCCGACTGCAGGCGCATGACTGCGCAGATCGTCCTGGGCCACACAGCTTGCCAGGCGGAGGCCCGCGTCTACAAGGCTTCTGCAACCTTGTGTAAAGCGGCTTGCCTCAACACGCAACAAACTGCTAAAAACGTTCTCAATTCGCCTTCAAGTAGCGCTGCCGTTCTTTTTTGGTGCGGCAACTTCTACGGTAGGGCATCTAGCCAGACCAGCGTGTGACCTAAGTCACATGCTGGGACAGTCAGCATAACATTCGGTTCGCACCACCCGGGTGCGCCGCAAATTACATACCATGAAGATTGCCATCCTCGACGATTACCAGGACGCCGTTCGGAAGCTCGACTGCTTTCAATTGCTGGCCGACCAGGAAGTCAAAGTATTCAACAATACCGTGCGCGGTCTCGGACAACTTGCGAGCCGTCTTGCGGAAGTCGACGCCCTCGTCCTGATCCGCGAACGTACCCGCATCACGTCGCAACTGCTCGACAAGCTGCCGCGTTTGCGGATGATCAGTCAGACCGGCAAAGTGGCGAGCCACATCGATCTGGCGGCCTGTACCGAGCGCGGCATTGCCGTGCTCGAGGGCAGCGGTTCGCCGGTCGCGCCGGCCGAACTGACGTGGGCACTCATCATGGCCGCCCAACGTCGTATTCCGCAATACGTGGCAAACCTTAAGCAGGGCGCCTGGCAGCAGTCGGGGCTGAAGACGTCGGCGCTGCCGCCGAACTTCGGTTTGGGGCAAGTGCTGCGCGGCCAGACGCTGGGGATTTGGGGCTACGGCAAGATCGGCCGGCTGGTCGCCGGCTACGGCAAGGCGTTCGGCATGAATGTGCTGATCTGGGGCCGCGAGCATTCGCGCGAAACCGCTCGCGCCGATGGCTACGGCGTCGCGGCGAGTCGTGAGGAACTGTTCGAGACCAGCGATGTGTTGTCGCTGCATCTGCGTCTGCACGACGACACGCGTGGCATCGTCAAACAGGACGATCTGATGCGCATGAAGCCGACCGCGCTGCTCGTGAACACGAGCCGCGCCGAGCTGCTCGAAGAGAATGCGCTGGTGAACGCGCTGTCGCACAACCGCCCGGGGATGGTCGCGATCGACGTCTACGAAAGCGAGCCGATCCTGCAGGGCTACAGCCTGCTGCGCATGGAAAACGTGATCTGCACGCCGCACATCGGCTACGTGGAGCGCGAGAGCTACGAGCTATATTTTTCGGCGGCGTTCAAGAACATCCTCGCTTTCGATGCCGGCGATACCGCCAGTGTCGCGAATCCGGAGGCACTGCAGGGCGGGCGTCGGCGGTGATGGGTGGGCGAGGTGGCCGGCGGGTCAGGTGTGTCCCGCCCCGCCCTACCGCATTTACTCACCGCGCTTCGTGCGCTCCCGCCTCCATCAATGCGGGGATGCGTTCAAGAAAGACCTCGCCGTCGGCACGGCCAAGGTTATAGGCGTGCACCATCTGCGATGGACTCGTGTAATCCCAACTCGAAATCGGCACCTTGCGCGACGGCTGCACGTAAAGCCGTTGCTGCACGCCGTGCGGCACGACAAACATCTGCGGCCGCGGATAAAGACGCGTGACCATCACGAGCACGTTGCCGGGCGTGTCGGCATCTAGTGCGCCGACCGGCACGTTATCGACCATGCCGCCGTCCAGCACCGGCCGGCCGTTGCGCCGCAGAACCGGCGTGAACGGCGGTGTACTCGACGATTGCAGGATCAGGTCTGCCAACTCGTCGACGCTCGCGCAATCCTGCGCGCGCACGAATTCAGGATGAAAGCCGAGCGTCCGACCAAGCGTCGGATGCAGCGTCTTGCGCACGTATTTTTCGATGTTGTACGCGACCAGCCCCGCCGCGACCGCGCTTCGCGCGCCGAGCCAGCGCGGCAGATGCGACACGCCGATGCGGATTTCCGGCGCCTGTGCGAGCCTCGAAAACTTGTCGCCATAGATATCGAGCAGCGCCTGCCGGTAGATCCGGTAATGCGGGAACACCGACTCGCCGCGCAGCAGGTTGCCCCAGTAGGCGTTGCGCGTGTTGTGGCGCAGCGCGTCCTCGTAATAACGCATGACCCAGTCGGAATCACCGCGCGTGTAAATCATGCACGCAGTTGCGGCGCCGGCCGAAATGCCGGTGATCACGCGCGGACGGATGTCGAGCCGCGGCTGCACGACGTCCCAGAAACCCGCCTGCCACCAGCAGCGGTTGCCGCCACCGGCGAAAACGACCTGATCGAACATGCTGCTTTTCCTTGCTTTGCTTTGCTCTTGCTACGGTGGATTGTGTGGCCGGCTCGGGTCCGTCGGGCGTTCACTCGAGCAACGCGTAGGTCGTGGTGGCATGAACGGCCATGTTGCCGCCTTCGTCGAACAGTTCGACTTCGCCGAACACGAGATTGCGGCCCATGCGCAGCACGCGCGCCTTGATCAGCACATCGCCCTTGCGGACCGCGCGCATGAAGTTGATGTTCAGCGACACCGTGCTCATCGGCTTGAAGCCGCCAAGCGCGGCGGTGATGGCGACGACCATCGCCGTATCCGCGGCCGCCATGAACACCTGGCCACTGATCATGCCGCCCGAGTGACGCCAATCGCCAGAGAACGGCAGACGCAGCGTGGCGCTCTCCTCGTCGACCTTGACCGGCGTCAGCGTGAGCGCCCGGACCCATGGCGCGAGAACTCGGTCGAGCAACTGGGTAATCTCTTTGTCATCCATGGCAATCCCGGTCGAAAGCCGCGATGCTGCACGCAGCGTAGTGTCCGCGACATGATACCGGCCGCGTTGGACGCGACGATGTTTTCTGGACGGCGGCTTTGTCGAGGGAACGCTCAAGTTCGGGCGATGCGATTTTTTTAATAAAACGGCGAATAGGGCTTGGCAATCTCGAAAAGATCCTGCATAATTTCGCTTCTGTTGGGGCGTTAGCTCAGTTGGTAGAGCAGCGGACTCTTAATCCGTAGGTCGAGTGTTCGAGTCACTCACGCCCCACCACCAGATTCAAGCAAAAAGCCCGGTCACTGCGACCGGGCTTTTTGCGTTCTGGGCGCGGTTATATCGACCATTCTCTACTCATTTCGCATAATTTCTCTACTTTCCCTCAAGTTTCTCAAACAGCAGCCGACATTCACATGCCCTTCCTTTCCTCACATGAATGGAGGGGCGAGTATCAACAAAGAAATAAATTCAAATGATTGGCCAGCGTGCAGCAGAACGTATCAGACTCGCATCTTGAGCGTCGCCAACAAAGTGAATCTCGAGTTCGCTGAAGCCGCGCCGCCGCTGCGTAGTGGGCTGGTGCGCGTGATCGCTGGCCCGTTCTAAGCCGTCGACCGCTAGCGTCAGTTAGCACGACGCGGAAATTTAAAGAGGGTTGCACGCGAAAGCGACGCAACCCTTTTTCATTTCCGACGCAAAACCATCACGAGCGACCGATCACCCAACTCTCATCTGCGCGACCATATTCCGGCCACCGGCCTTTGCCGTATACAACGCCTCATCGGCAGCGCGAACGACGGCTCCGACATCCGTCACCCGATCCGGACGAGACGTGGTCGCGCCGATGCTGACCGTCACTCGCCCAAACTCGCAGCCCTCGTGCGCGATGCCCAGTTCGCCGATCGCCGCGCGGATTTTCTCGCCGACCACCCCGGCGCCGCTCACGTCGGTATCCGGCAGCACCACGACGAACTCCTCGCCGCCGTATCTGCCGACGCAATCGCCCGGCCGCTGGATCACTCCGCGGATGCAGCGCGCGACCGCGGTCAGTGCGACGTCGCCGGCCTGGTGACCATACGTATCGTTGTAGGCTTTGAAGTGATCGATATCGACAAATAGCAGCGACAACACGCTGTCGGTGCGGCGCGCGCGCAGCCATTCGCGATCGAGCGTTTCGCACAGTGCGCGGCGATTGGGCAAGCCGGTGAGCCCGTCCGTGCCGGCAAGCCGTGCGAGTTCGTGCTCAACCTGCTGTCGTCGCCGCAACTCGGCGCCGAGCCACGCCGCCAGCACGATCACGCCGATCCCCAGGATCAGCATCAGCGAACCGATCGTCAGCGCGCGCTTCCACCAGCCCGCGTAGATATCGGCAGTCGAATCGGCGACCAGCACGATCAGCGGCAATTGTGGAATCCGTCTGAACGAGTAGAGGCGCTCGACGCCATCGAGCGGCGAAGACGCGATAAAGCTGCGCTCGTCTTTCGCAAGCAGCCGCTGGAAGAGCTCCGTCTTGCTGATATCGGTGCCGGTTACGTTTCGATCGTCGGGCCGTCGCACGATGATCGTGCCGTCCGTTCTGACGATCGACACCGAGCCGTGCTGCCCTATCCTCAGATCCGCGAACAGGCTGGCGAAATACTCCTGATCGATACCGAGCGCGACGATTCCCGCAAACGATCCATCCGGCCGCGACAGTCGCCGGCTCAGCGCGATGCTGCGCGAACCGGGTCTGAGTCTCGAGTTATACGGCGCGCTGACATAGAGTCCGAAATTCGGATCTTCGCGTTGAATCCTGAAGTACTGGCGGTCAGAGAGGTTTCCCCTGCGCGGCACGTCGTTTTCCGAATCGATCACGACGTTGCCCACAGCGTCGAGCACCACCATCGCGCCGACGTATTGCCCGGTCGCCGCGCGATCGAACAGGATCTCGCGCCACAACCGCGGCGAATCGAGCACGCCCGGACGGCCGAGGCCCTCGGCGACTGCCTGCAGCGACAGCGAGTACAACTCGAAATTGCGCGCGATGTCGCGCTGGGTGATCGTCGCGACATCGCGCGTTGAATCCAGTGCACGCGCGATCGCATCTTCGCGGCTCTGATACAGCGTGTAGCCGCACAGCGCGAGCATTGCCAGCACCACGCCGCATCCGGCGTAGATAACGCCATCGCGCGGCACCCGCCATCCGCGCGCCCGTGCGATCAGCAGGCGAAACCGGCCCTTTCTTCTGTGGATCATGTGCTCTGCGTTTCCAACGGCGGGAGTCAGTTTGTCGAAGTGCTCACTACGCTTCCGGTTTGTTGGGACAGAACACTCAGCAGATAGCGAATCCTCCCGCTATCTTCGTCGGACAGGTCGCTCAGGTGCCAGCATTCGAGATCACGCAGGTTGTCGCGTAGTCGCTTGAACGAGCGCTGCGTCGCATCGACGATCGGCCAAACGTGCAGCAGATACGCGAGCGGAATCACGCACCTGCGCTCGCACCAGCCGTCGAATAACGCGAGACACAGCTCGTTCAATTCGTCCGCAATTTTCTGCCTGCTCACATGGGGACCCACATGCACTCCTTCATCCATTCGACTGGCCGCTTCCAGCAGAAACGGAACAGCCTATTGATACTGATGAAAAGCACTCACCGCGCGCTCGATGCATTTAACTTCGTGCGCGTAAGTCGTTAAGCACTGTATCGCTGATTTTTCGAGGTCTCGGCCTGTTTATCGAGCCGAATACTTGCGCGCTGCATAGGGACATATCATAGCTATCGATCGGTACAATTTGCCTGATAATTCAGAAATTAATTTTTTGGGTAACGTTTGCGCGTAATTAGCTCTAAATTCAAACGCGTGTTTGTTATCGAATCACCGCGTCGTCGGATTATGTTTTGGTTTCAGTTGGGTAATTTCCTTCAATACATGCCCTCGCCGTCTCGTTACCGTTGAGCGTCGCAATTCATTCGCACACTCACGTTTCGAGGCATCCGATGACCGCATTACTTTCGATGGCCGCGTTCGCGCTCGCCAGTTCCATTTCTCCCGGCCCGGTCAACGTCGTCGCGCTGAGCGCCGGCGCGCAGCACGGGCTCGCCGCGAGTCTGCGGCACGTCACTGGCGCGACGGTCGGTTTCACGTTGCTGCTTCTGTTGATCGGCCTTGGCTTGCACGCATTGCTCGCGCGCTTTCCCAATCTGATCGAGATCGTCAAATGGGCGGGCGTTGGCTTTCTGCTCTATATGGCCTACAAGCTCACCATCGATAACGGCCAGCTCGGCGCGGGCAAGCCGGCGCGGGGGCCGTCGTTCGCGCACGGCGCGGCGATGCAATGGCTCAATCCAAAGGCGTGGCTCGCATCGCTGGCCGGCATGGGCGCATATGCGGCGGGCGGCGACGGCGGGCTCGTCTGGCAATTCGCGGCGCTGTACTTCGTGCTCTGCTATCTGTCGATCGCGAGCTGGGCCTATGCCGGCACGTTTTTGCGCAGGCATCTGCGTGAGGCGAAACGAGTCCGGGTGTTCAATCGCGTGATGGCGGCGCTGCTCGCTCTCAGTGCGATGTATCTGCTCGTGGAGTGACCTGAGTCGCGCCTGCTTGCCGATGCGGCTTCACCACGCCGCGTCATGCTCAGCTGCGATATTGCCCCGGCGTTGCCGCCACCAGCCGCTTGAAGGTGCGCTGCAAGTGCGCCTGATCGGCGAAGCCTGCATCGAGCGCGACATCGGCGATCAGCGCGCCGCGCCGCAGTTGCGCACGACTGTACTGGATGCGTCGGTTGATCAGATACGCGTGCGGCGTCATGCCGTAGCGCAGCTTGAACGCGCGTATCAGATGTGAAGCGGACAGCCCGGCGGCTGCGCATACGTCGTCGAGTTTCAGCGCGCGCGTGCAGTTTTCGGCGATGTACTCCGCGGCACGCGCGAGCTGGCCGCTCGCGGCACGCTCGGGCAGGCTCGCCGGATTGAGCGTTTGCTGCACGTTCGAGAAGAAAGTGATGGCCGCGCTTTCCTTGCGCAGCGTGTCGATGTCGCCATCGTTGCTGGCGAGAATCGCGCACAGCCGGTTCAGGCCGTCGAACAACGCGGCGTCGAGCGTCATGATCTGCGAAAACGCGCGGAACGCATGGCTCTCGTTCAAGCCCAGCTCGTGCTGAAGTTTCGTGAACCAGGCAACGTCGACGTGCAGCATCCGGTACGACCACCGCTCGCCGGCAACCGGGTTGCACGCGTGCACATCGTCGGGGTTCATCATCACGACGGCGCCCGCGCCGATCCATTCTCGCGCGTGTCGGTTCAGATACACGCTGCGGCCGCCCGTCACCGCGCCGATCGAGAACGTTTCGTGCGAATGCTTGGCGTAGCAGACCTTGCGGCCATCGTCGATCGAGCGTGCTTCGATGAACGGTAGCGCCTCGCTACGCCAGAAGCGCGGCGCGTCCGCACCTTTTGCGCGTGCGGTGTTTGCAGCGCTCGCCGCTTCGATCGTCTCGCTCATGCGCGCTCTCCGGTTGATCCGCCGACTTCGCCGTTGTCTGCGACTTCGCGAAGCCTCCGTATCGTAGCCGTCAAACGCCCGACCAACAAGCGAACGCGCGACGCCGCCCGCAAACGGCGCCGCCGGCCGAACGCGAGGCGATTACTTGGCGCTGACGTCGATATTGCCGAGATATTTCGCGGCGAGCGTCTTTACCGTGCCATCGGCTTGCACTTTCGCAATCGCAGCGTTCAACTGGTCGCGCAGCGCGGTATCGCCCTTGCGAATGCCGTATGCGATGCCGCTGCCGAGAATCTTGTCGTCACGCACCGGTTGACCGACGAACGCATAGCCCTTGCCTTCGGGCTTCGACAGAAAGCCCGTTTGTCCGGCCGGCGCCAACACCAGCGTGCCGTCGAGACGGCCCGCGGTCAGATCGGTATAGACCTGGTTCTGGTCCTGATACGGCAGAACGGTCACGCCGGCCGGTTCCCAATGCACCTTCGCGAAGGTCTCCTGAATCGAGCCTTGCAGTACGCCGATGCGCTTGCCCTTCAGCGACTCAGGCGTCGGCTGCAGACCGCTGTCGCTGCGTGCGATCAGTTGCGACGGCACGCGATAGACGACGGTCGTGAAATCGATCGCCTGACGGCGCTGTTCGGTCGCGTTCATCGCCGAATTGATCGCGTCGAACTTGCGGCCCTGCAGTGCCGGAATCAGGCCGTCGAACGAGGTTTCGACCCACTTGCACGTCATATGCGCGGCCGCGCAGACCGCGTTGCCCACGTCGATATCGAGCCCTTGCAGTTCGCCGTTCGGTCCTTTCGATTCGAACGGCGGGTACTGCGCTTCGAGGCCGAAACGCAGCGTCGCGGTATCGGCGGCGCTGGCGGCCGACCATGTGGCGAGCGACGCGCCGGCACAGGCCAGCGCCAACAGGCATTTAAGAATCTTCATAACGTCTCCCTTCTTTCTGCGAATACCTTGATCACTTCGATACGTGGAGTGTGCTCTCGCGCATTCAGATTTCACACAAACGCCGCGCGCCTTCGAGCAGCGTCGCGTCGTCCTTCGAGAAACTCAGGCGAATCAGCCCCGAATCCGTGCCGTCGGTGTAGAACGCCGACAACGGAATCGTCGCGACGCGCGCATCGCGTATCAGGCGCAGCACGAAATCGCTGTCGCTTTCATCGGAGAAGCCGCGGAACCGGGCGAGCATAAAGAAACTGCCTTCGCTCGGCAACAACTCGAAGCGCGATTCGCGCAGCGCATGCGCGAGCAGATCGCGTTTCTTCTGATAGAAGTCGGACAGGCCGAGATAGCTGTCGCGATTGGCGAGCGCGTCCACGAACGCGTGTTGCATCGGCGTATCGGCGGAGAACACCATGAACTGGTGGACCTTGCGGATTTCGTCCATCAGCGCGGCGGGTGCGAGGCAATAGCCGACGCGCCAACCGGTCACGTGATACGACTTGCCGAACGACGACACGATCACGCTGCGCTCCGCGAGTTCACAATGGCGCGCCATGCTCTGATGCTTCGCGCCGTCGAACACGACGTGCTCATAGACCTCGTCGGACAGAATCACGATGTCGGTATTGCGCGTGAGCGCCTTCAGCCGCTCGATATCGGCGTCGCTAAAGATCGTCGCGGTCGGATTGTGCGGCGTGTTGACGATGATCATGCGCGTCTTCGGCGTGATCGCCGCGGCGACCTCGTCCCAGTTCACGCGGAAGTGATCGAGCGACAGCTTGATCGCAACCGGCTTCGCGCCTTGCAGGCGCACGATCGGTCCATAGCTGTCGAACGACGGCTCGAAGTAGATCACTTCGTCACCCGGATGCACGAGCGCGCTGATCGTCGAGTAGAGCCCTTCGCTCGCGCTCGCGAGCACCGTCACTTCGCTGGCCGGGTCGTAGCGCACGCCGTACAGCGATTCCACCTTGTCCGCGAGCGTTTCACGCAGCGCGACGATGCCGGCCATCGGCGCGTACTGGTTGTGACCGGCGCGCATCGCCTGTGCGACGCCGTCGACGAGCTTCGGGTCCGGCGCGAAATTCGGTGCGCCCTGCGACAGGTTCAATGCATCGTGTTGCGCGGCCAGCTGGCCGATCACGGTAAAAATGGTGGTGCCGACGTCCGGCAGTTTCGAGCGGGCTTGCGTGGCGCTCTGCATAAGACTTTCTCCCTTTCTTCAGCCGCTGGCGGCCGCACGAAACGGCGGCGGCGGGGCGTTCCTTCCAGTGGGGTGATTAGGCATCAGCCACAGAACGCTCACAATCGAAACTTTGTCATGCGCGGCATGCGTTTTCGTCATGGCTCGCGGTAGGCCGCTGCGCGCCGGGGTAAGCCAGCGGGATCATGGTTTGTGGGGAGGCGGTGGCGAATGCGGGAACCCGCGTAGGTATGAAGGAATGTGATGCTGAGCGGTTTGCCTACGAAAACGGCCGCAGATGCGGCCGTTTTCGAGTTATCGGACTTTCAAGGAAAGCCGGCGCTTCGCGTGAATCACGCTTCGTCCATTAAACGGACCTTGACCTTGCGCCCCTTCAGCTTGCCCGCGCTGAGCCGGCGCACCGCCTCGCGCGCGATGCTGCGCTCCACCGCGACATAAGTCGACATGTCGGTCACGTTGATCTTGCCGATCTGCGAGCCCGCGAAACCGGCGTCGCCGGTCAGCGCGCCGAGCACATCGCCGGGACGGATCTTGTCTTTGCGGCCGCCGAGGATCTGCAGCGTTTCCATCGGCGGCAGCAGCGGGTCGTTGCTGGCCGCCTTCAGCTCGGCCAGCTTATGCCATTCGACGTCGCGCTTGTGCGCCTGCTCGATCCCGCCGACACGCCCCATCTCGTCCATGCTCGCGAGACTCAGCGCCCAGCCTTCCTGATCGGCGCGGCCCGTGCGGCCGATGCGGTGCGTGTGCACTTCCGGGTCCGGCGTCACGTCGACGTTGATCACCGCTTCGAGTTGCGCGATATCGAGGCCGCGCGCGGCTACGTCGGTCGCGACCAGCACCGAGCAGCTGCGGTTCGCGAACTGGATCAGCACCTGATCGCGCTCGCGTTGATCGAGTTCGCCGTGCAGCGCGAGCGCATGAAAGCCTTGCGCGCGCAGTACGTCGAGCAGATCGCGGCACTGCTGCTTCGTGTTGCAGAACGCGATCGTGCTGACCGGACGGTAGTGATTCAACAGCAGGCCGACCGCGTGCAGACGCTCGTCTTCGGTCACTTCGTAGAAACGCTGACGGATCTTGCTGTCGTCGTGCCGCTCGGCGAGTTTCACTTCCTTCGGGTTTCGCAAGAATTGCTGGCTCAGCTTGGCGATGCCCTCCGGGTACGTCGCCGAAAACAGCAGCGTTTGCCGCTCTTTCGGGCATTGCCGCACGACCTTCGCGATGTCGTCGAAGAAACCCATGTCGAGCATGCGGTCGGCTTCGTCGAGCACGAGCGTGTTCAGCGCTTGCAGCACGAGCGTGCCGCGTTCGAGGTGATCCATGATGCGGCCCGGCGTGCCGACCACGACGTGCGCGCCGTGTTCGAGGCTCGCCGTCTGCGGACGCATCGGCGTGCCGCCGCACAAGGTCAGCACCTTGATGTTTTCTTCCGCGCGCGCGAGTCGGCGGATTTCCTGTGTGACCTGATCGGCGAGTTCGCGCGTCGGGCATAGCACCATTGCCTGCGTGTCGAACTTGCGTGCGTCGAGACGCGCGAGCAGCGCCAGCGAAAACGCCGCGGTCTTGCCGCTACCGGTTTTCGCCTGAGCGATCAGATCATGGCCAGCGAGCGCGATCGGCAGGCTCGCGGCCTGGATCGGCGTCATCTCGAGGTAGCCGAGCTGCGTCAGGTTCGCGAGCGTCGCGGGCGGGAGCGGCAGTTCGCTGAATGCGGCGCCGGCGGGGGTGGGACTATTCATAGGGTCGTCTGTAGAAATCGCGATTACTCGGCCATCGGGCCATGATCGGGGCGGCCCGGCAGCTGCTCGTACAGCACCTCGCCGTCGTCGCCGTCGAAACGCTCGACGTAGTTGCGCGCGCCGCACAGCGGACAGCGGAACAGGAGCCCCTGGCCTTCGTTCTTGATGACGACGTCGGATTGCTCCCACTGCGCGCCGCAGGACTGGTTTCTACAGGTGAACACGTTGATTCTCCAACTGGATTCGATGATCGATCGGCAAGGTCGCTCGCGCGGCCTTGCCGTGTCTGGGGTTGTTGCGCCGGCGCCGCTTCGTGCCTTCAAAGCGCACGACGACGGCCGGCATAGCGTCAGCCGAGATGCGTATGCCGCGGACGCGGCACGGCCACATCCATGTCGGTCAGGCCGTGCACGATGCCGCAGTCTTCGACCGGATGCTCGCCGTGGCATTGATCGCGCAGCGTCGTCAGTTGCGCCTTCAATTGATGCAGTTCTTCGATACGCGTGTCGACATGCGCAATGTGCTCTTCGACCAGCGTATGCATGCCGCCGCAACCGTTCGCCGGCGCGTCGGTCAGACGCAGCAATGCGCGGATTTCGTCGTGGGTCATGTCGAGCGCTCGGCAATTGCGGATGAAACGCAAGCGCTCGACGTGCTTCGCCGTGTAACTGCGGTAGTTGGCTTCGGTGCGCTCCGCCTCGGGCAGCAGGCGCTCTTTTTCGTAAAAACGGATGGTTTCCGTCGTGCAATGAGCGATTTTCGCCAGTTCGCCGATTTTCATGGACCTTTCCTCCACGCGGCCTTGACCTTGTAGTGGCTTCAAGGTGTTTACTAGACCACAAATCGCACGAGGAAGCCACCAATGCCTGAAGTCAACCGTTATGCCACCGATCGTCCAGAAGTGGGCGAAGCCTGTAGCCACGGGGCTTGCGGGGAGGTTGATGCACGGCACGACCATGCTCATAGCAGGGATACGGATGGGGAACGCGGATATTCGCATGGGCATGAGCACGTTCATGGTGCCGACGCGGGTAGTGGTCATCAGCATGAGGGACACGATCATGACGATGGCCATGACCATGACCACGGTCACTCTCACGGCGCCTGCTGCGCCTCCACCGCGTTCACGCCGACGCAGTTGCGCCTGCCGGCGTCCGAGGCCGTCGGCGACGACCTGCGCACCGCGATCCGCATCCTGCAGATGGACTGCCCGACCGAAGAAGCGCTGATCCGCAAGAAACTCGCTCGCATGCCGGATGTGCGCAGCATGGACTTCAACCTGATGCAGCGCGTGCTGACCGTCGTCCACGCGTCGGATGCGCTCGAACCGGTCCTCGCCGCGCTGCGCTCGCTCGACTTCACGCCCGAACTGGCGAGCGATGCCAGCGCCGGCAATGCCAGCGCGGCGTCTATTGCGGCTTCTGGCGCCGTACAGAAGCCGTGGTGGCCGTTGATCCTCTCCGGCGTGATCGCGGCGACCTCAGAAGCCGCTAGTTGGCTTGGTGCGCCTGTGTGGGTAGTGGCGGGTCTCGCGGTCGTCGCGATCGCCTCCTGCGGGCTCACGACGTATCGTAAGGGCTGGGTCGCACTGCGCAACGGCAACATGAACATCAATGCGCTGATGAGCATCGCCGTGACCGGCGCGGCACTGCTCGGCCAATGGCCCGAAGCTGCGATGGTCATGGTGCTCTTCACGATCGCCGAACTGATCGAGGCGCGCTCGCTCGACCGCGCGCGCGACGCGATCGAAGGGCTCATGCGGCTCACGCCCGCCGAGGCGAGCGTGCAGCAGCCCGACGGCGCGTGGCAGTTCGTGCGCGTCGACTCGATCGCGCCCGGCGCGCTGGTGCGCGTGAAGCCGGGCGAGCGGATCGCGCTCGATGGCGAAATCGTCGCGGGCCGGTCGAGCGTCGATCAGGCGCCGATCACCGGTGAGAGCCTGCCGGTCGACAAAGCCGTCGGCGACGATGTGTTCGCCGGCACGATCAACCAGGCGGGCTCGTTCGACTACCGTGTGACGGCTGCGGCTGGCAACACGACGCTCGCACGGATCATCCATGCGGTCGAGGAGGCGCAGGGCACGAAAGCGCCGACGCAGCGCTTCGTCGATGAATTTGCGCGGGTGTATACGCCGATCGTGTTCGCGATTGCGCTCGCCGTCGCGCTGATACCGCCGATCGTGTTTGGTGGAGCGTGGCACGCGTGGGTGTACAAGGCGCTGGTGCTGCTCGTGATCGCGTGTCCGTGCGCGCTCGTGATTTCGACGCCGGTGACGATCGTCAGCGGGCTCGCGGCTGCCGCGCGCAAGGGGATTCTGATCAAGGGCGGCGTTTACCTCGAACAGGGGCGCAAGCTGAGCCGCCTGGCGCTGGATAAAACCGGGACGATTACGCATGGCAAGCCGGTACAGACGGAGTTCGAGGTCATTAGCAATGAGGCCGACGCCCTCCGGTATCGCTCGCTCGCGGCGAGCATCGCGGGCCGCTCCGATCATCCTGTTTCGATGGCGATTGCTGCTGCCGCGAATGATGATGGCGTCGAACACCTGCACGTCGATGCGTTCGAAGCGATCGCTGGACGCGGCGTGCGCGGCGACATCGGCGGCATCGCCTACTGGCTCGGCAATCATCGCCTGATCGAAGAGCTGGGCCGCTGCTCGGCGCAACTCGAAGCGCGTCTCGATGCGTTCGAAGAGCAGGGCAAGACCGTCGTCATGCTCGCCGACGCGCAACGCGTGCTCGCGTTGTTCGCGGTCGCCGACACGGTGAAGGAGACGAGCCGCGCCGCCGTCAGCGAATTGCGGCGGCTCGGTGTCAGCACCGCGATGCTGACCGGCGACAACCGCCACACTGCCGAGGCGATCGCACATCAGGTCGGCGTCGATGAAGCGCGCGGCGATCAGTTGCCCGAGGACAAAATCGGCGCGATCGCGCAATGGTCCAGCGATGGCGCGACGGTCGGCATGGTCGGCGATGGCATCAACGATGCGCCCGCGCTCGCGCGCGCCGATATCGGCTTCGCGATGGGGGCGATGGGTACCGACACGGCGATCGAAACCGCCGACGTCGCGCTGATGGACGACGATCTGCGCAAGATTCCGGCGTTCATCCGGCTGTCGAAAGCGACGTACGCGGTGCTGGTGCAGAACATCTCGCTCGCGCTGGGCATCAAGAGCGTGTTTCTCGTGCTGACGTTGATGGGCTTCGGCACGATGTGGATGGCGGTGTTCGCCGATGTCGGTGCGAGCTTGCTGGTGGTGGGAAATGGGTTGAGGTTGTTGCGAAAGTGAGTGGGTCCGAGGTCTACGCTCGTTGCACCCTACGTTGAACCGTCGCTCACGGCCGGATGCGTCGGCGCGTTTGCCAGCAGATCATCGCTGTCGTCTTTCAAACCCACTCCCGTGAGTCTCAGCGTCCTCGCCTGCGTGAGCAGATAGTGCAGTTTATGCGCGGCCTGCGGATAGTCGAGCCCTTCGGGGCGCACGTTCGAAATGCAGTTGCGCTGCGCATCGCTGCAACCCACTTTCGGCGCGTACGTGATGTAGATGCCGAGGCTATCGGGCGAACTCAAACCCGGCCGCTCGCCGATCAGCATCACTACGATTTTCGCGTCGAGCAATTCTCCGATCTCGTCGCCAAGCGCGACGCGTGCCTGACGCGCGACCACTACGGGACCGATGGTCCAATCCGCCAGCTTTGGATGTATCGCTTGCAGCAACGGTACAGCCTGCTTCGATGCGGCAAACGCCGATAGGCCATCACCGATCACGAACAGCACATCGTTTGATTGCGTTGGCAGACGCGCAAGCGTGGTGCGACTCTCATCCGACAGACGCCGCCCAAGATCAGGTCGCCTCAAATAATGCTCGCGATCCGGCGCGGCGCTATGCACGTCGAGCGTGTTGAAACCCTGTTCTTGCAATCGTGCGTGAAGCGCGTCCGCATCGAGCGGATGATGCACAGCGTCGCGTGCCTGCGCATGTGCGAGATTGAACGCGAGCAGCGGCGCGGTCGGCAGGCTGTTGCCCGCGCGGCCCAACGCGATGCGTGCCTGCGTAAACCGACGCAGCGCGTTCCACGGGTCCTTGTCGAGTGCGTCGTTCTCGCTCATGCGATCCCCATCCAGTCGCGCGCGCCTTCGAGCAGCGGTTGCCGCGCCGATGCGCCGATCAACGCGCCGCGTTCATCGATGATCTGCATCGACTCCAGCCATTCCTCGAATTCAGGCGCGCGCCGCAAACCGAGCACGTCGCGCACGTACAGCGCATCGTGAAACGACGTGCTCTGATAGTTGAGCATCACGTCGTCCGCACCCGGCACGCCCATGATGAAATTGATGCCCGCGACGCCGAGCAGCGTCAGCAGATTGTCCATGTCGTCCTGATCCGCTTCCGCGTGATTCGTGTAGCAGATGTCGCAACCCATCGGCACGCCGAGCAGTTTGCCGCAGAAGTGATCCTCGAGACCCGCGCGCGTGATCTGCTTGCCGTCGTACAGATACTCGGGGCCGATGAAACCGACCACCGTGTTCACCAGAAACGGCTTGAACTTGCGCGCGACCGCGTATGCGCGCGCCTCGCAGGTCTGCTGATCGACGCCGAAATGCGCATCCGCCGACAACGCGCTGCCCTGCCCCGTTTCGAAGTACATCAGATTGCTGCCGACGGTGCCGCGTTTGAGCGACAGCCCCGCCTCGTACGCTTCCTGCAACAGCGCGAGCGAAATGCCGAAGCTCGCGTTCGCTTGCTCCGTGCCCGCGATCGACTGGAACACGAGATCGACCGGCGCGCCTTTTTCGATCGCGGCGATCGTGCTGGTTACGTGCGTCAGCACGCATGATTGCGTCGGGACCTGATAGCGCTGGCGGAAGTCGTCGATCATCTGCAGCAGTTTCGTGATCGCGGTGAGATTGTCGCTGGCGGGGTTGATGCCGATCAGGGCGTCGCCGCAGCCGTACATCAGGCCGTCGAGCATCGAGGCGGCGATGCCTTTGACGTCGTCGGTTGGGTGGTTCGGTTGCAGGCGGACGGACATGCGGCCGGGTAAGCCGACCGTGTTGCGAAAGCGGGTGATGACCGGGCGTTTACGGGCAGCGGTGATCAGGTCCTGGTTGCGCATCAGCTTCGAGACCGCGGCGACCATTTCTGGTGTGAGGCCCTGGGTGACGCGGGTTAGTGCGTCGGTGTCGGTGGCGGTGCTGAGCAGCCAGTTGCGGAAGTCGCCTACTGTCAGATGGGAGATTTGGGCGAAGGCTTGTGGCGAGTGATCGTCGATGATCAGGCGGGTGACTTCGTCGGTTTCGTAGGGGATCAGCGGTTCGTTCAGGAACGTGCGCAACGGCACTTGTGCCAGCGCCATTTTGGCGGCGACACGCTCTTCTTCGCTTGCTGCCGCGATGCCGGCGAGCTGGTCCCCGGAGCGTTGCGGGCTCGCTTTTGCGAGCACGGTTTTCAGATCGGCGAAGCGGTATGTGCGACTGCCGATCGATTCGGTGTAGCTCATGGTTGCGGCTCCATTGCTTCGCGCGAGCGCGGGTAGGAATGGGAACGGCGGTTTGATGCTGCGGGTTGCTTGCTGCTGGTGGTGCGCACTACACGATAGCGCCAAATTGGGGCAGCGTCACGTTGCCGGGGTTGGCTGCCTACCGGGGCTGCGCCGGGCACTTCCGTTTGTGCGCGCGCATCGCGCGGTCAACAGGTGCTTAATCCGCTTGTCGCGGACTACGTTAAATCCGCAGGTTTTGGTAAACGGCTGGCATGCGCCAGCGTGGTACCTTGTTCGCATCCTCTCGCGCCAATTTTCTGCGGTCCAGTCAGTCATGCACGAATCAGATCAACGGGCTCGATACGAAACGCGACTCGCACGCGTACTCGACCATATCTACGATCACCTCGACGAACCGCTCGATATCGGACGGCTGGCGGAGATTGCCTGTTTGTCGCCATATCACTGGCACCGGATCTATCAGGCGATGTATGGCGAGACGGTCGCGACCACCGTGCGGCGCTTACGGTTGCATCACGCAGCGGGGTTTCTTGCGAATAGTTCGATGCCGATTGCTCAGATCGCCGAGCGTGCGGGGTATAGCAGTTTGCAATCGTTTTCGCGGACGTTTCGCGCGGTGTTTGGTGTGCCGCCGGCGGAGTATCGAAAGAAAGGCACTCATAGCCGGTTTCGGCCGGCGCTCTCAGGAGACGATCAGATGACGACGATTCGTGAGGTCGTGATTCGTTATGTGGAGCCGATGGAGATTCTGTCGGTCGATCATGTCGGGCCTTATATGCAGATCGGCAAGGCTTTTGATGCGTTGTTTGGGTGGCTTGGGAAACATAATCTGCTTGCGGGGCAGATGCGGATGATCGGAGTTTACTTCGATGATCCGGGGGTGGTCGAGGAAGCTGCCTTGCGGTCGAAGGCGGGGGTGTTGTTGCCGGGGCCGGTGATGGCTGAGGCGGCACGGGCTGTTGGGATGGGTGGGGCGGTTTCTGTCACGCGTATACGCGGTGGGGAGTATGCGGTGTTGCGGCATGTTGGGCCGTATAGCGATATGCGGGCGGCTTATGAGTGGATATATGGGACCTGGCTCGTGCAGTCTGGACGAGAGGCAGCAGATGCGCCGGTGTTTGAGGAGTATTTGAATAGTCCCAAGGAGACGGCGCCGGCGGAGTTGGTTACGGAGATTTGTTTGCCGTTGGCGTGAGGGGCGCGTGGCTGGGATGTTGCTGCCGTTGTGTGCGCATACGGTGCGCGGATTCCGGCTTGCTTCTCTGTTTTTATAGAGTTTGTATATGTATACGTAGTAATAGTTAACAAGTGATGCGTTCGGCTGTGGATAACTTGGAAGTTCGTTTACGGATCAACGCGCTGCGGAATCGATAACCCTTGGGAGCGCGCGCGGACAGGTTAACGGAGCCAGGGAAAATTTTTTATCGACCCGTAAACGCTGAGGCTTTATCAAGGTTTCGCCCACAACGTGTTCGGCGGCTTTTACAGGAGTTGTCCAGAGGGCGATGTGGATAAGTTGGAGGTTAACCTAACGTCATTTTTTGTAGCGACGAATATCGTAGCGCCTCTCCCTTAGGCATGCGATGGCGGCAAAAAAGAAAGGGCCTGCAAGTCTTCCAACTTGCAGGCCCGGACAAACACCGATCGCCGGTTAAATCATCGGCCCGGCCAATCCTCCACTTCAAACATCAATATTCCCCGCCCTAAGCGCATTAGACTCAATGAAAGCCCGACGCGGCTCCACATCATCCCCCATAAGCGTAGTAAAGATGCCATCAGCAGCAATAGCATCCTCAATCTGCACCCGAAGAAGACGCCGCACTTGCGGATCCATGGTCGTCTCCCAAAGCTGCTCAGGATTCATCTCACCGAGGCCTTTATAGCGCTGCTTGGACATATTCCGCTCAGCGTCGGCCAGCAACCACTTCATTGCACTCTTGAAGTCGGTGACAGCCATACTCCGCTCCCCGCGCTTGATCACAGCGCCAGCCCCAATCAACCCCTTAAACGTATTAGCGGTATTAACAAGCTGCTGATAATCGGCAGTCAGCTGAAACTCTTCATCGATCACGGAAATCTTCTGATTCCCATGATGCGTGCGCGCGACGCGCAGCGAGCGCAGTTCCCGCACCGGGTCATACATCGTGGTCACGGTCACATCGGGCTTCAGCGCATCATCCCGCAGCTTCGCTTCGAGCGCGCGAGCCGAAGCCTCGGCCGCCTGCTCGCTGGAGAGGTCGACAGCGACGCCATCCATCACCGCCTCGAGCGCGCCAGCGTCGTACAGTCGGCTCAACCGATCAACTACCGCCTGTGCCAACAGATACGACCGAGCCAACTCACCGAGCGCATCCCCAGTGATCGGAGTCGCACCTTCAGAAGCCGCCAACTCCGACCCCTGCAACGCGAGCCGAAGAATATGCGCATTAACTTCCGACTCATCCTTCAGATACCGCTCATCCTTCCCCGCCTTGATCTTGTACAGCGGCGGCTGCGCGATATAGATATACCCGCGCTCGATCATCTCCGGCATCTGCCGATAGAAGAACGTCAACAACAGCGTCCGGATGTGCGCGCCGTCAACGTCAGCATCGGTCATGATGATGATGCGGTGATAACGCAGTTTGTCGAGGTTGTAGTCTTCCTTGCCGATGCCGCATCCAAGCGCGGTAATCAGCGTAACGATCTGCTCGGAAGAAAGCAGCTTGTCATAGCGCGCCTTCTCGACGTTGAGCACCTTACCGCGCAGCGGCAAGATAGCCTGGAACTTCCGATCACGCCCCTGCTTCGCCGACCCACCCGCCGAGTCACCCTCGACGATATAAATCTCCGACTTCGCCGGATCCTTTTCCTGACAATCCGCGAGCTTCCCAGGCAAACCAACGCCATCGAGCACACCCTTTCGACGCGTCATCTCACGTGCCTTGCGCGCCGCATCGCGCGCACGCGCCGCATCGACAATCTTGCCGCAGATGATCTTCGCGTCGCCCGGCGTCTCGAGCAGGAATTCCTCGAGCGCCTTCGCGACTACTTCTTCCACCGGCGCGCGGACTTCCGACGACACCAGCTTGTCCTTCGTCTGCGAGCTGAACTTCGGCTCCGGCACCTTCACCGAGAGCACGCACGACAGCCCTTCACGCATGTCGTCGCCCGACGTTTCGACCTTCGCCTTCTTCGCGACTTCGTGATCGGCGATGTACTTGTTAAGCACGCGCGTCATCGCCGCACGCAAACCGGTAAGGTGCGTGCCGCCGTCGCGCTGGGGAATATTGTTCGTGAAGCACAGCACGTTTTCGTTGTAGCTGTCGTTCCACTGCATCGCCACTTCGACGCCCACACCATCCTTTTCACCCATGATGTGAAAGATGTTCGGGTGCAGCACGGACTTGTTCTTGTTGATGTACTCGACAAAGCCCTTCACGCCGCCGACGAACGCGAAATCTTCCTCTTTGCCCGAGCGCTGATCGAGCAAGCGAATCCGCACGCCGTTATTGAGGAACGAAAGCTCACGAATCCGCTTCGCGAGAATGTCGTAGTGATATTCGACGTTGCCGAAAATCGTGTCATCGGCCATGAAATGCACTTCGGTGCCGCGGTTTTCGGTGTCGCCGATCACCTGCATCGGCGACGTGGTCACGCCGTCGATTTCTTCGAGCACGCGGTTCTGCGGCACGCCACGGTGGAATTCCATGAAGTGCTTCTTGCCGTCGCGGCGCACCGTGAGGCGAAGCCACGCCGACAGCGCGTTGACGCACGACACGCCGACACCGTGGAGGCCGCCCGACACCTTGTAGCTGTTCTGGTCGAACTTGCCGCCGGCGTGCAGCTCGGTCATCACGATTTCGGCGGCGCTGCGCTTCGGATCGTGCTTGTCGTCCATCTTCAGGCCGGTCGGCACGCCGCGGCCGTTGTCGGTGATCGAGATCGAGTTGTCCGCGTGGATGATCACCTGAATGTCGTTGCAATGCCCGGCGAGCGCTTCGTCGATCGAGTTGTCGAGCACTTCGAACACGAGGTGGTGCAGACCGGTGCCATCCGATGTATCCCCGATGTACATTCCAGGCCGCTTGCGCACGGCTTCCAGACCTTCGAGGATCTGGATGGACGAGGCGCCGTAGCTATTATCGGGCTGCGTATTGTTCATGTCAGTCATGGATTTTTTCCGGTTCTGCGTTACTGCGAGATTGCTGCTCTGGACTTTTCAAAACGCCATAAAAACGCCAAAGGGGCGCTGCGCCCCTTGGTGTTCTTCTTGATGTTGGACGCGTCAGATGCGCATCGGCATCACCACGTACTTGAATTCGTCGTTCTCGGGAATCGTGATCAACGCGCTGGAGCTGGCATCACCCAGGCTCACCTGCAACATGTCGACCTTCAGGTTCGCGAGCACGTCGAGCAGATACGTGACGTTGAACCCGATGTCGACGCTGTCGCCGTCGTATGCGATTTCCAGTTCTTCCTGCGCCTCTTCCTGATCGGCGTTGGTCGACATGATCTTCAACTGGCCCGGCTCGACGATGCAGCGCACGCCCTTGAACTTATCCGACGTCAGAATCGCCGCACGTTGCAGCGAGCGCTGCAGTTCTTCACGGCCGATCTGGAATTTGTTCTTGTGGGACTTCGGAATCACTCGCTGGAAGTCGGGGAACTTGCCTTCCACGAGCTTCGACACGAGTTCGACCTGGCCGAACGTGAACTTGACCTGGGTCTGCGCGATGTCGATCTTGACCGTGTCGTCGATGTCTTCGAGCAGGCGCTGCAGTTCGAGAATCGTCTTGCGCGGAATGATCACTTCCTGGCGCGCGAACGAGCCCTCGATCTTCATCGACGAGAACGCGAGACGATGGCCGTCGGTCGCGACCGCCATCAGCTGATCGCCGTCCACCACCAGCAGCATGCCGTTCAGGTAGTAGCGGATGTCCTGCTGGGCCATCGAGAAATGGACCATGCCGAGCAACTGGCGGAACGTCTTTTGCGGAACCACGAGGCTCGCGCCGTAGTCTTTAGCCTGAGCGACGGTCGGGAATTCGTCCGCGGCGAGCGTCTGCAGCGCAAAGCGGCTCTTGCCGGATTGCACTGTCAGGCGCTTGTCGTTCAACGTCAGCGTGACCTGGCCGTCGGGCATGGCGCGCAGAATGTCGAGGAGCTTGCGCGCCGCCACCGTGGTCGCGACCGAATCGCCACCCACGCCGAAATCGGCGCGCGTGGTGATCTGCAACTCGAGGTCGGTCGACAGGAACGATACGTCAGGACCGTTCTTGGTGATCAGCAAATTGGCGAGGATCGGCAACGTATGGCGGCGTTCGACGATGCCGCTCACGGTTTGCAGCGGCCTGAGGAGGTTGTCGCGTTCGGTCTTGACCAGTTGCATAGGGTTCCTTCGTTGATATAACGGCCTGCACGCCTTACGGGACAAGCATTTCAGCGTACAGCCACGGCTCCCCGCCGGCGCCCTGAAAAGCGCCCGACACGGCGTGAAATCCGCCCGTCGCCGCCGGGCGGTTAAACCTGTATTGTGCCTGAAAACGGGACCGCCTCACTAAAATGGGGGCGAGTTCGGGAATAAACAGGTCGATTTTGCGGGACGTAGTCCGGGTTGCCGACGGTTTTTCACGCCGCTGCCCGGCGCTACCGGTTCGCAGGCGCGTTTTTCCGCCACTCCGCGCCGGTTCCACCGCAAATTCATCGCGGGTTCGCCGCGTTTTTGCGTCGCTTCTGCCCGCTTGCCGTCGCGTTCCTTGCCATTCCCCGTCAGGACCCGGCTGCGCCGCCGGGTTGTTGGTCCCCTGCCCGTTTCTCTATGTCACAGCGATTGGGCCGCCGTCTGTTTCGCAGTCGCGTGCGGCCAGCCCATTTAGCCCTTCAGTGTCTGTTCCAGCACGTGCAGTTCGTGGTTCAACTGCGCGTCCTTGCTGCGCTCGTCGGCGATCTTGCGCACAGCGTGCAGCACCGTTGTGTGGTCGCGCCCGCCGAACAGCTCGCCGATTTCCGGCAGGCTCTTCTGCGTCAGTTCCTTCGCCAGGTACATCGCGATCTGCCGCGGCCGCGCGATGTTCGCCGGACGCTTCTTCGAATACATGTCCGCGACCTTGATGCTGTAAAAGTCGGCGACCGTCTTCTGGATGTTTTCCACCGAGATCTGCCGGTTCTGCACCGTCAGCAGATCTTTCAGCGCTTCCTTGGTCAGTTCGATCGTGATTTCGCGGCCATGGAACTTCGAATACGCGAGGATCTTGCGCAGCGCGCCCTCGAGCTCACGCACGTTCGAGCGCAGATGCTTCGCGACGAAGAACGCCACGTCCTCGTTCAGGCTCACGAACTCCGATTGCGCCTTGCGCATCAGAATCGCGACGCGCATTTCGAGTTCGGGCGGCTCGATCGCCACCGTCAGACCCGAGTCGAAGCGTGAGATCAGGCGGTCGTCGATACCCGAGATTTCCTTCGGATACGTATCGCTCGTGATGATCACCTGCGCCTTGTTTGCGACCAGCGCCTCGAATGCGTAGAAGAATTCCTCTTGTGTGCGCGACTTGCCCGAAAAGAACTGAATATCGTCGATCAGCAGCAGGTCGAGCGAGTGGTAGTAGCGCTTGAAGTCGTCGAACGCCTTGCGCTGGTACGCCTTCACGACATCGGACACGTACTGTTCCGCGTGGATGTAGCGAATCCGCGCGCCGGGCTTGTCCATCAGCAACTGGTTGCCGATCGCATGGATCAGGTGGGTCTTGCCGAGGCCCACGCCACCGTACAGGAACAGCGGGTTATACGAGATGCCGGGATTGTCGGCGACCTGAATCGCCGCAGCGCGGGCGAGCTGATTCGCCTTACCGGTCACGAAGTTGTCGAAGGTCAGGACGGGGTTCAGCTTCGAGCGCTCGTACATCGAGTCGCTTTCGCTGGTTGCCGCCGCGCCCGCGCCTTGGCCCGGCCGCCACGTGCGGCGCCCAGCGGCGGCTTCGTTCGCGTCGAGGCTCGGCAGATCGAGGTCGGCGGCGTCTTCGGCGGCGCTGCGCGGATTCGCGTTTTGCGCGGCGAGCGCCGCTGCCGCGGCTGCGGGATTCGCGCGCGCGGCATGCGCGGCCTGCACGGCGCCAACGGCGGCATCCACGGCTGCGACGCCGCCGGCATTACCGCCTTGCGGCGCGGTCGAAGCCGGGCGCGCCGACGACGGAGTCGGCGCAGCGGCCGCCGGGCCGCGCATACCGGCTTTCGGATCCAGTACGAATTGCACGTCCACCGGCGCGTGCCAGAAATCGCGGGCCATATCCGCGATGCGGCCGGAGAACTGGCTCTTGACCCAGTCGAGCTTGAAGCGGTTCGGCGCGGCAATGCTCAACGTGTTCGCATCGGCGTCGAAGGCGACCGGGGCCAAGGGTTTGATCCACGTCACGTACTGCTGGGGCGTAAGCTCACGCTCCAGCAATGCGGAACAGTGTTGCCAGAATTCGTTCATCAAGTTGCTATCGTTATGGTGTGCACGGCGGTCGCCGCTGCCCCTGTCGCGCGCCCGCAACAAGGCCCTGAGCAGCCAGGCGTAACGGCCCCAGGCGCTTGTGCCACAAGGGTCTGCGGGACAAGCGTGCCGGAGCGACGTGCAACATTTTTGGGAAGTAAGGCGAGATTCTAACGCCAAAACGGACCCGAAAGTGAGTTATCCACAGGGTCCGATCACCGCGCCCGGCAAACCCCGGCTGCGTCGGAAGCAGGCTAAACTATTGACGGCCAACGGAAAACCAGTTTAAATAGCGGGTTCCGCGAAAACCAATTCCAGTAAACCACCGGCCATTGCGCTTTCAGCGATGATCGCGCGGTTTTTTTCGATCAAGTGAGAGCAACATGAAACGTACTTACCAACCTTCCGTTACCCGTCGCAAGCGCACCCATGGCTTCCGCGTTCGCATGAAGACCGCTGGCGGCCGCAAGGTCATCAACGCACGTCGCGCGAAGGGCCGCAAGCGCCTCGCGATCTAAGGCAAGCGGATTGCGCGCTGTGACCGAAGCCCGCGGCGAAGCGGGAGCGGCCGGGGCGCAGCAACCGGGCTCGGTTCCGTTGCGAGCGCAAGCCGCCTTCCCCAAAGCCGCAAGGCTGCTAAAAACGGATGAATTTTCATCCGTTTTTCGTTTGCGGCCGTGGCGCCGTACCGCGCACTTCGTCGTGTACGGTCGCCCCACCGGCAACGAGGCGCGTCTTGGCCTCGTGATCGGCAAGAAGTATGCGCCGCGCGCGGCCACGCGGAATCTGGTGCGTCGGATTGCGCGTGAAGCCTTCCGGCTGCGTCGCGCGGAATTCGGCGGTTGGGATGTGCTGCTGCGTCTACACACGCGTTTCGACAAAAAAGCTTTGCCGAGCGCGGCATCGCCGCCGTTGAAGGCGCTGTGCCGCAGCGAAATCGAGGCGTTGCTCGACAAGGCAGCGCGCGAAATTACCCGTCGTCAGGCGCCGCCCGCGGAGGCGCCCAGGACGGAATGACGCAGTGACCGCCCGCACAGCGGTCGCCGCAACGGGCGTTGCGCCGGCAGCTACAGGGCGCGGGCGTCGCCCGGTACTCCACGTTGCGCGGCGCCGTACGGCCGCATCTGCCATGCAAACGGTACTTCTCGCTTTATTGCGTTTTTACAAGCTTGCCGTGAGCCCCATGCTCGGCAACCGGTGCCGTTTTTACCCTTCCTGCTCTGATTACGCGCGCGAGGCAATCCAGTATCATGGCGCCGCGCGCGGGACTTATCTCGCCGTGAGGCGTGTTTGCCGCTGTCACCCGTTTTCCGCGGGCGGCATCGATCTCGTCCCGCCACCCACTTCTGAAAAGCGCTGACGCGCCGTTCCATCGACACTGAGACAACGCATGGATATCAAACGCACCGTCCTATGGGTCATCTTTTTTATGTCAGCTGTCATGCTGTTCGACAACTGGCAACGCGACCACGGACGCCCGTCGATGTTCTTCCCGAGCACGACGCCAACCCAGACCGCCGGCACTGCCGCGCCGGGCACCACGACGCCGGGCACCCAGCCGGCCGACCTGCCGGCCACTAACGCGGCCGCGCCCGGCAACGCGCCGGCGGCCGAGCAATCGCATCTCGTGAAGTTCGGCACAGACGTCTACACCGGCGAAATCGACACCCGCGGCGGCACACTGTCGCGCCTGTCGCTCATCAAGCAGGGCGACGGCAAGCAGCCGGATCTCGTGATTACGCTGTTCGACAAGACCAACAGCCACACGTATCTCGCACGCACCGGCCTGCTCGGCGGCGACTTCCCGAATCACAACGACGTCTTCACGCTGATGCCGAATCAGCCGACCCAGCTGGCGGAAGGTCAGAACTCGTTCCAGATGAGTTTCGAGTCGCCGGAAAAGGGCGGCCTCCGGGTCATCAAGACGTACACCTTCACGCGCGGCAGCTACGTGATCGGCGTCGAGACGAAGGTCCAGAACGTCGGCACCTCGCCGGTGACGCCGCAGGTCTATATGGAACTCGTGCGCGACGACCAGCCGGTCGAAACGCCGCGCTTCTCGCACACGTTCATCGGACCGGCCGTCTACACGGACGAGCATCACTTCCAGAAGATGACGTTCAGCGATCTCGACAAGAACAAGCAGAACTTCGTGGCGTCGGCCAACGACGGCTGGGTCGCGATGGTCCAGCACTACTTCGCGTCGGCCTGGATTCCGCAGGAAGGCGTGAAGCGTGACTTCTACGCCGAGAAGATCGATCCGTCGCTGTATCGCGTCGGTATGAAGCAGGCAATGCCGACCATCCAGCCGGGCCAGACCGTCAGCGTGTCCGCGCGTCTGTTCGCCGGTCCGGAAGAAGAGCAGATGCTCGCGGGCATCGCGCCGGGCCTCGATCTGGTGAAGGACTATGGCTGGGTCACGATCATCGCGAAGCCGCTGTTCTGGCTGCTGTCGAAGATCCACAGCTACGTCGGCAACTGGGGCTGGTCGATCGTGCTGCTCACGCTGCTGATCAAGGCGGTGTTCTTCCCGCTGTCGGCCGCGAGCTACAAGTCGATGGCGCGCATGAAGGCGATCACGCCGCGCATGCAGGCACTGCGCGAGCGCTTCAAGGGCGATCCGCAGAAGATGAACGCGGCGCTGATGGAGCTGTACAAGACCGAGAAGGTCAATCCGTTCGGCGGCTGTCTACCGGTCGTGATCCAGATTCCGGTGTTCATCTCGCTGTACTGGGTGCTGCTGTCGTCGGTGGAAATGCGCGGCGCGCCGTGGATTTGGTGGATTCAGGATCTGTCGCAGCAGGACCCGTATTTCATCCTTCCGGTGCTGATGGCCGTATCGATGTTCCTGCAGACCAAGCTGAACCCGACGCCGCCAGACCCGGTTCAAGCCAAGATGATGATGTTCATGCCGATCGCGTTCTCGGTGATGTTCTTCTTCTTCCCCGCGGGTCTCGTGCTGTACTACGTCGTGAACAACGTGCTGTCGATCGCGCAGCAGTACTACATCACGCGGATGATGGGCACTTCGAAGGCGAAGCCGGCCTGATATTGCGTCGCAAAGCTGAAAACGAAAAGCCGCCCGGCGCGAACCGGGCGGCTTTTTTCATGGTGCGGTCGAAGCAAATGCGACGGTTTTCGACGTTCACTCTTCGTCGGAATCTTCGCCGTAAAAGCGCACGATCATTTCCTCGACCAGATTCCGATCCTTTGGGGTCAACGATGCAATCTTCGACGCGAGCTCGATCGTTTCGGGTGTCGGCGGATATTTTTCGCCACGGGCCATCGGCCGTGCGCTGGCGCCGGGCGGCGGTCCGTAATGGAGCCAGTGCTCGTTGACGTTCAACCATTCGGCGAGCGTGCGCAACTTGTCCGGCTTCGGAATCGTCGTACCCGTCAGCCATTTGTGCGCGGTCTGGGGTGTTACGGGACGCTCGCCGTGATAGCGAAGATTGAACTGCTCGGCGAGTTTCGTCCCGCCGCGGATTTTCAGCGGCTCGAGCAGATCCTTCAGCCTCTTGGCGAAGGCGGCTTTTTCTTTGTCGGTCGGCATGGGCCAGATTGTGCAATTCAGCGTTCGACCAGTTGACAACCGACCAAGCTTTGTTTTCTCTTATTTGAGATAGTTTTAGCTTGCAGCGTGCGCCCGATAAAGCGTTGCCCGAATTCGATTTTTTTCATCTCTTTATTGACTGGCTTGGCTTTGCCTGAACAGCAGGTGCTGCCGAGTCTCAATTATTCTTAAGTAGCGCGATAATAATCCTAGCTTACTTGAGATAAATCTGAGATGTTCAAGCGATAGCGAAAACAGACGCGTCACCCGCTTCGTGTCCTTCCCGCGAGCCCTTTCGTCAGAAGCGCGCGCGTTACAATGCCTCGCGCCGACTCGACCAACGCGGCCCTGCCCTTCCCCTCCCGTTTCGCAGACTTCACATGCACACGACCGACTCCGATCCCATCGTTGCCATTGCTACCGCGCCCGGCCGGGGAGGCATCGGCGTCGTGCGGATTTCGTTCGGCCGTGCCGGCGCGGCGGCGGCCCAGCCTTTGATGCAGGCCCTCACCGGCCAGACGCTCGCGGCGCGTCACGCGAGCTACGTGCCGTTTCTCGACGCGAGCGGCAATCCGCTCGACCGCGGCATCGCGCTGTACTTTCCGGCGCCGCATTCGTATACCGGCGAGCACGTGCTCGAACTGCAGGGCCATGGCGGGCCGGTCGTGCTGCAATTGGTCCTGCAGCGCTGCATCGACGCCGGCCGCGCGTTCGGCCTGCGGCTCGCCGAGCCCGGCGAATTCACGCGTCGCGCGTTTCTGAACGACAAGCTCGACCTCGCGCAGGCCGAAGCCGTCGCCGATCTGATCGAGGCGAGCACCGAGGCCGCCGCGCGTTCAGCCGGCCGCTCGCTCGACGGCGCGTTCTCGCGCGACATCCACGCGCTGGTCGAAGAGGTGATCACGCTGCGGATGCTGGTCGAAGCGACGCTGGACTTCCCGGAAGAGGAAATCGACTTCCTCGAAGCCGCCGACGCGCGCGGCAAGCTCGCGCGCATTCGCGAGCGTCTCGCGCATGTGCTGAGCGAGGCACGCCAGGGAGCGCTGCTGCGCGAGGGTTTGTCGGTCGTGCTGGCGGGGCAGCCGAACGTCGGCAAGTCGTCGCTGCTGAATGCGCTCGCTGGCGCCGAACTCGCGATCGTCACACCGATCGCCGGCACGACTCGCGACAAGGTCGCGCAGACAATCCAGATCGAAGGCATCCCGCTCCACGTGATCGACACGGCGGGCCTGCGCGACACCGAGGACGAGGTCGAGAAGATCGGCATCGAGCGTACATGGGGCGAGATCGAGCGCGCGGACGTGGTGCTGCATCTGCTCGACGCGCGCGCCGGCATGACGACCGACGACGAAACGATCGCCGGACGTTTTCCGCGCGGAGTGCCGGTCGTGCGTGTGCTGAACAAGACCGACCTGACCGAACTCGCGCCCGCCACGCAGGCGCTCGACGCCGATCTCGAACTCAGCGAGGTGCGGCTCTCGGCGAAGAAGGGTGACGGCGTCGCGTTGTTGCGCGACGAACTGCTGCGGATTGCCGGCTGGCAGGCGGGCGCGGAGAGCGTCTATCTCGCGCGCGAGCGTCACCTGATTGCATTGCGTGCGGCCGACGAGCATCTGGCGACCGCTGCCGCGCATGCGGAGCAGAACGCGCAGGCACTCGATCTGTTCGCCGAGGAATTGCGGCTCGCGCAGGATCAGTTGAATTCGATCACGGGTGAGTTCAGCTCGGACGATCTCCTCGGAGTGATTTTCAGCCGATTCTGTATCGGCAAGTAACGCCGAACTCGCGAGTCAGCAGAATTCCGCGGCGACATAACGTTCTGCGGTCGAATAGCCGCTGCTGCCACGCAATCGAAAATCGCATTCTGTCAACCAAAAACCCCTAAGATTTTTGGTACACAACCGTGGTAAAAGTCTAAAATCCCCGCTGTCCGAACCTTAACGACGTACAGCGTCCCCAAAGCATGCCCCGCCTCGCCACCCCGCTCACCGAATCCGAGATCCGCGCGCTCAAACCGCGCGCGACCCGCTACTGTGTCGCCGACGGCAACGGCCTCGTGATCGAAGTCATGACGACCGGCACCAAGGTCTGGCGCTTCCGCTATACGTTGAATGGCAAGCGTCAGCCGCTCGCGACGATCGGCGATTACCGGATGATTTCGCTGCGCGTCGCGCGCGCGAAGGCCCAGAGGTACGCGGCACTCGTCGCGCAGGGCATCTCGCCGGTCGCGACCGCGCGGCGCGATCGAGGTGCCGAAAGCAAGGCCGACGTGCTGCGCGAAGCGGCCGAGCTTTATCTCGCGACGGCGCTAGCCGGCAAGTCGGACGAATATCGCCGCACCACCCGGCGCGCGCTCGACAAGGACGTGCTGCCCGCGATCGGCAACAAGCCGATCGGCGCGGTCACCGCTGACGACATCGTCGCGATCTGTGAGCGCATCAAAAGCCGCGGCGCGCCGAAAATGGCGCTGCACACGCGCAACGTCGTGAAGCGCCTGTACGCATACCTGATCGCACGTCAGCTTGCGACCAGCAACCCCGCGGAAGTCGTGCCGGCGCGCTCGATCGCGACCTTCGACAGCCGCACCCGCGTGCTGTCCGGCGCCGAGATCGGCGTCATGCTGCGCACCATCGACACGTCGAATATCCGCCGTCCGCTGAAGCTAGCGCTGCACCTGCTGGTGCTGACGATGGCGCGCAAATCGGACCTCATCGAATCCAGATGGGCCGAGTTCGATCTCGACAACGCGCTATGGACAATCCCCGCTGCCCGCCTGAACGCGCGCGAGGACCGCATCGTACGTCTGCCGCGTCAGGCGGTTGCGCGGCTGCGCGAGCTGCAGCGCGCGCGCACCAGCGAGACGTACGTGTTCCCGAGCGTCAGGGGCGACGATCGGCCGATCGCGAAAAGTACGCTGAACCAGGCGGTCAAGGCATTGGGGCTCGACGTCGAGCATTTCGTGCTGCATGACTTTCGTCGCACCGCGTCGACGCATCTGCGCGACATGGAGCAGCAATCAGCCGCGACACGCGACATCACGAATCGTGAAGCAACCGACGAAGCAGCGCGGGACCGTCGCATGCTTCAGAGTTGGGCGGACTTTGTCGATAGCCAGATGGAAGTCGCACGGCAGACCGCGAACGGGAAGGCTTGACGGCATCGTCATGGGTTTTGGCGAGATGTGACGCTTGCCGCCATGCCGGAATCGGGATGGTACACAGGCCGATGCGACCTCGTCGCAAACCTAATCAAACAAAGGAAAGTCATTAAAAAATAAGGTTTCTAAACCGCGCGAAAATGCGCCTTTTTCCGCTATTCACGACCGTTTCACATCATCGTTCTTTCCCCGCTTCCTTCGCCTACACTGAGAGATGGATGCAAGCAGATACGGAGGTTTCGATGCCTGAATCAATGCTCGCCTATCTGATGGGGCCTGCGGTCATGCTGGTGGTCGGCTTCGCCATCTGGATGATGTCGCGTCACCGCGACCCGTCCAAACCGCCCAAGCTCGAGCGCTGGCTCGACACGCATTACGCGGAGTGGCTGCATCACAAGCATTAAGGCGTGCCTCAATGAAAAAAGGCCGTCGCATCGAGCGACGGCCTTTTTGTCTGCGCGCTGCCAGTCTGGATCATCCGCGCATCAGAACCATGCCACGTTCACCACTGCGGCTCGGGTTGCGGCTGTGCATAGCCGTACTGTCCGGGCGGCGGTGCGCCGCACGCGACATAGGCGCGCTGATACTGGTCATAGCAATAGCCGGGCGGCGGTGCCACGTAGGCCGGCGCGGGCTGATACGCGGGCTCGGCATAAACCGGCTGCGGATACGCGACCAATGGTGCCGGCGTCAACGCCGAGCTGACCACCGCGCCCAGCACCGCGCCGCCGATCAGCGCACCCAACACGTCGCCGCCGTGTCCGTGCGCGGACGCCTGGGCCGCCACCGTCAAACTACCCGCCATTACCAACGCCGCTGCGATCTTTTTCATATTGAGCTCCCGCCGTTCAAGCATGGACGAATTGTCGCTGGCGCGGGCGGAAATAGATGCTGCAGTTGGTAACCGGACATTAACTCTGTAACAGGCGCATAACGTCGGAAGCGTCAGCCTACGCAGAGCATTGCGCCGCTTCAGCGAGGACGATTGCCGGGCTGGTCTTGTCGCGGGCGCCGACTATTATCTGACCAAAGGCAATGGTCAAAGAGCGCCCCGCCTCTCCGCAATCTGACGTGCCTTCCCTGACCTTCATTCGCGCTGAACCACATGGACACCTCTAAACCGCCCCAGAACGTCGCAACGCTGCATCCCGCAGACGAAGCACAGGCGCAGGCGCATGCGCTCGTCGCGGAGGATCCACCGCGTCTCGCCATCGACGACTCGTTCGCGCGCATCCTCGCCGGCGCGCCGGCGGGCGAGTGCCCGATCACGGTGCTGCTGGTCGATGACCAGTCGGTCATCGCCGACGCGGTGCGCGAGGCGCTCGCCGACGAGCCGGGCGTCGACTTTCACTACTGCGCGTCCTGGGAAGACGCGGTGCGCTGCGCCGAGGAAACTCGCGCGACGGTGATTCTGCAAGATCTCGCGATGCCGGGCGCCGACGGTCTGACGCTGGTGCGGCAATATCGGCTGAACGCGGCCACGCGCGACATCCCGATCATCGCGCTATCGACCAAAGAAGAGCCGCTCGTCAAAAGCGCGGCGTTCGCGGCCGGCTCGAACGATTACCTCGTCAAGCTGCCGGATCGCATCGAGCTGATCGCGCGCATCCGCTATCACTCGCGCTCGTATCTGAACCTGCAGCAGCGCGACGAGGCATACCGCGCGCTGCGGCAGTTAAAGCAGCAACTACTGGCGACGAATCTGGAGTTGCAGCGGCGCACGCATTCGGACGGTCTGACCGGCCTGTCGAACCGCCGCTACCTGGACCAGCATCTGGCCGACGAATGGCGCCGCGGCACGCGCGACAACACCGGCCTCGGCCTCCTGATGATCGACGTCGATCACCTAAAGGCCTACAACGACACCTACGGGCACGTCGCCGGCGACGAAGTGCTGAAGAGCGTCGCGCATACGATCGAAGCGTGCCTCGGCCATTCACCGGATCTCGCCGCGCGCTTCGGCGGCGAGGAGTTCGCGGTGGTCGTGCCGGGCACGTCGGCGGGCGGCTTGCGCCTGCTCGCGGAGAAAATCCGCATCGCTGTCGAAGACCTTGCGATCACGCATGCGGGCTCGGCAGAGGGTGTCGTCACGGTCAGCATCGGCGCGGCGATGGTGCTGCCGTCGGCGGCCGAACCGGTCACGTCGCTGATCGAGGCCGCCAGCGTCGGCCTGTATCGCGCGAAACACGACGGCAAGAATCAGGTCGCGGTGAGCGGCTGAGTCTTGCGCTGCCCTACCCCCTTTGTTTCACGCCGCCATGGCGCGCGTATAGCGCTCGGCCGGCGCGCTGCGCGACAGATTCGGCTGCAGATGCAGACGCGCGCTGTTCAGACGCTCCCAGTCGGCGGCATCGGGCAACGACGGGATCGTCACCAGCTCACCCTGGTCGAGACCGGCAAGCGCCGCGTCGACCATGTCCTCGGCGCTCATCACGATCTGCGCAGGCAGGTTCTCGACCGCGAGACCCGCGCGATCCCAGAACGCGGTACTCGTCGCGCCCGGCAGCACCGCCTGCAGCCGCACACCCTTGCCGCCCACCTCGTGATGCAGCGACTGCGTGAGGTTCAGCACGTACGCCTTGGTGCCGCTATAGGTGCCGTTCAGCAATTCCGGCGACAGCGCGACGATCGACGAGATATTGATCACCGTGCCCGCGCCACGCGCGATGAAACCCGGCAACACGGCCGCCGTCAGGCGCGTGAGCGACGTGACGTTCAGGTCGATCATCTTCTCGAGTTCATCGATATCGGAGTCGAGCAGCGTCGCGGTCGCGCCGACGCCCGCGTTGTTGACCAGCATCGTGATGCCGCGCTCGGCGCGCAACTCGTTCTCGATGCGGCGCACGTCGGCCTTGTCGGTCAGATCGGCGCTGACGGTGCTCACGCGCCGGCCGGTCTCCTTCGTCAGCCGCTCGGCTAGGCTGCTGAGGCGCGCGCCGTCGCGCGCGATCAGCAGCAGATCGTAGCCGCGTCGCGCGAGCCGGTCCGCGTAGACCGCACCGATCCCCGACGATGCGCCAGTGATCACCGCCGTGCCCTTACCTCCGTTCGAATCGCCTTGTACGCCCTTCTCTGCCTGCGTTGTCATTGAAGCTCTCCTTGCGGGCTGCGCACGATGCGACCGCCCTGACTGGTGAATGGGAACATCCGTGAACTCGCCGTCTCGCAGCTTTCGCACTGATGCGGCGGTGTTGACGAGCTGAGTCTAAGCGCGTACCGTCTTGTCTCAAATGTCATATTTCCCTCGTTTCAGGACATCGCAATGAAACGCATAGGCGTAGTGGTGTTTCCGGGCTTCCAGATCCTCGACATGGTCGCGGTATCGATTTTCGAACTCGCCAATCAGCACACCGACGAACCCGCGTACGACGTCACGGTGATCTCCGAGCACGGTGGCATGGTGCGCAGCTCGGCAGGGGTCGAGGTCGCGACCCGGCCGTTCGGCGATCCCGCCTACGACACGGTGATCGTCACCGGCGCGATGGAAATCGCGCCGTCGTCGCCGGGACTGCTCGCGTTTCTGAACGAGGCCCTCGCCGCCTCACGCCGCACCGCGAGCATTTGCACCGGCGCGTTCGTCCTCGCCGAAGCGGGCATCCTGGACGGCCGCCACGCGACCACTCATTGGGCGCATGCGCGCGATCTGCAGCGGCGCTTTCCGCGCGCGCGGGTCGATGAGGACCGCATCTTCATCGTCGACGGCTCGGTGTGGACGTCGGCCGGCATGACCGCGTGCATCGATCTGTGCCTCGCGCTGGTCGAGAACGACCTCGGCGTCGCGGCGTCGCGCGCGATCGCGAAAAAGCTCGTCGTCTATCACCGCCGCACCGGCGGGCAGTCGCAATACTCGGCGATGCTCGATCTCGAACCGAAGTCCGATCGGATCCAGAACGCGCTGTCGTATGCGAAGAGTCATCTGCGCGAGCCGCTGAGCGTCGAGCAGCTCGCCGACGTCGCGCATCTGAGCCCGCGTCAGTTCAGCCGCGCGTTTCGCGACGAGACTCGCCAGTCGCCGGCCCGCGCGATCGAGGCGCTGCGCGTCGAAGCGGCCCGCACGATGCTCGAAACCGGCCGTCATTCGATCGAAACGGTCGCAGCCGACACTGGCTTCATCGACCCCGAGCGGATGCGGCGCGCGTTTTTGCGCGCCTTCGGCCAGCCGCCTCAAGCGATCCGGCGCGCCGCACGCGTGGCGTAAGCATTCGGGTAGAAAATAGGAAGCCCGCGATGCGGAGCTGCGCGAAACCGCAGCGTCCCGCTCGACCCATGAATCGAAACCAGATCAAACGAAAGGAAACGCGATGAGCTACAACGACAGCAACCCGTTCGCCAAAATCTTGCGCGGCGAACTACCGTGTATCAAGGTGGCCGAAAACGACCAGGCGCTGGCTTTCATGGACTTGATGCCGCAAGCCGACGGTCATCTGCTCGTCGTGCCGAAGGAAGCGGTCGCGGAGATTTTCGATCTGTCGGATGTGGCGCTCGTCGCGTCCGCGCGCATGGCGCAAAAGCTCGCGATCGCGGTGCGCGCGGCACTGCGTCCGGACGGCGTGTTCATCGGCCAGTTCAACGGCGCGGCGGCGGGACAGACGGTGCCGCACGTCCATTTCCATGTGATTCCGCGCTGGGAAGGCCAGCCGCTGAAGCTGCATGCGCGCGAGGTCGCCGACGCCGACACACTTGAAGCGCTCGCCAAACGGATTCGCGCACACTGGCGCGCCCATTGAAGCGCGACCTGTGCGCCTGCCGACACATTGCCGCGCCAGGCATAACGGTCACGTGCGGTAACAACTGTAAAAGCCGTTGAAACCCACCGATTGGCGCGTCGCGACTAGACTGCTATTGCCTTGTGTTCCAGGCATTGAGTGTGGATCTCTTTTTTAGCCTGCCCTTGTGGCAGGCTTTTTTCTTCAGGGGTCCGCTCGCAGCCTCAGAGCCGATCGCGAGAACGGCGTAGCGGATGGCGCCAGTCGATGCGCCGCGGACGCGGTGACAACGGCCGACCGTCGTGCAGGTCGCGATGTTCTTGCCACAGTTCGTCGGAAAAAAGAAACATCACGATCAGCAGCGGAACGACCAGAAAAATCCCGAGTATTACGTGCTCGTTCACGATAGCCTCCAAGTGCGGGAGATTTGTTCCAATTGTAGAGCAGCGCCTGTATCCGCAAGCCGTTGCAGGCCCTTCACGAAAGCTGCGGGAGACGGCTGGCACTATTTGTTTTCTGCACCTGCCGCGTTATTGCACGTAGCGGCTTTCGCCCGCCGAATGACTTTGTGTGCGACGCACAAACTGGTTGATTAAATTGTACTAAATCACTTAATTGGAGCTACGCGTTTACGCGAATACGGGCGCAAAGCTTTACCAGTTAAAGCGATGAGCGAGTTGGACTTTTAGTAATTCTTTTCATTGCTATTCGATCACGCGTCTGCTCAAGCTTTAATCAGCCCTGAGAGCGGGTGCGACAATTAGCCACTGTTGCGACCGCACACAAGATGTGCTTGTCGTTCTTCTTGGTTCTCCTAAAGTGAAAGCTGTGGGTCCATCGTTAAAGTTAAATGCATAGCTAACCGAGTATTTTTTCGGCCCGCCCCGGAGGAATAAATGAAAACTCGAATTGCCGTTGTTTTCGCCATCGCGGGTTTGGCTGCCGCTAGCGTTCAGGCGCAAGACGTCGTGATCAAGCCGCAGCAAACGATCCAGTTCAAGGCCAATGCGTATGGCTGCGTATCGAAGGACAAGCTCGATGCCGTCGATCACCATGCGCAAGCCGGTGAACAGCAGCAGATGCAGGAATTCTTCTCCGGATATCAATGCGTATCGACACCGACCGACTCGAGTTTCCGGGTGGTGCGCGTGGTCGGCCACGACGTCGAGTTCGTGAATGCAGCCAATAGCGACACCGAGGGGCTCTGGGCGAACGACCGATTTATCAAGCAATAAGTACAACACCGGTATTCCGGCAAAAGCCGGAACACGGTCGCATGCGTCTGCACTGCGGCTTTAAAGTCGCAGCCGTGAACGTGTGAGCTAAAAAAGGACGGCTTGGGCATTCAGATGCCAAGCCGTTTTTTTTATTACTTTTCATACAGGCCGGGCTTCACGCGCAATAAAAAAGCCGATGCGGGTTTTATCCACCCGCATCGGCAGTACGCCTTCTCGCAAAGCGCAGGAACCGGCCAGGTGCAGCGGCGCGTCAGTGCACGCGCTTGCTGCGGCGGAACTGGTCGAACAGCACCGCGAGCAGCAGGATGCCGCCGCGGATCAGGTATTGATAGAACGTCGGCACGTTAAGCAGGCTCATCGCGTCCTGTACCGAACCCATGATCAGCACGCCGACCAGCACGCCGGAGATGGTCGCGACACCTCCTGTCAGCGACACGCCGCCGAGCACGCAAGCGGAAATCACGCCGAGTTCGAGCCCGACCGACGTCTTCGGATCGCCGAGACTCATGCGCGACGCGAGCATCACGCCCGCGAAGCCGGTCACGAGCCCTTGCAGCACGAATACGGTGATCTTGATCCGCGTGACGGGCAGCCCCGCGAGCACGGCCGCTTCGCTATTGCCGCCGACGGCCAGCACGTTCTTGCCGAACACGGTTTTTTTCAGCAGGAAGCCGAACAGCACGAAGCCGATGATGTTGCTCCAGATCGGATAAGAAATGCCGAGGAACGAGCCACCGCCGAGATCGAAAAAGCGCTCCTCGGAGATCATCACCGCGTCGCCGTTCGACGTGATGTAGGCGAGGCCGCGCACGACCTCCATCATCGCGAGCGTGACGATCAGCGAGTTGATCTTGTAGCGCGCGACCAGCGTGCCGTTGACGAGCCCGACCGCGCCGCCCGCGAGCACGCCGGCCGCGACGCCGACGAACACGCTATGTGTCGCGGTGATCAGCACGGAAGCCACCACGCCGGAAAACGCGACGATCGACGCGACCGACAGGTCCACCTCGCCGAGCGCGAGCACGAACATCATCGTGACTGAGATCGAGCCGATCAGCGTGACCGACAGCAGCAAGCCCTGGATATTGCGCGAGCTCAGAAAGCCCGGGACCGTGAACGACAGCACCGCGAACAGGATGATGAACACCATCACGATGCCGGATTTGTTGATCAGGTCCCAGGTGCGCGCGGCACGCGCGGTCAAGCCGGCGGAGGCGACGGCGGGGGTCGAGGAATCGGTGGAAGGTATGCTCATGATGTCTGTTCCATTCAATGCCGTATTCGTTGCGGTATTCGATAAGAGGTCTGGTGGCGAGAGCCGTTGGCCGATCAGCGCGGCAACGCCAGCTTGATCAGCGCATCCGGCGTGGCTTGCGCCTTCGGCAGATCGCCGACGATGCGGCCTTCCTTCATCACGATCACGCGATCGGTCACGCCGATCACTTCGGCGAGATCGCTCGATACGACGATGACCGTGCGGCCCGCCTCGGCGAGCCCATACAACAGCCCGTAAATCTCGCTACGAGCCCCGACGTCGATGCCGCGCGTCGGCTCGTCCATCAGGAACACGTCGATTTCTTCGGCGAGCCAGCGCGACAGGATCACCTTCTGCTGATTGCCGCCGGACAGCGTGCCGATCGGCGTGTCGCCGTTGCGGGTCTTGATCGCGAGCTTGCCGATGAACTCACGCGTGGTCTGCGCTTCCTTGCGGCCGTTGAGCACGTTGAAGCGACTGAAGTGGCGCCGGCAGCTGATGTTCAGGTTGTCCGACACCGACGCGATGGAAACGATGCCTTCCTGCTTGCGATCCTCGGGACACAGCGCGACACCAGCGCGCACCGCGTCGCGCGGCGTGGCGAACTGCACGCGCTTGCCCTTCAGCGCGACCCCGCCGGCGCTCGGCTTGACCGCGCCGTAGATCAGCTTCATCAGCTCGGAGCGGCCCGCGCCGACGAGCCCGAAAAAGCCGACGATCTCCCCCTTGCGCGCCGAAAACGACGCCGGTTCGCGCAGGCCCGGTCCCATCAGACCGTCGACCTGAAGCTGCACGTCGCCGTGCTCGCGCGCGCGATAGCCGTACACATCGGTGATCGAGCGGCCCACCATGCAGCTGATCAGCCGATCGCGATCGAGTCCCGCGCCTGCCTCGAAGGTGTCGATGCGGCGGCCGTCGCGAAACACGGTGACGCGATCGCACAGTTCGTAGACTTCATCCATCCGGTGCGTGACGTAAATGATCGCGCGGCCTTCGGCCTTCAGCGCGCGGATGATGCGGAACAGTTGCGTGGTTTCGCGCGACGACAGCGAGCTGGTCGGTTCGTCGAACGCGATCACCCGCGCGTCGCGCATTAGCGCTTTGCCGATTTCGATCATCTGCCGCTGACCGATCGACAGATGCTTGACCTGCTGCGACGGATCGAGCTTTTCGCCGAGCCGTTCGAGCTCGCGCATCGCGCGCGCGACCAGGGCCTTTTCGTCCAGAACCCCGAAGCGATTCGGCAGCGCGCCGAGCATCAGGTTCTCGGCGACGGTCAGCTCCGGCACCAGATGCAGTTCCTGATAGATGATCGCGATGCCCGCGGCGATTGCCGCCTTGGTCGTCGCGAACTGCTGCTCGACGCCATCGAGCGACAGCGTGCCCGACACGGGATGATTGACGCCGGACAGCACCTTCAGCAGCGTCGACTTGCCGGCGCCGTTTTCGCCCATCAGGCCGTGCACCTCGCCGCGGCGCACTTCGAGCGACACCTGGTCGAGCGCGAGCACGCCCGGGAAGCGCACGGTGATGCCGTCGAGCTGGAGATAGGGGGCGTCGGATGCGGGCGTCGGTGCAGGCGAGGGCGCAAGCGCCGCGTCGCCGACATGAGACCCGGTGAATAAGGACGTCATCGGAAAAACCTCGAACGGATGGAACCAGAGCGGGCCACGCTCACGCTAAACCCAACGCGCGATGCGGCCCGCCGTCTGCTGCGAGAACTTCGCTTAAATACCCAGTTCCTTGCGCACGTCCTGCCAGTTGCTACGGACCATCAGCTTGCCGGTGGTCTGCGTATCGGCGGGCGGCTGCTTGCCGTTCTTGATCCATTCGACGAGGTTTTCGGTGCTCTCCTTGCCGTGGTTCGTCGAGCTGACCGCGATCGTGCCGTAGAAGCCCGTCGGTTCCTTCTTCTGGAACTCGGCGAACGCCTCGCCCGCGCCGTTGATGCCGACGCCGATCACGTCCGTGCCCGGAATGTGCAGCTGTTCGGTCGCGCGCACGCCGCCGAGCACGCTTTCCTCGTTGAGCGCGAAGATCACCCACTTCTTGATGTTCGGATGCTGCGCGAGCACCGGCGACACCGCGTTGAAGCCGCCTTCGTCGTCGGTGGTTTTCTGCGGCGCGTCGAAGATGTTTTCCTTCTTGAAGCCGCCGGCGAGCAGCGACTGCGTCGCGCCGTCGGTGCGCAGCTTCGCGGTCGGCAGTTCGTAGTCGGTGATGCGCAGCGCGCCGACTTCCTCGGGCTTCCAGCCGCGGCGCTTCATTTCCTCGGAGATCGCCGTGCCGACCTGATTGCCGATCTTGAACGCGGACATGCCGAGGTGCGGCACGTTGGCAAGCGGCTTGCCGGTCGAATCGACCAGCTGGTCGTCGACCGTCACGAACTTCATGTTGTAGCGCTTCGCGCGTGCCTGGATCGCCGGTCCGAGACGCACGTCGGGCGCGCAGATCACGAAGCCCTTCGCGCCTTGCGCGCCGAGGTTGTCGATCGCGGCCAGCACTTTTTCGCCGTCGGGCGTACCGATGTTGACGACCGAGAATCCGTCCTTCTGGCCGAGCGCGGTTGCGGCTTTCTGTTCGTTGATGAACCACGCCTGTTCCGGCATCTTCACGAGGAAGCCGACTTTGAGCGGCTCGTCCGCATGCGCGGACAGTTGCGCGGCAAACGGCGCGGCGAGGGCGGCGGCGGCGATCGCGGTCAGAGTCAAACGGCGAAGCTTGCTGGTCATCTACTGTCTCCTGAGGTTGAAAAGCTGCATTGATGTCGTGGTAGTTGCAGCGGGGTAACGCGGGCGGCGCCAGCCGACGCGCGGATCTGGGTGGATCTGGGCTCGGCAAGCCGGGCGATTCGTGGCGCGGGGCGCACGGTGAGTGGCGCGGCGAAAATCGTGGTGCGGCTCATCGGTTCTAGCCCGCCACGTACGCCGTTTTCACGGCGGTCCAGAACGCGGCGTCGCTCGCGCCATAGGCCGACGCCTTGCGCCCGCCGCCGGGTCCGTGATGTTCGACGGCCGTGGTCGGCAGGTTGATCGTGACGAGACCGCTCTGCACGTGGCGGCGGAAATGCCGCGCGCGTTCGAGCGAGCGCGTGCAAATGCCGGCGCACAATCCGTAGGTGGTGTCGTTCGCGAGATGCAGCGCGTGTTCGTAATCGTCCGCACGCAGCACGACCGCGAGCGGCCCGAAAATCTCTTCGCGCGCGATGCGATGCTCCGGTTCGCCGACAAACAGCGCCGGCTCGAAAAAATAGCCGCGCGTCGCGCGCTGCAGCTGCCTACCGCCGCGCAGCAACTGCGCGCCTTCCTGTTCGCCGATGTGCACGTATTCGAGATTGCGTTCGAGCTGCGCGGCGTTCGCCGCCGGGCCGATGTCGGTGCCGTGCTTCAGCGCGTGATCGACGGTGAGTTTCGCGAGCTTCGCCTGCAACGCGTCGACGAACTGCGCGAACACCGCGCGCTCGACGATCAGCCGCGCGGCCGCGGTGCTGCGCTGGCCCGTCGCGCTGAAGGCGCCGGTCAGCGCGGCATCGACCGCGCCGTCGAGATTGGCGTCGGCCAGCACGACGAACGGATTCTTGCCGCCCATCTCGAGCTGCACGCGTGCCTGGCGCGTCGCGGCGGCCTGTAGCACACGTGTGCCGGTATCGGACGAACCGGTGAAGCTGATCGCGGCGACGAGCGGATGCGCGACGATTCGCGCACCGACTTTGCGGCCGCTGCCCATCACGAGGTTGAACACGCCGGCCGGCAAGCCCGCGCGACTGACGATCGACGCGAGCGCCGCCGCGCAGGCCGGCACCGATTCGGCCGGCTTGTACACGACGCAGTTGCCATGCGCGAGCGCGGCACCGATCTTCGCCGCGGCGATCGCGAGCGGCGCGCTCCACGGCGCGATGACGCCGACCACCCCGAGCGGCTCGCGCGTCACGTCGATTTCGACGCCGGCGCGCGCGGACGCGAGCGGTTCGGCGAACGCGCGCAGCGCCTCGGCGGCGAACAGCTTGAACAGTTGCCCCGCGCGCGTCGCTTCGGCGAGCGCCTCAGGCAGCACCTTGCCGACTTCACGCGCGAGGAGACGCGCCAGTTCCTCGCGGCGCGCGAGCATTTCGCTGCCGATCGCGTCGAGCGCGTCGGCGCGGCGCTGCGCGGAGGCAAGCGACCAGTCGCGAAACGCCGCGTGCGCCGCCTCGATTGCGCTGTCGGTCTGCCGCACGTCGGCCCGCACGTATTCGCCGACCGGTTCGTCGAGGTCCGACGGATTGAGCGACACGCCCGCGGTCGCACCCGTCTCCCATCCGCCATTGATGTAATGGCGAAACGGGCTGGTAACGAGGGGGACGAGCGGATCGCGGTTCATCGGCGGAAAAGGCGCACCGGAAGTTCACAAAAGTCCACGAATGGTATGAGTCGTCCCAATAACTTTCCAATCCCTTTTTAGGCTTCTCCGATATCAGTTTCGATATGGCATCATGGGAACTTCAAAGCAGAACGTACAAACATCGCCCGTAAAAACCTGGAGACCCTGCGATGACGCGTAGCTATTCGAACTGGTTCGTGCGCGCGCGCCTGAAGACGCGCCAGTTGTTGCTGCTTGCCGCGATGGAGGAGGAGGGCAACGTGCGCCGCGCGGCTGACGTGCTCGGCATGACGCAGCCGGCCGCGTCGCGCCTGTTGAAAGAACTCGAGGACATGCTCGGCGTGAGCCTGTTCGACCGCACGCCGCACGGTATGCACGCGACGCTGTACGGCGAGGTGATGATCCGCCACGCGCGCATGGTGCTGTCGAACCTGAGCCAGGCGCACGACGAAATCTCGGCGCTGCGCTCGGGGCTTGCGGGTCAGGTGCGCATCGGCGTGATCGCCGCGGCTGCCGCGACGATGGTGCCGCGCGCGATCGCGAGCGTGAAGGAGCGTTATCCGCAGCTGCAGATCTGGACCGAGGTCGAGACCTCCGACGTGATGCTGCCGCGGCTCGCCGAAGGCGATCTCGACATCATGATCGGCCGCGTGCTCGAACGGCAGAATCAGTTCAAGACCGACGTGCGCTACGAACCGCTCGCCGACGAACCGCTGTGCGTGGTCGCCCGTCCTGGCCATCCGCTCGAAAACGAAACGGGATTGACGCTGCGCGGTATCGTCAACGCGGCGTGGGTGCTGCATCCGCCTGGCAGCGTGCTGCGCCACCGCTTCGATCTGATGTTTTCGCAGATTGGCCTGAATCCGCCGCAGAACGTCGTCAATACGAATAACTTCCTCGCGATTTCGAGTCTGCTGCTGCAAAGCGACATGTTGGCTGTATTGCCCGATGAAGTGGCGCGTCAGTACCAACAGTACGGGGTATTGAAACGCGTACCGATCGATTTACCGTGCAGGATGGACACATTCGGTATCATCACGCGCCAGTCGCATCTGTTGTCTCCGGCGGCCGCCGTCGTGCTCGAGGCGCTGCGGGAGGCGGCTCGCGACGTGTACGGCACCGCCATGGAACCGGTGGTGGCCCGCTAAATGCTTCCTTCCGTGTCATAGGCACCGGCCGACGGCGCGGGAGGAACAGACGATGTACAGCAAACACAAGAAACGGCAACGCGCCGTCGACGATTCATTTTCGCTGCGCTCCGGTGGAGCGAGCGCCTGGTTTAGCAACGGCATGGCTCTCAAATCGACGATATACAAGGCTGAATTGCAGATCGCGGACATGGACCGGCACTATTACGCCGACCATTCACTGACGATCGCCCGTCACCCCTCGGAAACCGACGAACGGATGATGGTCCGCGTCGCCGCGTTCGCGCTGTTCGCACAGGAGCGGCTGGAGTTTTGCAAAGGTTTGTCGGATGTCGACGAGCCGGATCTGTGGGCGAAGGATCTGACCGGCGCGATCGACACCTGGATCGAGGTCGGCCAGCCCGACGAGCGCCGCATCGCGAAGGCGAGCGGCCGTGCCAATCACGTGATCGTGATCGCGTATGGCGGGCGGACCTCGGAAATCTGGTGGCAGGGCGTGCGCAACAAGGTCGAGCGCCTGCGCAACGTGACGGTCTGGACGCTCGGCGAGGACGTCGCGGCATCGCTCGACTCACTCGCCGAGCGCACGATGCGGCTGCAATGCACGGTGCAGGACGGCGAAGCCTGGCTCGGCAGTGCCGAAGCCGACGCGGTGAAGATCGACTGGACCGTACTGAAAGCGCCCGCCGACGCGTGATGGAACCGGTCCGAACCGGTTTTTGCGCAGTTTCGTTTTCGCTTTCAGAGCGACGTGATTCGCGCCGCCTCCGGCGGCCCCTTCAGTTCGACCATGTTGCCCTCCGGGTCGAACAGATACAGCGACGGTCCAAACCCGTCCGCGCCATAACGCACCCCCTGTTCGCCGAGCCGCGCGCCATGCGCGCTCAGATGCGCCTTCAGCGCGTCGGCGTCGAACGACTCGACGCGCAGACACAGGTGATCCATGTTGCGCCCCGTGCCCGCCTCACCGTTTTCCGCGCGATCGAGCTTAGCGCCGACCTGCAGCAGATCGATCAGCGATCGGCCCGCGCGCAGCTGCGTGAGGCCGAGTTCGCGCTGCTCCTTTTCAACGCTGCAACCGAGTACGTCGCAGTAAAAGCGCGCGAGGGTCTCGACGTGCGTCGCCCGGATCACGACGTGGTCGATCTCGCGAATGTGGATTTTCATGTTGAACGCCCTTTCGCTAGTTCTGAGAACCGATTAGGAAGTGTAGGAGAAAGGGCGGGGGGCGGATCGGCGGGCAAAAAAAAGCCCGCTCAAGTGGAGCGGGCTGAATCCATATCAGGAGGAGACATGGAGGAGACAGGTACTAATATACACATCGGCTTGGTGCGACGCAATAACTTTTTAAGGGAAAACCCGATATCGTGCAAAATTGTCGCAGTTTGAGGCAAAACGCCTGGCCGCGGGGCGTTCCGCGGCGTTTCGGACCGCGATTTGCCGGGTTTGACCCCACCACGGGTGAGGACAAGCGCGTCCGAATGACAGAGCAAGAACCGGCGCGTACTGTGTAGCGAACAGGCCTAGATTGATGAGCATCGACACTGACTGCCCATCCGGGCCCCAGGACATCATGAACGCCACCACTCGCCATTCCACCCCCTGGCGCACCACCGCGGACGCCGGCGCCACCCAGTGGCTCACCGACGACGAGCGCTGGGACGCCGTCACCCACCGCGACCACGATGCCGACGGCGCATTCTTCTACGCGGTCAGGACGACCGGCGTGTTCTGCCGGCCGTCGTGCGCGTCGCGCCAGCCGCGCCGCGAAAACGTCGCCTTCTTCACCGATGCCGCCGCCGCGCGCGCCGCGGGCTTCCGCGATTGCAAGCGCTGCCAGCCGGGCGGCCTGCCACGCGAGCTTGACATCGTCGCGAGGGCCTGCGCGGCGCTCGACGCCGATCCGCAGCAGCGCCTCACGCTCGCGCAGTTGAGCGACGCCGTGCACGTGAGCCCGTTTCATTTGCAGCGCCTGTTCAAGCGCGTCGTCGGCGTGTCGCCGCGTCAGTACCAGGCGGCGCAGCGCGGCGCCGCGCTGCGCGACGCGCTGCAGGGCGGCGCCGATGTCACGCGAGCGACACTCGACGCCGGTTTCGGCTCGCCGTCGCGCATGTACGACAGCGCGCCGGCCGAGCTCGGCATGGCGCCGTCCGCTTACCGGCGCAAGGGTGCCGGGCTCACGGTGCGCTATGCGAGCGCGCCGACCTCGCTCGGCTTCGTGCTGGTCGCGGCGACCGATAAGGGCATCTGCAAGATCGGTTTCGGCGACGACACCGCGCTGTTGATCGACGAATTGCGCGGCGAGTTCTCGAACGCCGAGTTGCGCGAGGACGCTGGGCGCCTAGCACCGTTCATCGCGCAGATCGATGCGTACCTGCGCGGCACGCGCCAGGACTTCGACCTGCCGCTCGACATCGCGTCAACCGCGTTCAAGCAGCGCGTGTGGGATGCTTTGCGACGCATCCCGTACGGCGAAACGCGCAGCTACTCGCAGATCGCCGAGGCGGTCGGTTCGCCGCGCGCGGTACGCGCCGTCGCAAGTGCCTGCGCGACCAATCCGGTCGCGCTCGCGATTCCTTGCCATCGCGTCGTGCAGAAGGGCGGGGCGCTCGCCGGCTATCGCTGGGGGCTGCCGCGCAAGGCCGCGTTGCTCGACAATGAGGCGCAGCACGCAGGCGGCGCTTCAGCCGGCGACGCGCCGCGCCGCCGCGCAAGCCGCCCCGATGGCGATTCCCGCCACTCCAACCTGGATCACGCCGCTTGAGCACGCTTAACGACGTCGCAACTCTGGAATTGCCGTTCAAGGCGCCGTTCGACTGGCCGCGGCTGCTGCGTTTTTTCAGCGGCCGCGCGACGCCTGGCGTCGAAGCCGTCGAGGACGGCGCGTATCGTCGCGCGATCGACTGGAACGGCGACAGCGGCACACTCAGCGTCCGGCTGCATCCTCGCAAGCGCTGCGTCGTCGCGAGCATCGAAGGGCCGGCGAGCCGGCATGCCGATGCACTCGCCGCGCCGATCGCGAAGATGTTCGATCTGCGCGCCGATCCGAAGAAGATCGCCGCCGGACTCGCCGCGGACCCGTGGCTCGCGCCGCTCGTCGCCGCGGTGCCTGGCCTGCGGGTGCCGGGCGCATGGTCGGGCTTCGAACTGGTGGTGCGTGCGATCGTCGGTCAACAGGTCAGCGTGAAGGCCGCGACGACCATCATCGGACGGCTCGTGCAGCGCGCGGGCCAACGCATCGACGGCCATCCGCACCAGGACACCGCGTGGCGTTTTCCGACGCCGGCCGCGCTCGCCGAAGTCGATCTCGCGCAGATCGGCATGCCCGGCAAACGCGTCGCCGCGTTACAGGGCTTCGCGCGCGCGGTCGCGAGCGGCGACGTCCCGCTCGACAGCAGCGACACCGTCGACGCCGCAAGCCTGCGCGCTGCGTTGCTCGCGCTCGCGGGCATCGGCCCATGGACCGTCGAATACGTCGCGATGCGCGCATGGCGCGACCCCGATGCATGGCCCGCGTCGGATCTCGTGCTGATGCAATCGATCTGTGCGCGCGATCCTTCGCTGATACGGCCTGCACAGCAGCGCAGCCGCAGCGACACGTGGCGGCCGTATCGCGCGTATGCCGCGATGCATCTGTGGAACGAGGTAGCGGATCGGGCGGGCGCGGCGCGCGGCGGGTGAGTTGAGCTGAGCGTCGTCACGACGCGCTGATGGCGATGGCGCAGTTCAGCGCGACCCCGCCATGCGCGCTCAAACCCCGCCGAAGCGGCCGCAAGCAGCCGTTCTGGCGAGATGTTAAAGTGCCCGCTACTGAAAATTCCGCCGAACGTTGTCGGCCGCTGTATCGCCTGTGAATCGTCTGGCGATACACGGCGACCGGCAACGCCCGACCTGCATCAATGCCAAACACCACACCATCCGGCACGACCGACGTGCTTTCGCACCGCCTGTCCGTGCTCGACTCGAGCCCGCAGCGCGATGCGCTGATACGCGGCCTGCGCGGCATCGAAAGGGAAAGCCTGCGCGTCACGCGCGACGGCCAGCTCGCGATGACGCCGCATCCGCGCGCGCTCGGCTCGGCGCTCACGCATCCGTCGCTGACGACCGACTACTCCGAGGCGCTGCTCGAGCTGATCACGCCGGCCGAGCAGGACGCCGCCGAAACGCTCGCGCAGCTCGACGTGCTGCATCGTTTCGTCTACGCGCAGCTCGGCGACGAGATCCTGTGGAACAACTCGATGCCGGGGCTGCTGCCCGCCACCGACGACGGCATTCCGATCGCGCACTACGGCACGTCGAACATCGGCAAGCTGAAGTACGTGTACCGGGTCGGCCTCGCGCTGCGCTATGGCCGTACGATGCAGTGCATCGCGGGCATCCACTACAACTATTCGCTGAACGAAGAAGTGTGGCGCCTGCTGCACGCCGATCAGCAATCCACCGCGAACGCCGTCGACTTCCAGTCCGACCGCTACCTCGCGCTGATCCGCAATTTCCGCCGCACGAACTGGCTGCTGATGTATCTGTTCGGCGCGTCGCCCGCGCTCGATCGTCGATTCCTCCGCGATCGCAAACACACGCTCGACACGTTCGACGCCGACACGCTGTATCGCCCGTACGCTACGAGCCTGCGCATGAGCGATCTCGGCTATTCGAACACGACCGCGCAAGCCGCGCTGCACGCCGACTACGACACGCTGCCCGGCTATCTCGACGCGCTCGCGAAAGCCGTGAGCCAGCCGTATCCCGCCTACGAGCAAATCGGTACGCAACGCGACGGCGAGTGGGTGCAGATCAACACCAACGTGCTGCAGATCGAAAACGAGTTCTATTCGACGATCCGTCCGAAGCGCGTCACGTATCCGGGTGAGCGGCCGCTCCATGCGCTCGCCGTGCGCGGCGTGCAATACGTCGAAGTGCGTTGCATGGATATCGATCCGTTCGAGCCGACCGGCATTTCGCTCGAAACATCGCGCTTTCTCGACGCTTACCTACTCGTGTGTGCGCTCGACGACAGCGCGCCATTGCCTCCGCCCGCCTACACCGAAGCGAATCAGAACTTCGGCCGCGTGACGATGGAAGGCCGCAAGCCAGGCCTCGAACTGGTTCGCGACGGCAAGCCGGTCGCGATGACCGAATGGGCCGACGAACTGCTCGTGAAAATCGACGCCGCGGCGGCCGTGCTCGACGGCTTGAGGGGCGGCGACGAACACGCGCGCGCGGTCGCCGCGCAACGCGCGAAGCTCGCGGACGTATCGCTCACGCCATCGGCGCGCGTGCTGCAAACGATGCGTGACCAGCAGCAGAGCTTTCTCGCGTTCGGCCTCGCGCAAAGCGAAGCGCACGCCGCGTACTTCCGCGCGCGTCCGCTCGATGCCGTGCAGTCCAAGGCGTTTGCGGACCTCGCGGTGCAATCGCTCGACGAACAGGCGAAGCTCGAACGCGAGGAGGTTGGTTCGTTCGACGCGTTCGTCGCCGCGTATCGGGCCTATACGCTCAATCGCTTCAGTGTCTGAGCGCTCGGACCACAACAACTCGAGAAGTGATCAAGCGGCCCACGTGGCCGCTTTTTCTTTGTCGTGCCAATCCCGCAAGTAAACTCTACGGATTGCTCTCTTCGAGCGCACGCAATCGGCAAATTCTCCATGCGCCGTCGCGATTCTCTGATCTGGGTGAAACACCGCCTGGATCGGGTGGTCCAAAATGTTATGACAGGCTTCGCAGGGGAGGTACCGACGTGAAGAACAAAGCTCTGTTGGCCGCACTGTGTCTCGTAGCGACTGCGGGATGCTCAACGCAGGGTCAGGTCAATCCGGACGTCATGCAGATCGCGACCAAGCCATTGACGTGTTCGAACAAGGCCGAATGCGACCTCTGGTGGCAACGGGCGCAATCGTGGGTCGCGAGTCATTCGAAGTACAAGATCGAGACCGCTAACGACTCGCTGATCCAGACCGCCGGCCCCGACGGTGGCAAGCGGGCTCTCGCGTTTCAGATCACGCGCGCCTCGGAACCCGATGGCACCGTTACGATCGGCTTTTCCGCGCACTGCGACAGCTCGCTCGGCTGCAAGCCGAATCCGTGGGAGGCCGGTGCTGATTTCAAGCAGTATGTGAGAGGCACCACGGGCACAGCCGACAGCGCGCCGCAAGGCAGTGCGACGCCATCGCAGAACGCGCCCGATGCGACGCATCCAGAGACGATGCCCGGAAAGACCACCAGGCTGCCGAATGGCGAGGCGATGTCGCAATAGCTGAAGCTGTGGCGGCAGCGGCGATGCATTCGCCGCTGCCGCGTGTTTGCTTCAGTGTCCTAACGAGGGCCCGCTGCCCTTGCGTGGCTTGGTGATCCACACGAGCACGGCCAGCACGATAAACGCCGCGCACGAGATGCGAAAAAAATCGTTGGTGGCCATCATGTACGCCTGGCTAGTCACCACCTGGTTCAGCTGCGCGGTGAGACTATCGCCGGACAGCCCGGCGCCCGCGAGCGCATTCGTATAGGCGTTGGTGTTGGCCGAATACGTGTTGACCGTATCGGCGAGCATCGCGTGGTGATAGATCGTGTCGTTTTCCCAGAACGTCGTGCTGATCGCAGTGCCGATCGCGCCCGACAACGTGCGGAAAAAGTTCGACAGACCCGACGCGCTCGCAAGACGCTCGTCGGGCACGCTCGACAGCGTGATCGTCGTCATCGGCACGAAGAAGCACGCGACGCCGATGCCCTGCACGAGCCGCGGCAGGATCACGTGGCCGAACGGCACGTCGAGTGTGAACGTCGAGTTCCAGAACGACACGATCGCGAACACGATGAACGCGAAGCTCGCGACCATGCGCAGATTCAATCGATGCATGTTCTTGCCGATCATCGGCGATAGAAACAACGCAAGCAGTCCGACCGGTGCCGTGGCGAGACCCGCGAGGCCCGCCGTGTAGCCCATCACCGTTTGCAGCCATAGCGGAAAGATCACCACCGAGCCGAAGAACGCCATGAAGCCGAACGAAATGATCACGACACCAAGCGCGAAATTGCGATCCTTGAACAGCGACAGGTCGACGATCGGCTCCTCCTCGGTCAACTCCCACACGAGCAGAAATGCAATCGACATGAGCGCTATCACGGCGAGCGCGACGATGAACGTCGAGTTGAACCAGTCGCGGTCCTTGCCGAGGTCGAGCATCATCTGCAGGCAAGACACGCCGCTCACGAGCAGCACGAGGCCCACTACGTCGATGCGCTGGCGCGTCGTCTGCGTTTCGCGGCCACGCAGCAGCAGATACGCGCAGAACGCCGAGAACAGGCCGATCGGAACGTTGATGTAGAAGATCCACGGCCAGGTGAAGTTATCGGTGATATAGCCGCCCATCACCGGGCCGAAGATCGGCGCGCAGATCACCGTCATCGCCCATAAGCCGAGCGCGAGGCCGCGCTTCGCGGGGGGGTAGGAGCGCATCAGAATTGTCTGCGACAGCGGCACCATCGGCCCGGACACGAGCCCTTGCGCAAGCCGGAATGCGATCAGCGATTCGAAGTTATGCGCGAAACCGCAGGCCGCCGACGCGATCGTGAACAGCAGCACCGACAGCGTGAAGAGCCGTACCTCGCCGACGCGTCGCGCGAGCCAGCCGGTCAGCGGCACGGCAATCGCCGAGGCGACCGAGTACGACGAGATCACCCAGGTGCCCTGACTGGCCGCGACGCCGAGACTGCCGGAAATGGTCGGCACTGCGACGTTCGCAATCGAGGTGTCGAGCACCTCCATGAAGGTGCCGAGCGCAAGGCCGACGGTCAGCAGCGCGAGTGTGCCGCCTTTGAGCGGAGCGGGTTCGGCTGCGGGCAGCGCGGCGTTGGAAGCCGTGGCATCCATAATTTTGGTTCTCCTCAGGCGGCAAAAGCTTGTCGTGGCAGCTTTATCGGGCGTTCCAGTCATGATGCTTACATGCCGCATCACCCTCTGCCCAGACAGATATCTGATGACAATGGCGCCTTGGAAAGGCGCCTTGTGATTGTCTTGCTAGTACTTCGTGATGAAGCGCCGCCGCCCTCCGACGACGATCGCGCCTCGACGCACGCTTCGGCTCATCGCCGCGGCTCGTCCGGCGGTGGCGCCGGTCCGCACCCCACGTCGGCTTCCCCCTCGGGACCGTTTGCGATGAAACGGGCGAGCAGGTGAATCAGCGTCGCGTGCTCCTCGGCGGTAAAGCCGCGCAGTTGGTCGTTCAGTACGGTCGCGCCGAGGTTCGGCAGTTGCCGCGCGGCCTCATGGCCTTGCGGTGTCAGCTCCAGTTTCACCATGCGACGGTCGTCGTTGCTGCGCGTGCGCACGACGAAGCCTTTCTTCTCCAGGCGATCGAGCAGTCGCGTCATCGAGCCGCTGTCGTACGACATCGCGCGCGACAGCTCGAAAGGCGTGCTCGCGCGTCGCGACGACAGCATCAGAATCACGCCGATCTGCTGCGCGGTGAGTCCGAGCGGCTTGACCGCACGGTCCGTGCGCTCGACCAGCACATTGCGCGCTTTCGTCAGGTAGTAGCCAAGACTGCTCGTGAGCTCGACTTCGTCCGCTTTGTAGGGGCCATCAACCATGGGGTATCCGAAACATCCAGGCAAGACGAAGTTTAGCTGCCTAAGCAGACAAGTCAAATCACATTTTGCGGTGCGCAACGAGCCAGCCTAAAAACAACAGTCGAATCATTTACGCCGCACAGTATCTTGAAATTTGATTGCATGGTCAATATTATGACAAGCAATGAGTTTCGCGCGTCCTGCGCCATTCGAGACCATGTTCTGACCGATCGACCGCACGCCGCCCGCCTCGCGACGCGCGCCAAAGGATTTCCCCGATGCTGTACCTCAAAAACACGCTTGGCGGCCTCAGCCGCTCACTGACCGATTCCGCACTCCAAAGCTTCCAGGGCCGGCACCGCTGGTGGAAGCTCGCGCTATTCGCGGGATTGTTCGTGCTGCCGGGCGGGTCCGTGGGCGTCGCGCTGCTCGCTTGGGCCGAGCATCGACGGGAAACGAAGCGGGCCAAGAAGGGCAACGCCGTAATCGTGGATTCCAGCGAAATCGTATTGCCGAAGGAAAGCTTCGCGATTGAGACGGAAAACGTCGTCGCCGCGACAGCCAACAGCGGCAACGCTTGCCTCGCATCCGGTGGTGCGTCGTGCCGGGCCTCGGCTGGCAGGCTCGCGTGTCAGCGTCAGCGTCAACGCCAGCAGACCCAATCAACGGAAACGAGGCTCTGAAGGGGTACCGAATCGCCGCGCCTTTCTCGCCATTTCAAACACCGCAAACCCGCTGCTCCTCGCTTCGCCGGTAACAACGCGTAACCATCGCGTCACCGCAAGTAACACACCTGCGCACCGCCTCGCATTAACCTTTCAGCTTTCGGTTTCCCGCGCTCGCGCGGGCCCATACGCTAACATTCCGGCAGACCACGATCTCGCCCTGTCGCTGGCGCCCTTCCCAGCCATACCGCGGCGTCCAGAAGGAATTCATTGCATGCAGTCTGTTCGAATCTCGCGCGCGCGGGCATTTGCACCGCGCGTCCTATCCCTTGCCGTCAGCGCGGCCTGCGCGGCACTCGTCGCCGCCTGCGCGGTCGGCCCGAACTATCAGCGGCCGGCCACCGAGATCCCCGCGTCGTTCAAGGAGGCCGCGCCCGGCTGGAAGGTTGCCGAGCCCGCCGATCAACACGACCGCGGCGACTGGTGGGCGATCTACGAAGACCCGAAGCTCAACGAACTCGAAGACAAGCTCAACGCAGCGAACCAGACCATCGCGCAATTCGCCGCGAACTACCGGCAGGCGCGCGCGCTCGTCGGCGAAGCGCGGGCCGCGTACTTCCCGACCATCGGTGCGTCGGCGGGCGCGACCCGCTCGGGCAACGGCGCGCAAACCGGCGGCAATGCGACGACGGCGACGAGTCGCGAAGGCATCAATAACAGCTTCAACGTCCAGATGACGGCGAGCTGGGAGCCGGACCTTTGGGGCTCGGTCACACGCTCGGTCAACGCACAGAAAGCCGGCCAGCAGGGCGCGGCCGCCGAACTCGCAAACGCGCGCCTGTCCGCTCAGGCGACGCTCGCGCAGACCTACTTCCTGCTGCGCGCGCTCGACTCCACGCAAAAGCTGCTCGACGACACCGTTCTCGCCTATCAGCGCTCACTGCAGCTCACGCAGAATCAGTACGCGGCCGGCGTCGCCGCGCGCTCGGACGTGATCCAGGCGCAAACGCAGCTGCAATCGGCGCAGGCCGCCGCGATCGAGAACGGCATCCAGCGTGCGCAGGACGAGCACGCGATCGCGGTGCTGATCGGCGTACCCGCGTCGATGTTCTCGCTGCCGCCGATGCCGCTCACCGCGACGCCGCCCGCCGTGCCCGCGCAGATGCCGTCCGCGCTGCTCGAACGCAGGCCGGATATCGCATCGGCGGAACGCAAGGCCGCGGCGGCCAACGAGCAGATCGGCGTGGCGATCGCCGCGTTCTTCCCGTCGCTCACGCTGTCGGCGACCGGAGGCTTCGAGAACTCGGTGTTCTCGCAATTGTTGACGTTGCCGTCGCGCTTCTGGACGCTCGGCCCGCAACTGGCCGGGACGATCTTCGACGCCGGCCTGCGCAAGGCCCAAACCGAGGCCGCGCGCGCCACCTATGACGCGGATGTCGCGACCTATCGGCAGACGGTGCTCGCCGCGTTCCAGGACGTCGAGGACAACCTTGCGTCGCTGCGCATCCTCGAGCAGGAAATCGTCGTGCAGCGGCAGGCGGTCGACTCGGCGCGCCAGGCGCTCGCCATCGTGACGAACGAGTACAAGGCGGGTACGGTCGGCTTCGTCAACGTGCTGACCGCGCAAACCACGGCGTTCACGGCCGAACAGAAGCTCGAGAATATCGCCGGGCAGCGGATGGTGTCGTCGGTGGGGCTCGTGAAGGCGCTCGGCGGCGGCTGGGATGCGTCGCAGATGAATCGCGAGACCGGCGATGTCGCGGCGCCCGCGCCGCTGCCGGCATCGGCTCCGGCGGCTGCGGCTGCGGCAGTTGGCGCGGCGTCCATCGCACAGGGCAATGCGCCGCAAGCGCGGGTGCAAAGCAAATAATTGCCCGCTGCGCCCGCCGCGCAGCAGAATCGCAATATAGAAGAGGCATGACCGCGATTCGCGGCCATGCCTCTTTTTTCATCCCGCTACGTGCGCGAAGCGCACCTCAGTGCATGAACGTCAGCGCCACCGTATCCGGCCCGCTCGGCCGGCCAAGCAGGTTCAGCAGGCCGGCGAGGTTGTCATGCTGTTCCGGCGCGGCGCTCGCCGTGCCACGAAACGACGTCGATGCGGCCGACATCGTGCCGCTGCCGGTCAGCGTCAACGGTCCTTTGATCGTACTCAGATCGAGCGCCGACGACTTGCCCTGCGCCTGAAACCTGACCCGGTACGACCCGAGCGGCTTCACGAGCGACACACGCGAGCTGACGTCGTCGAGCGTCATCGTCAGTTGGCCGAACGCTTCGCCGTTGAAGCTGCGCCAGTCCGTCCACGACAACTGCACATTGCCCTGCAGATCGAGCGTGTTGAATGGCGCGCCAAGCCCCGCGAGCAGCGACGCCGGCACCGCGAGCACGCCCGGCGTGACGGTTGCGCCGCGCGGCGTCGCATCGACGGTGATCGGGTCGGGCATTGCCTCGCTATGGCGCATGACCATGCGCACGCGTCCGGTGAAAAGCGGCCAGAACGCGGTGCGCCACTCGATCCGCCCGGGCAGCAGCGTCGCCGCGCTCATATCGGAGCCAGCGGCCAGCATCAGCGTCGCCGAGCCGTGCCACAGCGAGCCCTCGGCGTCGACAAGATTGACGTGCCCGTGCGTTTGGCGCGCGAACTGCGGCGTAATCCACGCGGCCGGCAGCAGCGCGAGCGTCACGGCCGCCACCGACAAAACGGCGACCACCAGCCACGGCAGCGCCCTACGCAGGCGCCACATCCAGTAATTCATGCGAGATCCTATAGCGAGCGGCGCGTCGTTATTTCGCGCTCGACGGTTGCAGCGCGACCGTCAGATCCACCTGGCCGTCGTCTTTCAACGCGGTGATATGCGCCTCGGAGACCTGCACCTTGAACTGCTTTCGCACGTCATCGACCCACGCGGTCCAGGCCGGAAACGCGACGTTTTTCATCTGCACCTGCACCGCGTTGCCGACGAACTGCACCTGCGTCGCGGCGAGGCCATGCTCGCTGAGCGATGCGGAGAGCGCGTCCTTCAGCGCCGCGCCGGTCGGCGCGACACCTTGCGCGGCCGCCGACAGCGCACGCGCCTCGTTCGCCTGCGCGGTCATCTGCGCGAGCTGCCGCTGCAGGCTGGGCAGCGATTGACGCAAATGCGCGCGGCCTTCCTGCGCGGGCGCCCATAGCACCGACCACGCGATCGCCACCGCGAGCGCGGCGCCGCCCCACGTCAGCAGCGCCTTTTCGCGATCAGTGCGCTGGTCCCAGAAGCCAGCCCATGTTTGAGCGAGTTCAGCTTTCATTGTCCGTTCCTGATGGTCCACTTGCCGGTGCTGCTGTCGATCGCGCCGGTCAGGCCGTTGCGCGCGAGGCGCTTGGCGAAGTCGGGGTCGACCTTGATCGCGGGTTTGAAGGTCACGTCGAGGCGGTGCTCGTGATAGTCGAGCGCGGCGATGCCGTTGACCGGCAGCGGCGGCAACGAGCGTGCGAGGCCGTCGGCGAGCGACAGGAAATCCTCCGGCGACAGCTCGCCCGCCGCGACGCGCAGCTGTTGCACCTGACGCGCCATCTGATCGGGCGCGTCGAGCACGACGGTCGTCTTCGGGAACGTGTTGAGCAGCAGCTCCGTCATCTGCGTGTTGATCGCGTCGCGCTGACGCGCGAGCATCAGCCACTGCACGTTCGCGCCGATGATCGCGACGACGAGCGCGGCGACCGCGAGCACGATCGGCAAACGCAGACGCCGCAGCGTCGCGCGATCGAGGCGCCACGGCTGCGACGCGAATTCGAACTGGCACAGGTCGAAGCGGCATTCGAGCGCGCGCCGAGCGAGCTGCTCGAACGGCAGCGGACTCGCGCCGTGGATATGCGAGGCGAGCCGCGCGGGACTCGTCGTGGGGTGGTTGGGCTCGTTACCCGGCACTTCGGTCAGCATGTACAGCGACACCGGCGCCGCTCCCGCCAGTGCGGAGAGCGTCGCGTTCACCGCATTGGCCGGGGCCGCGAGACCCTCGCCCTGCACGCCGCGCGCAATCGCCAGTTCGACGCGCGGCACGCCGCTGTCGACCGCGCCTTCGACCAGCAGCGCGGGCGCGGTCTGCACGACCGCACCGAGCACCGCGGCCACCATCGGCACGATGGACGGCGCCTCGGGCGCGACCACCGGCGCGACGCCCGGCAGCGACGTCGCGACGCTCGCCGCGCCAGCCATCACCGGCTCGCGCGCCTCGGCGGTTTCGTCGACGTTCGCGGCGACTTCGGTCACCGGCGCCGGCGGCAGGCAACGCGTGACCGGCACCGCGCGCAGGCTGCGATGACCGGCCGCCGTGAACGCCTCGCAGATGAAACGGAACCAGCCGCGATCGATGATCGCGAGCAGGTGCCGGCCTTCCCCAAGCCCCTGCGGATCGACCGCGATATGACAGGTCTGCGGGTCCTGGATCAGTTGATCCTCGACGATATTGGGCAGCGCCTGGCGCAGCTTCGGGCCGCGCAGCGGCGGCAGCGTCGCGGGCATCAGCAGCAGGTCGCGCGCGGCGACCATCAGCACCGTCGTGTTCGCGCGCGGCAGCAGCGCGAGCGCCGAGCGCCCGGCGCGCTGCATGCGCTCGGCCTTGTCGAGCAGCACGAACGGCAGCTCGGGCAGTTGCCACTCCTGCGAGGGCACCGCCGGATCACGCGGCGGCAATAAGACGATCAGCGTGCTCAAAGGCCACTCTCTCTGTGGATTGCGTTATTCATAGTTGGTCTTGTACCCGCACGATACGCGTAGTGTGAGTCAGCGGATCGCGATAGACGAGTGTCGTGCGATCCACTTCGGCGCGCTCGTGCTGCACAGTGCCGTGGACTAAAAAGTAGCTCGAAGTGACGTCGAACTGATTCGGATCGATCGACGCCGATTGCACGCCGGCGGCGGTCAGCGCGAGCTGCACGTCGCCGGCGTTGCGGAAAAACACGGTCTGGCGCCGCGCGACCAAGGCCTGCGCCTGCGACACGGCCATGCCCGGCACCACCGCCGCGATCACTTCGGCCGACGCGGTGTTCATGTTGACCGCAGTGACGGTCGGCAGCACGGTGACGAACGGCCGCAGCTTTGCGACGATCTCCGGTGTGTAGCCCGGAATGTCGAGCAGCGAATCGACGCCCGTCATCAAGAGCGGCGCGACCGCCACGTTGTCCTCGCCGTCCTCGATGCCGGGCTGGTTCGTGAAGTTGCCGCCCGTCATCCCGCCGCCGCCGACCTGCGGCGAGCCGCTGATGGACGTGCCGGTCTGAAAGCGCGTCGCCGATTGTGACAGCCCCGCGCGCACGTGCAGCGCGGTCACTTTGGCCAGCTGCCCGCTCAGGCCGAGCGACACCAGCAGGCGCTGATACGCGCCCATCTGCTCGGCGCTGATTTGCGTCACGCCGGGCGCCGGACTCGCGACCAGATTGCGCAGATTGAATCTGGACTGCGCGTCCTCGATCGAGCCCGACAGGTACGTGGCCGCGCCTTGCTCAGCGCGCACCTCGCCGATCTGGCCGAGAAAATCCGACAGCCGCGTTTTCGCGATCGGCACGCCCCACAAGCCGCCCAGATACGTGATGCCCGCCGACGTGTCGCCTTCGGAGCGCAGGATCAGCCGGGTCCAGTCGAGCGCGCCGCGCGCGACCCATTGCGCCTGGGACAGCAGCCGCTGATTCTCGATGCGGCGGATCTGCACCTGCTGGCGCCACAACATGCCGGACACGAGGATCGCCGACAACGCGACGACGAGCAGCGCGCTGATGATGGCGGCGCCTCGCTCGCGTGTACGTGCGCGCGAAGCGGATGGGGACTTCTTCGGCAACGACGAGGAGAACGTCATGTCATTCTCCGACCAGAAAAACGCGCGTGACCGGCTTTGCGAGCGATGTCGCGCCGATGCTGACCTGGAGCCCCGTCACCGAGCGCGGCATCGGCGCGTTGCCGAGTTGCGGCACCTTCAGATTGTTGACGGCCTGGTTCATCGCGGTTTGCACGTCGTTCATCTGGATGGTCCAGCCGAGCTTCGGCACATACATGCGCGCCGAGATCGAGCCGACGCCGCCCATCAGCGGCACCGCGGTCCAATCTTCGTCGCTGCCATGCAACGCGCGCCGCAAGTCGCCGACGTTGCCGACCGGCGGCGACGCATAGCGCACCACGCGGCCGTTCGAGATCTGATAGCGCACCACCTGCAGACGCGGCGCGGTGCCCGGCAGCACCATGTGCCGCACGATCTGCAGCGTGTTGCCGGAGACCGACACCGCGGCCTGGCTGGCTTCGTCGTCGCTGGCGGCCTGGCGCGCGTCGATGCGCATCTGGTCGAACAGCTGGGCGAACACCCGCTCGTCTTCCATCGCGTTGGTGATCGTCGAGCGGGCACGGATGATCTGATCGAGCCCGCGCCACGACAGCACGGCGATCACCGCGAGGATCGCGATCGCGACCAGCAGTTCGATCAGCGTGAAGCCGCGCGCGCCGTAACGGCGGCGGCGCTCACAGCGAGCGGTTGATTTCATTCGCGACCACCGTGACCATCTGGGCGAGATTGCCGGACTGGCCGGGCATCGTCACCATCACTTCGACACGGCGAAACACCGGATTCGGCGTCGCCGTCACATGCTCGGTACAGCGCAGTTGCAGATTGCCTTGCGAGCAATCGAAGCTCGTCGAGCCGATGTCCGGCCATGCATGCTTTAGATGCAGGTCCGCGAGCGCGTTGTCCGCGCTCCAGCCGGCGAGCAGACGCCGGTGCAGATCCGCTTCGCCGCTCGCCAGACTGCCGACCGCGCGCAGCGACGCGGCAAGCGCCACCGCGATGATGGCGAGCGCGACCAGCACCTCGATCATCGTGAAGCCGCGCTGGTTGCGGCACGCGATAGCGCGCGTGTTGCAAAGAGAAGAGGCATGGGCGGGCCTGCCATAACGTCGCATCCGCATGTCAGCGCACCTCGTAGCGGCCATTGCCGGTACTGACGATCGTCGCCTGTCCGGCCGCCGAAAACAGCGTGACCTGCACCGGCACGTCGATCGCCTCGGTCCCGAACACGATGCGATCGGCGTGCGAATCCGAACCCGGGAAACTGATCGCGACACTGGTCACGCCGCCTTCCCACTTACGCGGCCCGAGCAGATCGTCGCGCAACGGACGCCAGCCGTCCTGGGTGCGCTGATCGAAACGGAAGCCGCCTTCGAACGGCTGCCACGCGATCGGCCGCGCCCGCACCTGCGCTTCGTCGCCAGCCGATTCGAACAGCAGCGCGAGACGCTGCGCTTCTTCGTTCAGATCCGTGCGCGGATTGCGGGTCATCGTCAGCGCGGTCAGCGACACGAGCAGACCCGCGATCACGAGCACGACCATCATTTCGAGCAGCGTGAAGCCAGCCGCGCGGCCGCGGCGTTGCCGGAAGCGCGGCCGCGAAGCCGCACACGGAGTGTCCACACGGGACTTGCAAGCGGACGTGCGCATAGTGCCGGCCATCGACGATCAACGAATATTCAAACAGCAATGCATCGGTGAAGCACGCACGCTTCGTCGCGCCACGCAAATTGCGGCACGGCGGGCAGGGCGCCCGGTGAAACCAGCGGCCAACCCAGTGGCAACGAGGGCGCGTGCGTGAACATCATCGAGCCTGGCGGGATGCTCTGTTCAGCGTGCTTATTGCCAGGACCCGACGTCGGCATCGTTGCCTTCGCCGCCCGGCTTGCCATCGGCACCGTAGCTGAACACATCGATCTCACCGTGCACGCCCGGATTCAGATACTGATACGCGTTGCCCCACGGATCGTTCGGCAGACGCTCGAGATAGCCGCCGTCCTTCCAGTTGTTCGGCACCGGGTCGGTGGACGGTTTTTCGATCAGCGCGTGCAGGCCTTGCTCCTGGGTCGGATAGCGGCCGTTGTCGAGGCGATAGAGCTTCAACGCCTGCATCACGGTGCCGATGTCCTGTTTCGCGGCGACGCGCCGCGCTTCGTCCGGACGGCTCATGATCTTCGGCACGATCAGCGCGGCGAGAATGCCGAGAATCGCGATCACGACCATGATTTCGATCAGCGTGAAACCGCGTTGACGACGGCCGCGTGAACCCGCGTTGTCAGCGCGGCGAATGGTCGACAGTTGCATAGCTTGCTACCTCTTTTCAGGTGAAATTTTCGGCTCGGGTTGTCAGATTGAACACGCCGGGCCGGTCATTTTAATGTCATGCAGTTGAAGGCTTTCAACCCACCGCAATCTTCACAATAGTCCGTACAATGTGCGCATGAACGCCATCCAAATCCGCCTCCTGTCGCTCGCGCTGTTCGCCGCTTTCTGCGCGACGCTCACCTACTGGGTCATCACGCTCACCACGATGTCCGGCGCGCCGCTACCGGCTGCCGCCGCACACGCGCAGGTCTCGACCGACCAGGCCGCGACGCTGTTCGGCGGACAGCTCGCGCGCAACGTAAATCAGGACATCCATCTGTTCGGCATCCTCGCGTTGAGCGAAGGCGCCGCGGCGATCGTCAGCGTCGGTGGCGAGCCGCCGCACGCGGTGTCGCTCGGCAGCACGCTGATGCAAGGCACGAGGCTCTCCGAAGTTCGCGCCCGCTCGATCATCATCGACCGCAACGGCGCCCACTCGGAAATCTTCCTGCCCGCCAATTCCAGCGGTCCCACCATCTACGTGCGCTGAAACTTGAAGCGGTTGCGCGGCTGATACGGCACGCCGCGCAAATCCTTTCTCTTCCTTCCTCGCGCTACGGCTACCGCTACTGCACGAGGTTGTTCAGCTCGATGATCGGCAGCATCACCGCAAGCACGATCACGAGCACCACGCCCCCCATCGCCAGAATCAGCAGCGGCTCGAGCAGGCTCGTCAGGAACATCGTGCGACGCTCCAGTTCGCGCGCTTCGCCGTCGGCCGCGCGATCGAGCATCGTCGTCACGTCGCCGGTCGCTTCACCCGAGCGGATCAGGTGCACGAGCACCGGCGGAAACGTCTTCGTGTTGCCGAGCGCGCGCGACAGCGACGTACCTTCGCGGACCCGCACGATCGCATCGTCGATGTTCTCGCGCATTGCGTTGTTGCTGAGCGTATCGGCCGCGGCCTGCAACGCGCGCAGAATCGGCACGCCCGCCGCGGTCAGAATGCCGAGCGTGCTGGCGAAGCGCACGGTGTTATAGCCGCGCACCAGCTTGCCGAGCAGCGGCGCGGTAAGCAGCCAGCGGTCGAAGGCAAGACGCGGCCCCGGTTGCCTGAGCGTCGCGCGCACCAGATAGACGACCACGATCACGCCGATCAGCATCGCCCACCACCAGTGCCGCACGAAACCGGACAGCGCCATCATCATGATCGTCAGAAACGGCAGCTGCTGCTTGGTGCTCGCGAACACGTTGACGACCTGCGGCACCACATAGCTGAGCAGGAACGTAACGATGCCGAACGCGATGATCGTGACGATCGTCGGATACGTGAACGCCAGCACGATCTTCTGCTTCAGGGCATTGCGCTGCTCGATGTAATCGGCGAGCCGCGACAGCACCAGGCCGAGCTTGCCCGTGTGTTCGCCGGCCGCGACGAGCGCCCGGTAGATCTCGGGGAAATCCTTCGGATGCTGCTGCAGCGCGTTCGCAAGCGAATGACCGCCGAGCACTTCGGCGCGAATCGCCGCCATCAGCTCGCGGATGTAGTCGCGCTCCGACTGCTCGGTCAGCACCGAGAGCGCTTCGTCGAGCGGCAGGCCCGCGATCAGCAGACTCGCGAGCTGCCGCGTCAGAATCGCCTGCTCGCGCTGCGACAGACGACGCCCGAGCGCGAGCCGCTGATTGCGCTCGCCGCGCGTGCGCGACGCCGCCGGTTCGACGACGAGCGGTGTGAGTCCCTGCGAACGCAAGTTGGTGCGCGCGCCGCGCGCACTGTCGGCGTCGAGCACGCCTTTTTGTGCCTTGCCCGCCGCGTCGATCGCTTCAAAACGGAATGCCGGCATGCGCTTATGCTCCGCCCGTCACGCGAATCACTTCTTCGAGCGACGTCAGTCCCGATGCGAGCCAGCGCTCCGAATCCTCGCGCAGCGTGCGCATGCCTTGGGCGCGGCCCGCTTCGAGAATTTCGGCATCGGCCGCGTTGCGGTGGATCAGCGAGCGGATCGTTTCGTCGATCAGCAGCAGCTCGTAGACGCCGCGGCGTCCCGCGTAACCCGACTGGCCACAACGGTCGCAGCCGACCGGATGCCAGCGCTTGCTGCCGTCTTCCTCGGTGCGCTCTTCGCGGCACACCGGGCACAGTCGCCGCACCAGCCGCTGCGCGAGCACGCCGAGCAGCGACGAGGCGAGCAGATACGGCTCGACGCCCATGTCGGTCAGACGCGTGACGGCCGATGCCGCGTCGTTCGTGTGCAGCGTGGCGAGCACCAGGTGGCCGGTCAGCGATGCCTGCACCGCGATCTGCGCGGTTTCGAGGTCGCGGATTTCACCGATCATGATGACGTCCGGGTCCTGACGCAGAATCGAGCGCAATGCGCGCGCGAAGCTCATGCCGATCCGCTCGTTGACCTGCGTCTGGCCGATGCCGGACAGGTCGTATTCGATCGGGTCTTCCACCGTCATGATGTTGGTGGTTGCCGTCTCCAGTCGCGACATCGACGCATACAGCGTCGTCGTCTTGCCTGAGCCGGTCGGGCCCGTCACGAGCACGATGCCGTGCGGCTTGCCGATCAGCTTGTCGAACTGGCCGAGCGTGTCGGATGCCATGCCGAGCGCTTCGAGATTGAGCCGCGCCGCGTCTTTCTCGAGCAGACGCAGCACCGCGCGCTCGCCGTGGCCCGTCGGCAGCGTCGATACCCGCACGTCGACCGGACGACCGCCAACGCGCAGCGTGATGCGGCCGTCCTGCGGCAAACGTTTTTCCGCGATGTCGAGTTGCGCCATGATCTTGATCCGCGAGATCAGCGCGCCGTGCAGCGCTTTCTTGGGCCGCACCACGTCGCGCAGCGTGCCGTCGACGCGAAAACGCACTACCGACGCATTCTCGAACGGCTCGATATGGATATCCGATGCCTGCTCGCGCGCCGCTTGCGTGAGCAGCGCGTTGATCATGCGGATGATCGGCGCGTCGTCTTCCGATTCGAGCAGATCCTCGACCTCGGGGATGTCCTGCATCAGCCGCGACAGATCGACTTCGCCTTCCACTTCGCCGACCACCTGCGCGGCGCTGCCGTCCTGGCGCGCATAGGCCTGGTTGATCGCCTGCGCGAGATCGTCGGCGGGCACGCGCACGACCGACACTACGCCGTAGTTGCGCGCGATTTCGGCAAGCGCGGCTTCGCTCGTGCGTTCGCTGATCCAGACTTCGAGGCTATCGGCATGCTGATGCGCGACCAGGATCTGGCCGCTGCGCGCAAAACCGTATGGCACGAGCCGGGCGGCGAGCGGCGAGGGTGCCGCGCGCTCGCCGGCCGCGGCATCGCCGTTCAGCGGACGTTGCGAGGGCGCGGTTTGCGCGGGCATCTGCGTCACGGACGCGCTCCCGGCGACACCGTGCTCGGCACCGGGCCGCTCGCCGGCTCGACGACGGCCGGTTGCGGCATGGTTTGCGGCACCGTCTGCGGCACGGGTTGGGTTGTAGTCTGCGCGCCAGCTTGCGGCACGGCCGGCGCGCCAGCTTGGGGTACGGCCTGCGGCGGTACCTGTTGAGGAACCTGTTGCGGTGCCTGCTGCGGCATCATCTGCTGGCGGCGCATCTGGTTCAGGTCGAACAGGTTCATCGCCGGCGCCCCGCCCTGGCTCGGGCCGAGCGGCATCGGCGGCACGACCGGATCGTCGCGATCCCTCATGATGTTGTTGTCCTGACGGTACGCGCCCTGCACACCCTGGATGTAGTCGTAGCGGTTCGCCGTGACGGCCTGCGTGGTGTCGCGGTCGGCGAGAATGACCGGGCGCAGGAACACCATCAGGTTAGTCTTGTTGCGCGTCTTCTGCTCGGAGCGGAACAGCTGGCCCAGCCAGGGAATGTCGCCAAGCAGCGGCACCTTGCTGTTGCTGACCTGGTAGTTGTCCTGCATCAGGCCGCCGAGCACGATGATCTCGCCGTTATCGCATAGCACGGTCGACTGGATCGAACGCTTCGTGAATTCCGGGCCCGCCGGGTTCGTCGCCGCGTTGTTCGTACCGTTCACGATCGCCGAATCTTCCGTGTAGAGCAGCAGCTTCAGGATGCCGCCGTCGGTAATCTGCGGCTTCACGTGCAGCGTCAGACCGACGTCGACCCGGTCGAACGTGTTGAACGCCGCGCTCGTCGTGCCGCTCGTCAGGTTCGAGTACGAACCGGTCTGGATCGGCACGTTGGTACCGACAATGATCTTCGCTTCTTCGTTGTCGAGCGTGATCAGGTTCGGCGTGGACAGCACGTTCGCGTCTGCGGTCTGCGACAGCGCCTGCAGCAGTGCGCCGAGACCCTGCACGCCGAAGATGTTGTGGATCCAGCCGACGTTCAAGCCCTGTTGCAGGCCCTGGCTGCCCAGCGCCGTCGCGAGACCGCCGGTCGAACCAGCCGCGGCCGCCGCGGCCGTCAGGTTGATGATGCTGTTGCCCGAGCCAGTCGCCAGGTTGGTACCGGCAAACAGGTTGCCGTTCGCGACCTGCCACTGAATGCCGAGGTTGCCGCTCGTATTCGAGTTCAACTCGACGATCAGTGCCTCGATATACACCTGCGCGCGACGCGCATCGAGCTGGTCGATCACCGCGCGCAAGTTGCGGTACGTCGCTTCGGGCGCGGTGATGATCAGCGAGTTGGTCGCGGAATCGGCGGTAATCATGCCGCCGCCCTGATCCTCACTCTTTTCCTTGTCGCCGCCGAGAAATCCGCCGGTATTACTGCTCGAGCCCGAAGCGCCGCCGCCCATCGGCGAGTTCATCGAGCCGCCGCCGAGGCCGCCCGACGGCAACGGCGGCGTGCCCGACGAGCCCGTCGAATAGCTGCTGCTCGACAGACCGCCACCGCCGCCACCACCGCCGCCGCCGCCGCCGCCGCTCGTGTTCTGGTTGAACGAGTTCGCCTCGTTCGCGCCACCCGACGAGCCCTCGCCTCCGCCCTTGCCGAGCATGCTGCGCAGCGTGCGCGCGAGCTTCGTCGCGTCGGCATTGCGTAGCGGCACGACGTGGATGTTGCCCGGCATCGCGGTCGGCATGTCGAGCTGCTTGGCGAGCTCCTTGGCCGCCGCGAGGCGTGCGGTGTTCGACGCGCGCATCAGCAGCGAGTTGGTGCGCGGATCGGACGAGATCGACACCTTGAGCGTCGCGTCCGTGCTGCCGATCGAGCCCGGATCGAGCATCTTGTTCATCTGCTGCGCGATGTCGATCGCATTCGCGTTCTTCAGCGGCACGACTGCAACCGCCTGGCCGGCCGCGCTATCGACACCCGCGATGATCTGGGCGATGCGCCGCACGTTGTCGGCGTAGTCGGTGACGACGATCGTATTGTTGGAGGGGTAGGCCGCGACCGTGTTGTTCGGCGAGATCAGCGGACGCAGAACCGGCAGCAGATTGTTGGCCGACTCATTCCTCAGCGTGAAGACCTGCGTGACGACCTGGTCGCCGCGCGCCGTCGGCGCGTTGCCGACGTAGGTCGGCACGCCCTGTAGCTTGGCGTCGGCCTCGGGCACCACTTTCAGCACGCCATGATCCTGCACGAGCGCGAACCCCTGCATGCGCAGCGCGGACTGCAGGGTTTTGAGCGCCTGATCCTGAGGCACAGAATTTTCGGACACGAGGTTCAGTTGCCCCTTCACCCGCGGATCGACGATGATCGTCTTGCCGGTCGCCGCGCCGATCGCCTTGGCGACCTGGTCGATGTCGGCGTTGACGAAGTTGAGTGTCACCTGCGCCTGTGCAGTTTGCGCGGTGATCAGTCCAGCCACCAGCAGCGCCGTTGCCACCCGACGCAAAGTCATACAATTTCTTCTCATGGGATGTGATATCGATGCCGGCAGCCTCTGGCCACCGACGGTCATGCGATGCGGACCCGGCGGCAAGTTACCGCTCGGTCGGTTTGTGAGCCGGCCCTAAAAGCGAGTTTCGCTTCGAGCTCCAACGTCCCGACGTCCGAAAAAATCGAACAGTAACAGCTTTTCATGTCGGAATTGAAACAAAACAAGGGGCCCCATGCGAATCCACGAAGATCGCAGAGCTGTTATTAAATTGAAAGCTACCCGTCACGGCACACTCACGCCATTACCCGGCCTTGTGCGGTCTTATGTCGGTTAGCCAACTTGACGAAGGTCGGACTGCCGGTATGATACGAGCCGTTCGACCCACTGTTATGTGTTTGCTGACGCGGGTTTTCCCCGATGCTCGACAAACGCCCGGCCAGCTTGCCGTTGCGGCCGAGAGGCGGTCGGTGAACTGCCTTACCGATTCTTACCTCGGGTTTGCTTAGTCCTATTGACCGATGAAACGTCCGCTCCTCACCGTTGCCGCCACGCTCGCGCTGCTCGCCGCAGCCGGTTCCGCGCGCGCCGACTGCTTCGATGAAGCCGCGAAGTATCAGAAGGTCAATCCGCTGATCTTACGGGCTATCGCGTGGCAGGAGTCGCACAACCGGCCGGACGCGCAGCACAAGAACGCGAACGGCTCGACCGACTACGGTGTGATGCAAATCAATTCGGTGCATCTGCCGGTGCTCGCCCAGTACGGGATCTCGCAGGGCACGCTGATGGAGCCGTGCAAGAACGTTTACATCGCGGCGTGGCATCTGCGCCGCCAGATGAACAAGTACGGCAATACCTGGCAGGCGGTCGGAGCATACCACTCGGAGACGCCGACGTTGCGGGACAAATACGCGCAACAGATCGCTGCGATTCTGCGCAGCTGGAAGTTGATGCCCGCGCAGTAAGCCATTCCAACGCTGTCGCTCGCACGAGCCGGACGCATTTTAATGCACAATGCGACTTCGTGCTTTTGTCGCGCCGTCGCAGCGACGCCGACGATTTGGCCCCACGCCCGGCACGCCTTCCAATCTTCCCGTATTTCGTACCGCGATGAACCAGCCGCTATTGCCCATCACCGTGCTGTCCGGTTTTCTGGGCGCTGGCAAGACCACGCTCCTGAACCACATCCTCGCGAATCGCGCCGGTTTGCGCGTCGCCGCGATCGTCGACGATCTGGCCGACGTCAATATCGAGCCGACGCTCGTGCGTGATGCGGCCGAGCTGTCGGGCGTCGACGAGCAGATCGTCGAACTCAGGAACGGCTGCATTTGCTGCACACCGCGCGACGATCTGCAAAGCGAAATCCGTCGCCTCGCCGGCGAAAAGCGCTTCGACGTGCTGGTGATCGAATCGAGTGGCATCGCCGAGCCCATGTCGATTGCCGAGACCATCACATTCGATGGCGACGAACCATCGCCCGGCGAAGCCGCCCGGCTCGATACGATGGTCACGATCGTCGATGCGTTCAACTTCCTGCGCGATTACGCGTCTGCCGATGCGCTCTCCGAACGCGGCGTCACGGTCGACGAAGGCGACGACCGCATGATCGTGGAGTTGCTGATCGAGCAGATCGAGTTTTGTGACGTGCTCGTCGTGAACAAGATTGATCTCGTCAGCGCGGACGAGCTCGCGCGTTTGCAGCGCATCCTCGCGCGCCTGAACCCGCGCGCGGTGCAGCTCGCGAGCCGCCTTGCCGACGTGCCGCTCGGTCAGGTGCTGAACACCGGACGCTTCGATATCGACGAAGCGTCGAATGCGCAGGGCTGGCTCGCGGCGCTCGAGCACAAGCACGAGAATGAGCACGGCGGTAAAGATGGCCGCATGCATTACAGCGAAGCCGACGAATACGGCGTCGGCTATTTCGTCTATCGCGCGCGCCGGCCGTTTCATCCGCAGCGGCTATGGGAGCTGCTGCACCAGGAGTGGAAGGGCGTACTGCGCAGCAAGGGATTCTTCTGGCTCGCGACGCGCAACGATATCGGCGGTTCGCTCTCGCAGGCCGGTGGTGCTTGCCGGCACGGCCCCGCGGGCATGTGGTGGGCCGCGCAGGATCGCAGCGAATGGCCGGAAGGCGACGACGAGCTGGCCGCCGAAATCGCCGCCGACTGGTACGGCGAGCCGGACGATATGAGCATCGGCGATCGTCGTCAGGAGTTCGCGCTGATCGGCGTCGATATCGACCCCGCCCTCTGGCGCGCGAAGTTCGATGCCTGTCTGCTCACCGACGACGAATACGCGCTCGGGCCGCAAGCCTGGCAGCAGTTCCCCGATCCGTTCCCGGCATGGGAGTTCGACGACCACGATCACGATCACGACCAGCATCACCATCATCATCACGGGCACGGCGACGACTGCGAGCATTGTGGACATGACCACGGCAAGAACGCGCATCGTCATGACTGAACGAAGCACGCCGCGCATTCGAACCTCATGCACGGACGAAAAAAAACCCGCCACTGGCGGGTTTTTCTCGCGGGTGTCAACTGCCCGGCAGTAGTCTGCTTAGCGCTTGTTGACTGCGTCCTTGAACGCCTTGCCTGCCGTGAACTTGACAGTCTTGGCAGCCGGGATCTTGATGGTTTCGCCGGTCTTCGGATTACGCCCCGTACGCGCTGCGCGCTTGCCCGAACCAAAGCTACCGAAGCCGATCAACTGGACCGCCTCACCCTTCGACACAGACTTCTTGATCACTTCAAGCAACGTGTCCAGCGTTTCACCGGTTTGAGCCTTGCTGGCGCCCGTCTGTCCTGCGACAGCGTCGATCAGTTCCTGTTTGTTCATTAAGGTTCCTTTCTGAGTTTAGGTTGATACGAACAGCGCGACCGCGCCGATTATACGTGCGCGCACCGCGCCGTCGAGCAGCTACGGCCCCGATCCTGAAGATCTCCCACGCCGGACAGGATACTGTTCGGCGGCCGTGCTGCCGCTCCCTTCGCGGCGCTTGCTATGATAGCGCAGCGCAAACCCAATCAGGATAAGGGTTTCGAGGAATTGCACGGTTTTCGGGCCGTTCTTGCAAGTAAATCGAAATTTTGCCCTTCAGCACCCCCTAAACGAGGGCTGAAACCCAGTCCTGGCGGGGGTTAGCGTTGGTTTTTGCCAACGCAGCAAAGCGTCTGAAAGCGTCCTGATGGGTCTCTTGCGGCGACTCGCGCGCGGCGCGCGCCGACTCCGACCATCGAACCCGCTCTTTCGAGCGATCTTTTGAGCGTGTTTTCCCGTCGCGCATGACCGATCCGCTGATCCCCGCCGTCCTCGCTTTCCGCGACAACGGCAGCCCCTTTTCACCGCACTACGACGACATCTATCACAGCGCCGTCGGCGCGCTCGAGCAGGCTCGCTACGTCTTTCTGCGCGGCAACGAATTGCCCGAAAGATGGCAGAGCCGTCGAACCTTCACCGTGCTCGAAACCGGCTTTGGCATCGGCATCAACTTTCTCGTCACGTGGGCCGCGTGGCGCGCCGATCCCGCACGCTGCGAGCGGCTGCATTTCGTGTCGACAGAGAAGCATCCGTTTAGCGCCGCCGATCTGCGCCGCGTCCACGCATCGACGATCTCCGATCCGCTGATCGCCCAACTCGCGGACACGCTCGCGAACGCATGGCCGATGCTCGTGCCCGGTACGCACCGGCTGGAATTCGAAGGCGGCCGCGTCGTGCTGACGTTGATCTTCGCCGATGCGCTCGACAGCCTGCCCGCATTGCGGCTGCGTGCCGATGCTTTTTATCTCGATGGTTTCGCGCCCGCGAAAAATCCCGAACTGTGGAGTCCGGCGATCTTCAAGGCGCTCGCGCGCGTCGCCGGCGACGACGCGACCTTCTCCACCTATAGCAGCGCGGGCGACGTCAAGCGCGCGTTGACGCAATGCGGCTTCGAGTATCGCAAGGTCGACGGCTTCGGCTGGAAACGCGCGATGCTGGTCGGACGCTTCGCGCCGCGCTGGCGTGTGCGCCGTTATGAACCGCCCGCGCCGTTCGGCCATGATGAACGACATGCGGTCGTGATCGGAGCGGGGCTGGCCGGCTGCGCAGTGATCGAACGGCTTGCGGCACGCGGCTGGCGCGTGACTTCGCTCGAGCGGCATGGGTCGGTTGCGCAGGATGCGTCGGGCAATCCGGCCGGCGTATTCCACCCAATGATTTCGCGCGACGACAGTGTCGCGTCGCGCGTCACGCGAGCGGGCTTTCTGTACTCGCTCAATCGTTGGACCGCACTCGAAAACGCAGGGCATCGACTGGCCCGCGGAGATCGCGGCCTACTGCAGATCGCCGCGGACGACGACGAATCGCGCGCGATCGGCGCGGCCATCGCCACGTTTCGCTATCCGTCCGACTACGTGACGCCGGTCTCCGCGGACGATGCAGCGCAACTTGCCGGCATGCCGCTCGCGCGTGGCGGCTGGTTCTTTCCGCGCGGCGGCTGGATCGATCCCGCCTCTCTTTGCGCGGCGCAATTGGCATCGGCAGGCGGCTTGCTCGAACGACGCTTCGGCGTCGACGTCGCGCGGCTCGAACGTTGCGGCGACCAGTGGACCGTGTTCGATATCGCGGGAAAGGTGGTCGCGCGAGCGCCGGTCGTGATCGTCGCCGGTGCGCATGAAGCTGCGCGCATCGCTGGCTTGCGTCATGCGCCGACTCGCAGCATTCGCGGTCAGTTGAGCTTGCTGCCGGCGGGGACCGTCGCGCCGCTCGCGCTGCCGGTGATCGGCGAGGGCTATGCCGTGCCGCTCGCGAACGGCGTCACGCTGACAGGCGCGACCTATGAGCTCGACGACCACGACACGTCGCTGCGCGCGGACGGTCACCGCGAGAATCTCGAGCGCGTCGCGCAGATGCTGCCGTCATTCGCAAGCGCACTCGATGACGCCTCGCTGACCTCGCTCAGCGGACGCGTTGCGTTTCGCTGCGTGACCTCGGACCGCATGCCGATGATCGGCCAGCTCGCCGACGAAGCCGCTGCCGCACGCGATGCTGCCCGCCTGCGCGGCGCATGGCCGCTCGATCTGCCGCGCGTCGATGGTCTATACGGCGCATTCGCTTATGGTTCTCGCGGGCTGGTATGGGCCGCGCTCGGCGCTGAACTGATCGCATCACAGATCGAAGGCGAGCCGTGGCCGCTGGAACGCGATCTCGCCGAGGACATCGACCCCGCGCGTTTTCTGCTGCGTTCGTTGCGGCAGGGGACGATCGGTTAACCGGCTTCGACCATCGCGGCAGAGTTAACGCCCGGCACGTTAACTCCGCCCGCGCTGTAAACCACGTTAACCGACACCTCCGCTTATCCACCGCAACCTGTGGATAACCGCGCAGTTAACCGGCGCAAGTGGTGTGGAGCCGTTGTGGACGTAAACGGGGTAACTGGGACATCGAGAAAAAGTGCGAAAAGTTGCTCGCGTATACCGGCCGCAGCCGCACATGCTGTCCATCCGGTTATGCGGCCGACAACCTGATGATTTATTTCGGTAAACATAGGTTATCCACAGAAACCGAGGCAGCTTGTTAACTGTTACTACGTATACATACGGTAAACCAGTAAACAGCAAAGACGGGGGCTAGCGCCCCGCCTATCGGGCTGGATGAATTTCGTTCGAGCTCACGTAAACGGATTAACTCGATGCGCGCCGTTAACCTGGGAGGAGCGAAAGAAACGCAGACCAAACCGCGCATCAAGGTCACGCACGCGGACGTGACGCCAGGGAGCGGATTCACCGTTCGCGATGTTGTTGAAATTGACGGGATACCTCGAAAAAAGGTCGCTTTTTCCGTTCGGTATGAAAATAACGTACTTTTTTACCGTTTTGCCAGCGAGTTAACGTGTTTTCGGTTAACGCGGAACAAGCTATGGCACAATCCCGGTTCTTTTCCGCGTCGTGCCACCGCATCTGACGGCACGCGCAGCAACGGAACGGTGCCGGTCAAACAGAATCTGATTCAGGTCGACGGCGTTCCTTCACCGTGCCTGTTGCTACTGCCGCATCCCGTGAATGTGCCCGACTCAGTGCGGTTTTTTGCGGCCGCGGCGCATTCCGATCATCCGATCATTGAAACCTCGCAACGCTGACTTCGCGAAGCGCTTGCGACAACGAGCGCTCTCGTTTCGCTCGTGCCACGGCGTGCGTGTGCGCCGGTTCGTGTCGTCTGCCGTTGCTGCCAAGGAGAACCCATTACGATGAATTCGGCGTTTTCGTTTCTGCCAGCGTGGCCGCTTTCACCAGACGCCATTTTCTGGGCAGGTCTCGCATTGCTTGTCGCTGGTCTGTGCGGCGAGCTTTGCTTTCGCGCGTGGCATTTACCGCGCATTTCCGGCTATGCGGTGATCGGCCTCATAGCCGGCGGGGCCGGTTTTGGCGTAATCGATGCGGATTCCGCGAGCGCCGCGCGGCCGCTGCTCGACGTCGCGCTCGGCCTGTTGCTGTTCGAACTGGGCAGCCGGCTCGATCTGCGCTGGATCCGCCGTAATCCGTGGCTGATTCTGTCGAGCGTGGCCGAAGCCACGCTGACTTTCGTGCTGGTGCTGCCGGTGCTCCTATTCCTTCACGTGCCGCTGATGGTCGCGACCGTGCTGGCCGCGATCGCGATGGCGACATCTCCCGCGATGGTGATCCAGCTCAAAACCGAACTGCGCGCCGAAGGCCAGGTCACGCAGCGTCTTCTGACCTTGACCGCGCTGAACAGCATGTACGCGGTCGTGATCGAAAAGCTCGTGTCGAGCTGGCTGCATCAGGAGGTTTACGGCAACGTGTTCGCGACGATCCTGCAGCCGTTGTACCTGCTGGTCGGCTCGCTCGTGCTCGCATATCTGCTCGCGCGCACCTGTACGTTCTTCTATCGGCGCCTGAACATGCACGACGAGCATTCGTTCGTCGCGCTGTTCGGTCTCGTGCTGCTTGCGATCGCAATCGCGCATCTGTTCAAGCTATCGACGATTCTCGCGCTGCTCGCCGCGGGCATCATCGTCAAGAATCACGAAGCGCGTCCGCAGTTGTGGCCGCAGCATTTCGGCACCGCGGGGTGGCTGCTGACGGTGATCCTGTTCGTGCTGACGCTGACGTCGTTCGAATGGAGGCACATCGCGTTGGGCGGAGTCGCGGCGCTGGGCCTGATCGTTGCTCGTCTCGTCGCGAAGCTGGTCGGCGTGCTGGCTTTCGCGAAGCCGAGCGGCCTGAACCTGAAGCAGGGCATCGCACTCGGCCTGTCGTTGTCACCGATGTCGGCGCTCGCGTATCTGCTCGTCGACGACACGTACAACCTGTATCCGAGCTTCGATCCGCAACTGCGCGCGATCGTCATGTGTTCGATTTTCGTGCTGCAGATTCTCGGGCCGTGGCTCGTCTATCGCAGCCTCGCGCTCGTCGCCGAGCGGCGCGTGGGGTGAGCGTGAAACGCGCGTGGGTGCCATGCGCGTTTCACGAACCCGTCTTTTCAATTCCTTCGCCTCAAACGACCTGACTCAGGGGACGCCATGTCACTCGAACCCTTCATCGATTCGAAACCGTTCACGTTCGGTGTCGAACTCGAAATGCAGATCGTCAATACGCACGACTATGATCTGACCAAAGCTGGCACCGATTTGCTGCGCCTCATCAAGGACGAAAAAATCCCCGGCAACATCACGCCGGAAATCACCGAAAGCATGATCGAGCTGTCGACCGGCATCTGCACGTCGCACGAACAGGCGGTCGCCGATCTGCGCAAGATTCGTGACACGCTGGTATCCGCGGCCGACCATCTGAACGTCGGTCTGTGCGGCGGCGGAACGCATCCCTTCCAGCAATGGAGCGAGCGGCAGATCGTCGATACGCCGCGTTTTCAGTATCTTTCCGAGCTGTACGGCTATCTCGCGAAGCAGTTCACGGTGTTCGGCCAGCACGTGCACATCGGTTGCCCGAATCCGAACAGCGCGCTGTATCTGCTGCATTCGATGTCGCGCTTCATCCCGCATTTCATTGCGCTGTCCGCGTCGTCGCCTTTCGTACAGGGTGTCGATACCGGATTTCATTCGGCACGACTGAATTCCGTGTTCGCGTTTCCGCTGTCGGGCCGCGCGCCGTTCGTGCTGACGTGGGACAGCTTCGAGGAGTATTTCTCGAAGATGGTCCACACGGGCGTGGTCAACAGCATGAAGGATTTCTACTGGGATATCCGTCCGAAGCCGGGGTTCGGCACGATCGAGGTTCGGGTGATGGATACGCCGTTTTCGGTGGATCGCGCCGCGGCGATCGCCTGCTACATCCAGACGCTCGCGCGTCATTTGCTGCTCGACAAGCCGATCACGCCGCAGGAAGACGACTATCTGGTCTACACGTTCAACCGTTTCGAAGCCTGCCGTTTCGGACTCGGCGGCACCTGCATCAATCCGCAAACCGGTGAACGAAAGACGATTTCCGAAGATATCCTCGAAACGCTCGAACAGATCGGATCGCATGCAGAAGCGCTCGGCTCGGTCAATGCGCTGGCCGAAGTCGGCGCGATCGCGCGTGGCCAGGTCAACGACGCGACGTGGCTGCGCAGCGTGTTTGCGCAGGAGAAGTCCTTGCATGAAGCGGTTCGGCAGCAGTGTTTGCAGTGGCGAGCCTAGCCGCGAATACCTCATGAAACCGTTTGCGTGCGGCAGTTGCGCGACGTTCCGACGAAACCCGCCCCGTGCGGGTTTTTTTTCGTAAAAAAATTTTTATGACTTTTCGTGCGCGCAACCCTTCAGGTTTGTCGAAAGTTTACGTATACCAGCCTAGGGGCAGTGAGCAGGCGTCGTCAAAGGCTGTGGACAACTGAATAAATACCTGCAAAGTCAATGCTCTGGGGAATTGATAACCAGGCTGACGAGAGGCGCTCCGGCCACGCCTGGCAAGGGCAACCGAGGAAACGCTCGACACGCTGCAAGTCCTTGTTGCAAAACGGTACACAGGCTATCCAAACGTTTTCCCCTGCTTATCCACAGCTCGCGTTGGATAAGTTAGCTGTACGATTTGCAGGTCTCGCATAGAATGTCGTTTTTCGCCGCCTTCGGCTTCCAAGGCGGTGTATTTTTGAGATAGTACAAACGGCTTCATCCGCGGTTGGACGAAGCTACCCACACACGCGACGGGTGTACCCCGGCAGGCAACCGCCGGCATCGCACCAAAGCGGTAAATAAACGAATCGAAGATTATGAGCGAAGGCGTATACGGAGAACAGGCAAACGGGCGAGTGACCCACAGCCTCTTGCGATTGAGCACGGCGATGCGAAGCCAGGCTTGGGAATGGGCGGAAGGCGCGGGCCTGACGCCGACCCAGGGTGAGATCCTCGTGCTGTTGATGCAACGCAAGGGGCCGATGCGTCTCGGCGAGATCGCGCGCGAAACGGCGTTGACCGCCGCGACCACCAGCGATGCGGTCAGCACGCTCGAGACCAAGGGTCTCGTCGAAAAGCGTCGCGCACTCGACGACGGTCGCGCGCTCGCGGTACGCCTGACCTCGCGTGGCCGCACCGCTGCCAAACGCGCCGCGCAATGGCCGGACTTCCTGTCCAAGGCGGTCGGCACGCTACGCGAGGACGAACAGTCGGTGTTCTATCGCACGCTGCTCAAGACCATCTATCAGCTCGAAGCGCAAAACACGATTCCGTCGCATCGTATGTGCCTGAGCTGCACGCATTTCCAGGCAAGCAAGAATCCGAAGAAGACGCCGCATCATTGCGCGCTGCTCGACCTGAACATGTCGGATACCGATGTGCGTCTCGACTGCTCCGTGCACGAAACGGCGGACATCGCCACCCAGAAGAAGACCTGGAGGATCTTCGCCCAATAACCGGCAATCCGCTAACATGACCTGGCCGGCTACGGCGGGCGGTATACGCCGCCTGCTTGCCGGCTGGTGCCGTGCAAGGATAAAGTCGTTGGCGGCAACTCGTTAGTCAACCTGAAGATAGGGCAGGCCGATGAATCGGGAAGTACTCGCCATCCGCCATGTGCACTTCGAGGATCTGGGCAGTCTCGAGCTCGTGCTCGGCGAGCGCGGGCGTCCGGTCCGCTATCTCGACGTGGGCGTTGCCCGTATCGAGGCGCCCAATCCGATTGCCGCGTCGCTGATGGTCGTGCTGGGCGGCCCCATCAGTGCCACCGACGATGCGCTGTACCCCACGCTCGCGCCGCTGCTGTCGTTGATCGAAAAGCGCATCGCGGCCGGGTTGCCGACACTTGGTATCTGCCTTGGCGCACAGCTGATCGCCCGGGCGCTCGGTGCGCGCGTCTACCCCGCGGCTCAGGCCGAACTAGGCTGGGCACCGCTTACGCTGACCGATGCGGGCCGCGCCTCGCCACTGCGTCATCTCGATGGCGCTCATACGTCGATGCTGCATTGGCACGGCGACACCTTCGATCTGCCCACCAACGCGACCCGTCTCGCATCGACTCCGGCCTGCGAGAATCAGGCCTTCGCATGGGGCGATCACGTGCTGGGCTTGCAGTGTCATCCCGAGATCCGCACCGATCGGTTCGAACCCTGGCTGATTGGCAATGCCAATGAACTGTCGGGTCACGGCATCGACGCGCGTCAGTTGCGCGCCGACACCGCTCGATACGGTCCCGCGCTCGAAGCCGCCGGGTGCCGCATGTTCGGCGAATGGCTCGATCAGGTCGAGACGAAGGTCTGAATGGCTGGCCGCATGGCGACGTAAGTGGCCAGCGAGGTGTCCCCTTTCTGCAGCAAACCGCGTGCGGTGCTATGCTCGATCGCTCTCGGGCTTTCACTGGACGTAATCCATGAGCGCGCTTTTTTCTCCGCTCACGCTGCGCAGCGTGACGCTTCCCAACCGTATCGTCGTCTCCCCGATGTGCCAGTACTCCGCCGAGCGCGGCGAAGCGACCGCATGGCACATGATTCACCTCGGCGGGCTCGCGCTGTCCGGTGCGGGCATGCTGTGCATCGAAGCGACCGCCGTCGAACCGGATGGCCGCATCACCCCCGGCGATCTCGGTTTGTGGGACGACTCGACCGAAGAGGCGCTCGTGCCGGTGCTGGCCGCGATCCGCAAGCATTCGCACATCAACGTGACGATGCAACTGGCGCACGCGGGCCGCAAGGCGTCCAGCCATGTGCCGTGGGAAGGCGGCCAGCTGATTCCGGTGTCGCAAGGCGGGTGGCTGCCGCATGCGCCGTCGGCGCTGCCGCACAAGCCAGGCGAGGAGCCGCCGCTTGCGCTCGATGTCGCCGGCCTGCACCGGATTCGCGAGGCGTTCGCCGCGTCCGCGCGCCGCGCTGCGCGTCTTGGCATCGATGCGCTCGAAGTGCATGCTGCGCATGGCTATCTGCTGCATCAGTTCCTGTCACCGATCGCGAATCAGCGCACCGACGACTATGGCGGCTCGCTGGAAAACCGCATGCGTTTCCCGCTCGAAATCTTCGACATCGTGCGGGCCGCATTCCCTGCCGACAAACCGGTCGGCGTGCGCGTGTCGGCGACCGACTGGGTCGAAGGCGGCTGGACGCTGGAAGACACGATCGCGTTTGCGCACGAGCTGGAAAGGCGCGGCTGCGACTGGATCGACGTGTCGTCGGGCGGCGTGTCGCCGCTGCAGAAAATTCCGCTCGAGCCGGGCTATCAGATTCCATTCGCGAAGGCGGTCAAGCACGCAACCGGTCTCGCGACGATCGGCGTCGGGCTCATCACCGATCCGCTGCACGCCGAGCAGCTGATCGAAGCGGGCGATGCCGACCTGATCGCGCTGGCTCGTGCGCTGCTCTATAACCCGCGCTGGCCGTGGCATGCGGCCGCCAACCTCGGCGCGACCGTCGAAGCGCCGCCGCAGTACTGGCGTTCGCAACCGCGCGACCAGAAGGCGCTGTTCGGCGACATTACGTTCGGTCAACGGTGACGCTCGTCGCACGTTGAACACACGCATCGGCTGACGGTTGAAGGAAGCCGTCGACAGCGTGTAGGATGCCGGTTGTGGCGCGATGCGCGTCGCAAGTCGACGCGGCGCTCGCAGGGCGCCGCGTTTGCTATTCGCGTCAGAAAAAGCCGCGCGCGAGACGCGCCTGACGATTGCCAGACTTGATCCCCCAGTTCTTCACAAGGATTCATTCAATGAATTCACGCAGGATCGCCGTGCGCCGTTCGGGTGTGCACGGCAAAGGCGTGTTCGCTCTCGAACCGATCGCGGCGGGCGAACGACTGATCGAATACAAGGGCGAGCGGATTACCTGGAAAGAAGCGTTGCGCCGTCATCCGCATGATCCGGCTGAACCGAATCACACGTTTTATTTCGCGCTGGATAACGGCAAGGTTATCGACGGCAAGGTGAATGGCAATAGCGCGCGCTGGATCAATCATTCATGCGCGCCGAACTGCGAAGCCGAGGAAATCGACGGACACGTGTACGTGCATGCGCTGCGCGATATCGCGGAGGGCGAGGAAATCTTTTACGACTACGGCCTCGTGATCGACGCGCGGCAGACGAAGAAGCTGAAGAAGGAATACGAATGCCGTTGCGGCGCGCGCAAGTGCCGCGGCACGATGCTGGCGCCGCCGCAAAAGGGCAAGGGCGGCGGCAAGTCGGGTAAAGGTGCCGACAAGGACCAGAAGTCCAGCAAATCGGCGAAGAAATCGAAGAAGAAATGAGCCACGGGCCGGCGCGCGGCGTTAGCTGTCCGCGCTGATCGAGGCGCCAAGGCGAACGCCGCCGGGGCAGCCCGACGAACCTTCTACAAATCAACCGGCGCCGAGTGCGCCGGTTTTTTCGTGGCGCGTCGCTCGTTGGCATCGCTGGCGGTGGCAGCGTCTGCCGACGCGCTGGGCGGCAGCAACGGAATCCTCACGATAAAGCGTGCGCCACCCTCCGGCGCGTCCTCGTAATGCACGCTGCCGTGATGCAGCACCATGATGTCGTGGACGATCGCAAGGCCCAGACCCGCGCCGCTTTCGACGCCCGCCTCGGTCTGCCCGTCGCCGCGGAAGAACCGCTTGAACAGATCCGCCTGCTGCGAACGCGGCACGCCCGGCCCGTTGTCTTCGACGACGATCTCGGCCATGCGCAGATCGTCGATCAGGGTCTGCGAAACCGTCACCGTGATGCGTCCGCCGTCGGCCCGCGAAGGCGGCACATACTTCAGCGCGTTATCGAGCAGATTCGCGATCACTTCGTGCAGCAGTACCGGGTTGCCGCGCGCCATCAACGGGGTGTCGTTCGACGGATCGTCGAGGCGCTGGAAGCCGAGGTCCACGTGTACCGCTAGCGCGCGCGGCACCCATTCGGCGCCCGTATCGAAGGCGAGCGCGGCCATGTCGAGATTGACGAAGCGGGCCGCCTGTTCGCCCGGCTCGGCGCGCGCGAGGGACAGCAATTGATTCGACAACCGCACGGCGCGATCGGCCGCGGCGCGCAGTTCACGCACGGCGGCGAGCGTCTGCTGCGGATCGCGCGCGACCACCGCCTGCTCCGCATGCAGCTTAACCGCGGTTAGCGGCGTGCGCAGCTGATGCGCGGCATCGGCGATGAATTTGCGTTGCGCATCGAGGGCGGCTTTCAGACGATCGAGCAGCGCGTTCAGCGCGCCCGTCAGCGGACGGATCTCGACCGGCACATAGGTTTCATCGACCGGCTCGAGCGACGTGTGCGTTTGCCGGTTCAGCGAATCGGCGAGCGCGGTCAGCGGATTGAGCTGCTGATTGACGACGCGCCACACGATCACCCAGCCGGCGAGCAGCAGCAGCAGCAACGGCATCATGATCGCGATCAGGAACTCCGCGGCGATGCGGTAGCGGTGATGCACGGGCTGCCCGACTTCGACGACGATCGGATTGCCGCTCGGCTGATCGACGCGCACCTGAGCGACCCGCACGGTCACGCCTTCGTGCTGCGTCTCGAATACGTACGCGTAATGCATGCGGCGCACGTTGGTGCCTTGCAGCGGCAGATTATGGTCGCCGGCGATTTCGCTGTCGCCGGTGCTGATCCGGTAGACCAGATGTTCAACCGGGTCGGAGAACATCGCTTGCGCGAGCGGCGGCACCGTGATCGGCGCTTCCGGTCCGGCAATCTGGATCTGTTTGGAAATAGCGGTCGCGAGGTCCGCGAGCGAACGGTCGACCACGTGCTGCGTGTACTGCCAGGCGAGCCAGTAGGCGATCAGGCCGCTCATCAGCGCGAGCAGCGACAGGGGAGCAGCGAGGCGCCGCAGCAGCGTGCGGCGCAGACTATTGGCGGCCGGCTGGTGCATGATCTTAGGCGCGGGAAAGTTGTGACTGCGGTGGAAACTGCGGTAGCAACGGCGCGAAGCGCCTTGAGGCAGTCCGGTGGCCGGCACGACGCGCAGCGGGCACAGCCGATGCGCGGCGCCGGTCCGGCGCAGTCAGGCCGCGACGCAATGCGCGGCCTTCACGACGATCATGCGGCTTGGCGGATTTCCTGCAACAGATAGCCAAAGCCACGCACGGTGACGATTTCGACACGGCAGTTCTCGAGCTTCTTGCGCACACGGTGCACATAGACTTCGATCGCGGTATCGCCGAGATCGCCGCCGAAGTGCGTCAGGTGATCCTGCAATTGCGCCTTGCTGACGACGCGGCCGTGACGCAGCAGCAGCATTTCGAGCACTGCGAATTCGCGCGGCGACAGTTCGAGCGGTTTGTCGTCGTTGAAGATGCGGCGGTCGACGCCCGACAGCCGCACGCCACCCAGTGACACTTCCGGACGCGGCATGTCACCGTGCGGACCGCTGCGGCGCATCACCGCGCGAATGCGCGCTTCCAGCTCGGCCGGCTCGAACGGCTTCAGCATGTAGTCGTCCGCGCCGGAGTTCAGGCCTTGCACGCGGTCGTTCAATTCGTCGCGCGCGGTCAGGATGATCACCGGCGTGTGACGGTTGCTCTGGCGGAAACGCGACAGCAGCGTCATGCCGTCGATACCCGGCAGACCCAGATCGAGGATCACGAGTTCGTGGCGGTTTTGGGTGAGGGCCTGTTCGGCAAAGATGCCGTCATGGACCATGTCGACGGTGAAGCCGGCTTGTTCGAGACTGCTTTGGATGCCGCGTGCGATGGGGCGGTCATCTTCGATCAGAAGGAGTCGCATGGATTTCGCTCAAGTACAATGGGTTTAGGCGTTTTGGCAAGCGGTTCGCCGGGGCGCCTGCAACACAGCCAGCGTGCGACGCGGTGGCAGGGGCCCCACGAAGCAGCTGTCGAGCCGACTCGAAGCGCCGTGCCAGTCATCACGAAGTCATGTCCGAGATCAGCATTCACGAACTGGAAGCCGCGATCAACTTCTGGCGCGCCCGCTCACCTTCGAGCGGCGACGAACACGTTCTGTGCAAGGAGGCAAGCGCACTATCCAAGCCGTATGCGCTGCTGATTGTACAGCGTCAGAAGTCGCTATCACTCGATCGTTTTGACCCGATTGCAAGGCAGGCCTGGGAAGCTTACGTTCAACTTAAAGATAGCCTGTAAAACTGAAGGTTTGCCCAGGATATTGCCTGCATTGTCCTTTCATTGTGGACCGATTACGCGGCAAGTTGTATATAAACACGCATAAGGGCCCGCAATTTGTATTAGGTAGTAACACTGTCGATGAATGTCGCAAGCGCGATGTCGCGTTCGGTCACGCCGTTCGCTTCATGGGTGGACAGCGTGATATCGACCTTGTTGTACACGTTGAACCACTCCGGATGATGATCCATTTCCTGCGCCTTGATCGCCACGCGCGTCATGAAGCCGAACGCCTCGTTGAAGTCGGCGAATTCGAAGCTGCGGCGAATCGCGTCACGCTCCGCCACGCTTTCCCAGCGATCCAGTTTGGCCAGTTGCTGGGTGCGCTCGTCGGAAGTCAGTTTCTGAATCATGGAGTCACCTCGTTGGTCGAACACGCTCGCCGGCAGGCGGGCGAAACCGGTATTTTTTCACGATTGTGCAACGCTCGCCGTGCGCCGGGCCGGGTGGGTCTAAGGCGGCTTGGCGTTTAAACGTCGCCGCTGGTTTGCCATCCCTCTCGGGTTCCGCGCGAGATCACGCGGTCGCCGTCGAGCACGTCGCCCGCTGCGTAGGCCGGTGCATGGGCGAGCTTCGCCAGCAGCGGCGCGAAGTCCGTTTGTGCGACGCGGAACAGTTGCGCGAAGTCATCGATGACGAAGTAGGTTTGCTGGAACGTATCGATGCGGTAACGCGTGCGCATCACACGTTCCAGCGCGAAGCCGAGCCGGTTCGGCGCCGCGCTTTGCTCGCTGTATACCGTCTCGGCCTTGCTCGAGACGATGCCGGCGCCGTAGATCTTCACGCCGTTCGGACTCGCGGCATCGCGGATCAGCCCGAACTCCACTGTGTACCAATAGAGCCGCGCGAGCAGCGGCAGCGCGCCCGCTTCATTGGCGGCGAGCGCGGCGCGGCCGTACGCGTGCATGTAGTCGGCAAACACCGGGTTGATCAATAGCGGCACATGGCCGAACAGATCGTGAAAGCAGTCGGGCTCCTGCAGGTAGTCGAGCTGGTCGGGTCGGCGCATCCACCACGTAACCGGAAAGCGGCGATTCGCCAGATGCTCGAAGAACACCTGATCCGGCACGAGGCCGGGCACGGCGACGATGCGCCAGCCGGTTGAGGGTGTCAGCTTCGCGTTGACGTCGTCGAAAGACGGCACGCGCTCCGACGGCAGGCCGATACGCTCGACGCCCGCGAGGAATTCATCGCACGCACGGCCTTCCAGCAAGGCGGTTTGGCGCGCGTACAGTTGTCGCCAGACCGCATGGTCAACCGTGCCGTAGCGTCCGAGCGGCTGGTCGATCGTAAAGTCGGCTCGGGTCTCGAGACCGGCGTCGAACTGTTCTTTGAGTTTGGCGGTGTTGGCGGCGGACATGGCGAAGCTTTAACGGGGAAATCGCAGGAAATCGGTACATGCGAGTGTAGAGCGGAGTACATGCGGAATGGGCGCAAGTTAGGCGTGAAAACCAAGAGGTATGCAATAATCGTGCGTTAACTAGCCAATTTATGCGGGATATCAACATGCTTGAACTCGACCACTTCGATCTCGCGCTGCTCGACGTGCTGCAGCGCTTTGGCCGCGCCACGCATCAGCAGTTGGCCGAGCAGGTGCCGCTGTCGCCGTCGCAGATTGGGCGACGGCTGCAGCGGCTGGAACAGGTCGGCGTGGTGGATGGCTATCGGGTCGTGTTGCGGCCCGAAAAGCTCGGCCTCGGCGTCACCGCTTTCACGAGCCTGAAGCTGAAGCATCACGGCGATTCGATCATCGAGCAGTTTCAGCAGCAGATCGACGTGCTGCCCGAAGTACTGGAGTGTCACGCGGTCGTCGGCGATGCCGACTATCTGCTGCGCATCGTCGCGCCGGATCTGAATTATCTGTCGACCTTCGTGATGAAGAAGCTGATGCGCGTGCCGGGTGTCGATAGCGTGCGCTCGAATATCGTGCTGACCACGTTCAAGCGCAATGGGCCGTTGCCGCTCGGGCATCTTGCGCCGGGGGCTGCGCCGGTTTGAAGGTTTTAGGCCGTTGCCGGCGGGTGTCGACAAGCCGGCAGAGGGGGCCGCGCGCGTGCCGCCGCGGCCCCTGCAGTGACGCGATCCTTATGCCGCTCGCTTCGGCTCGTCGTCCGCATTCAGCAGATCGACATACGCGACCGGCACCAGATCCGCCTGGGATACGCCGAGGCTCTTGAACAGCGCTTCCGCTTCGGCGTGGCCGCCTTCTTCGTCGTCGTCCTGCGCGAGCACCACTTCGAGTTCGACGAAATCGCCGAGACCGTCGACGCGATCCAGATGAATCCGCGTGCGCCCGCTCAGATACACGTGCCGCTCTTTCGAGACGATGCCGCGCGTGGTCAGCGCGGTCGCGAGCAGCGCATGCATCGCTTCGGGGTTCGTGACCGGACTGCGCGTGTAGTACGACGCCTTCGGGCCGTCTCGGTCGTCGCGCTGGTAGAAGATCAGTTCGGCCGGCGTGCCGTCGTCGAACTGGCGCAGCTTCAGGCGGCCGCGCGGCACGTCGTAGAAAAAGTCCTGCTGGCGAAAGATCAGCGGCGCGTCCGTCGCGAGCTGCGCGGCGCGCTCGCGCAGTTGGTCGAAATGCTGGGCGCGGGCTTTGATTTCGATGTTGCGTGCCATGTGGGCTCCTTTGGATGGGCGGAGTGATCGACGGCTTCCGGGGCCGCTGGTGGTGCCGGGGAGAAGCCGCCCGGAAGGGACGAAGTCGGGCGGAACGGAAAGCGCTACGAGGGCGCTGCGCGAGCGCAAACCGACAATCTAGCAAAAACTTCGTGACGGAATGCTTTCAGCCCGGGCGGCAGGTGGGACGAGTGCGGGCATTAGCGAGACTCATATCGCAGCGCGTCAGACGGTCCTCGCTCAGATCGCCCACTGCTGATCGATCAGCTTCAAGGCCGCCGCGATCGCCGGCTCGTCTTTGCGCTCGTCGAGCGTGATGAAGCTCAGCTGCGTCGGCACGGTGATGCCATCGACGATCGTCAGCGCGTGCGCATGCGCCTCGGCGATTGCGGTTGCGTCGCGCGCAAGCGTGAGTCCGACTCCCGACTTGACCAGATCGAGCATCGACGGCTCCTGGTCCACCTCGGCCACCTTGACCGGTTTCACACCCGCCTCGCCGAAACAGCGCGACAGCAGCCGGTTGTGCGCGGACGCCGGCGGCGTCCAGATCCACGGCAGCGCCGCGAGCGAGCGCCAGTCCCGCGCACCCTTCACGCGATCTTTCCAGCCCGCCGGCGCGAGCACGCGATACTGGAAATGCGTGAGCGTGACCGCGTGAAACGTGGCGCCGTCGCGGGTGTCGTCGTCGGAGGGCAGGCCGATGTAATAGCCGACGTCGAGCTCGCCCGCCCGAATCTGCTCGCGTACCCAGCCCGACATGCCGTGGCGCAGCGCGGTTTCGATCTGCGGGCAGGTCTCGACGAGTTGCTTCAGGAAGCCGCCCAGGCGCAAAAACTCGGGGTCGAGAATGGTGCCGATGCGCAGGCGCCCGCGCACTTCCTGGCGGAGCGTCTGCGCGGCGCGCTGTACGTCGGCTGCCGCGCCGAGCGCGCGTTCGGCGTGCGGCAGCAGCGCCTGGCCGTCGCGCGTCAGCGCGAGCCCGTGCGAAGTCCGCGTGAACAGCGTCACGCCGAGCGTTTCCTGCAAGTGCTTGATTTGCAGGCTGACGGCGGGTTGGGTCAGATGTAGCTGCACCGCGGCGCGCGTGAGGTTGCCCTCGCGTGCGACGGTGACGAAAGCCCTAAGCAGAGTCAGATCCATATCCTGATATTAGCGCGGCTTATAGCGCAGTTGAGCATTACTCATTGGATTTGTCGCTCGTAGACGCCGTACGCTGAGCGTTGAGCAATGCTTCGGCGCGCGGTATCGAGCGCGAAGCGGGAGATTTCACAGCAAAAGAGGAACGAGATGAGCGAGACATATTCCGACGCAACCGCGCAGCACGACGCCGCACGCAGCGCGGCGAGCGCACGCGCGCTGAGCCATTTCATCAACGGCAAGACCGTCGAAGGCACGAGCGGGCGCTTCGGCGACGTCTTCAATCCGGCGCTCGGCAGCGTCAGCGCGCGCGTGCCGCTCGCGAGCGTCGCCGAGGTGGACGCTGCTGTTGCCGCGGCCAAAGCCGCGTTTCCCGCATGGAGCGAAACCGCGCCGATCAAACGCGCGCGGGTGCTGTTCAAGTTCAAGGAACTGCTTGACCGCCATCACGACGAACTCGCGGAGCTGATCACGCGCGAGCACGGCAAGGTGTTTTCCGACGCCAAGGGCGAAGTGATGCGCGGCATCGAAATCGTCGAATTCGCGTGCGGCATCCCGAATCTGCTGAAGACCGATTTCACCGATCAGATCGGCGGGGGCATCGACAACTGGAATCTGCGCCAGCCGCTCGGCGTGGTCGCCGGCATCACGCCGTTCAATTTCCCGATGATGGTGCCGTGCTGGATGTTCCCGGTCGCACTCGCGTGCGGCAACACCTTCGTGTTGAAGCCGTCCGAACGCGATCCGTCCGCATCGATCCGGCTCGCCGAACTGCTGAAGGAAGCGGGCCTGCCGGACGGCGTGTTCAACGTCGTGCACGGCGACAAAGTCGCAGTGGATGCGCTGCTCGTGCATCCCGAAGTGAGCGCGCTGTCGTTCGTCGGCTCGACGCCGATCGCCGAATACATCTACACGGAAGGCACGAAGCACGGCAAGCGGGTGCAGGCGTTGGGCGGGGCGAAGAATCATCTCGTCGTAATGCCCGACGCCGATCTCGACCAGGCTGTCGATGCACTGATCGGCGCCGCCTACGGTTCGGCCGGCGAGCGCTGCATGGCCATTTCGGTGGCGGTCGCGGTGGGGCATATCGCCGATGAACTGATCGAGCGTCTGACGCCGCGCGTGAAGAGCCTGAAGATCCTCAACGGCATGGAAGCGGCGGCCGAGATGGGGCCGCTCGTCACCGGCGCGCATCGGGACAAGGTGGTCGGCTATATCGACGCTGGCGTCGCCGCGGGCGCGAAGCTCGTCGTCGATGGACGCGCTCATCAGGTCGTGGGGCACGAGAAGGGCTTTTTCCTCGGCGGGACGCTGTTCGACGAAGTGTCGCCCGACATGAAGATCTACCGCGAAGAAATCTTCGGACCGGTGCTGTGCGTCGTGCGCGTGCCCGACTTTGCCTCGGCGGTCGAGCTGATCAATGCGAATCAGTTTGCGAACGGCGTATCGCTATTTACGTCTGACGGCGGCATTGCGCGCGCGTTTTCCCGGCAGATCGAGATCGGCATGGTCGGCATCAACGTGCCGATTCCGGTGCCGATGGCCTGGCATTCGTTCGGCGGCTGGAAGAAGTCGCTGTTCGGCGATCATCACGCGTACGGCGAGGAAGGCGTGCGGTTCTATACGCGCTACAAGAGCATCATGCAGCGCTGGCCCGACAGCATTGCGAAGGGCGCAGAGTTCACGATGCCGGTCGCCAAATAAGCTGGCGGCTTTGCGCCGCATCAAGTCGGCGAACGCGCGAGCAAAAGAGTAAAAGCGAATAAAAGCGCGTCGCGGCGCAAGCGTGGAAGCGATCGAGCTTCCACGCCTGCGCTGCAAAAAATGCTTAGGAGACTGAACGATGGGTCATACCGACAGTACGCCTCGCGCCGTACGGCGGCTCGAAGGCGAGTTCGACTACATCATTGTCGGCGCGGGCACTGCGGGCTGCGTGCTGGCGAACCGGCTCACCGAAGATCCCGAGATCCGCGTGCTGCTGCTAGAAGCTGGCGGGAAAGACGACTATCACTGGATTCATGTGCCGGTCGGCTATCTGTATTGCATCGGCAATCCGCGCACGGACTGGCTGTACAAGACTCGGGCAGAGCCGGGTCTGAACGGCCGCACGCTGTCGTATCCACGCGGGCGTGTGCTCGGCGGCAGTTCGTCGATCAACGGCATGATCTATATGCGCGGTCAGCGTGAAGACTACGACGAGTGGGCGCGTGTGACCAACGACAGCACGTGGTCATGGAACGCGGTGCTGCCGGTCTTCAGGCGCAGCGAGGATCACCACGGCGGCGCCAACGAAGCGCACGGCGCGGGCGGACCCTGGCGGGTCGAGAAGCAGCGCCTCAAATGGAAGATTCTGGAAGAGTTCGCGCAAGCCGCGCAGCAAACCGGCATTCCCGCCACCGACGATTTCAATCGCGGCGACAACACGGGCGTCGGCTACTTCGACGTCAACCAGAAGCGTGGCATTCGCTGGAATGCGTCGAAGGCGTTTTTGCGGCCCGCGTTGAAGCGGCAGAACCTCACAGTTATTACTGGTGCCCACACGCAGCGTGTCGTGTTCGACGGCCGCCGCTGCACCGGAGTCGAATATCGTGGCGCCGAGGTCGACTATGTCGCCAAAGCGCGTTGTGAAGTGATCCTTTCCGCCGGCGCGGTCAACTCGCCGCAACTGCTCGAATTGTCCGGCGTCGGCAATGGTGCACGTCTGCAGAATCTCGGCATCGAGATCGTTCAGGATCTGCGCGGCGTCGGCGAGAATCTGCAGGACCATCTGCAACTGCGCATGGCGTTTCAGGTGCAGGGCGTTCGCACGTTGAATACGATGTCCGCGCACTGGTGGGGCAAGCTGATGATCGGCATGCAGTACGCGTTGTTCCAGAGCGGACCGATGTCGATGTCGCCGTCGCAACTCGGCGCGTTCGCGAAGTCCGATGCCGACGATCGCTCGCTGACCCGACCCGATCTCGAGTATCACGTGCAGCCTTTGTCGCTCGACCGCTTCGGCGAACCGCTGCATCGCTTCAATGCGTTCACGGCGTCGGTGTGTCAGCTGCGCCCCACGTCGCGCGGCAGCATTCATATTGCGTCGGCCGATGCGTCCGCACCACCATTGATCGCTCCAAATTATCTGTCGACCGGGTACGACCGCCACGTCGCAGCAAACGCGCTACGTCTGACGCGCCGCATCGTCGCGGCGCCCGCGCTCGCGCGCTATCAGCCGCGCGAGATTCTGCCGGGCCCGCAGTATCAAAGTGAAGAAGAATTGCAGCAGGCCGCGGGCGCGGTCGGCACGACGATCTTCCATCCGGTCGGCACCTGCCGCATGGGCACGACCGACGATCCCGCCGCGGTCGTCGACAACCGGCTACGGGTTATCGGAGTGGAAGGCTTGCGTGTCGTCGATGCATCGGTGATGCCCAACATCACGTCGGGCAACACCAATTCGCCGACGCTGATGATCGCCGAACGCGCGAGCGACATGATCCGCGAGGATCGTCGCGCGCGCGTGAGCGGCAGCATCGCAGCGCAAATGGGTGTGGCTGCGTCGATGTCATCTGTGTGACATGCAACGTGCGATGGAAACGGAGCGGATCGGTCATGATTTCCGCCGCGTTCGTGAAGCGTGCTAACCGCATGTCACGCACGCACGCCGCAGGCCTCGTCCACTAAGTGCAAATCCCAATGAATGCGCTGCATCATTGGGGCGACAATGGCAGCCATGCTGCGTGCCGCGCCATGGATCACCGTCCGTATTGGTGCAGCACGCCAACGAGCGGCAAGGGGTGCCGCCAAAATAACAAGTCGCGCAGAACTTCGCGCGGAAAGATCGTAGTGCTTCGCCTTACTCCGTATGGAAGGGAACATGATTCTCGGCGATACGATTCTCGAAACGCGCGGCCTCACCCGCGAGTTCAAAGGCTTTGTCGCCGTAAACGGCGTGAACCTGCGCGTGCGCCGTGGCTCGATCCATGCGCTGATAGGGCCCAATGGAGCGGGCAAGACCACCTGCTTCAATCTGCTCACCAAATTTCTCGAACCCACCGCGGGCCAGATCGTTTTCAACGGTGTCGATATCACCGGCGAACGTCCGGCGCAGATCGCGCGGCGCGGCATCATCCGGTCGTTCCAGATTTCCGCGGTATTTCCGCATCTGACGGCATTGCAGAATGTGCGCATCGGGTTGCAGCGCTCGCTCGGCACCGCGTTTCACTTCTGGAAGAGCGAGCGTACGTTGCGGCGTCTGAACGATCGCGCGATGGATCTGCTGACTCAGGTCGGCCTGACCGATTTCGCCGATGTGTTGACGGTGGAGCTCGCCTACGGCCGCAAGCGCGCGCTCGAAATCGCGACCACGCTCGCGATGGAGCCCGAACTGATGCTGCTCGACGAGCCGACGCAAGGCATGGGTCATGAGGACGTCGACCGCGTGACTGCGTTGATCAAGAAAGTATCGGCGGGCCGCACGATCCTGATGGTCGAACACAACATGAATGTGATCGCCGGTATCTCCGACACGATCACCGTGCTGCAACGGGGTGAAGTGCTCGCCGAGGGCAGCTACGCGGAAGTGTCGAAGAATCCGCTCGTGATGCAAGCCTACATGGGCAGCGCCGACGCGGCGCTCGCCGGAGCCCACGCATGAATACGACGGTCGAGCGCGAAGGCCTCGAAGCGAACGAAACGAAAAGCGGCGCGCCCGCGCTGGAAATCGCGGGACTGCAAGCCTGGTACGGGGAATCCCACATTCTGCACGGCGTCGATCTGTCGGTAGGCCGCGGCGAGGTCGTGACGCTGCTCGGACGCAATGGTGCGGGCCGCACCACGACGCTGCGCGCGATCATGGGTCTCACGGGCCGCCGTACCGGCTCGATCCGGATCGATGGACGCGAAACGATTGGCCTGCCCACGCATCGCATCGCGCATTGCGGCATCGGCTATTGCCCCGAAGAGCGCGGTATTTTTTCGAGTCTGTCGTGCGAGGAAAATCTGCTGCTGCCGCCGCCCGTCGGCGACAAGGCGCACATGATGTCGCTCGAGGAAATCTATGCGATGTTCCCGAATCTGCACGAGCGGCGCACGAGCCAGGGCACGCGGCTCTCGGGCGGCGAACAGCAGATGCTCGCTGTCGCGCGGATTCTGCGCACCGGCGCGAATCTGCTGCTGCTCGACGAAATCTCGGAGGGGCTCGCGCCCGTGATCGTGCAGGCGCTTGCACGGATGATCATCACGTTGAAGGCGCGCGGCTACACGATCGTGATGGTCGAGCAGAACTTCCGCTTCGCGGCGCCGCTCGCGGATCGTTTCTATGTGATGGAGCACGGCATGATCGTCGAGCATTTCGGGGCTAGCGAGCTCGAAGGCAAGATGCCGGTGCTGCACGATTTGCTGGGCGTATAGACACGGACACGCACGCGCCCGACTGCCTCTGATAACCACAAGCGAAGAACCAGGAGACATGCATGAAAAAGAACCCACGCGCGCGAATTGCCTCACTCTGCTTCGCGGTCGCCGCCGGCGCCGCACTGACGCTGGGCAGCGCGCAAGCGGCCGACGATGCCGTGAAAATCGGCTTTATCACGGATCTGTCGGGACTGTACGCGGATATCGACGGGCAGGGCGGTCTTGAAGCGATCCGGATGGCGGTCGCCGACTTCGGCGGCAAGGTCAACGGCAAGCCGATCACGGTGCTGTACGCGGATCACCAGAACAAGGCGGACATCGCGGCGTCGCGCGCTCGCGAATGGTTCGACCGCGATGGCGTCGACTTGGTGATCGGCGGCACCAACTCGGCGACCGCTCTGTCAACGAACACCGTCGCGGGCGAGAAGCACAAGGTCTACATCAACGTCGGCGCGGGCGCCGATACGCTGACCAACGAGCAATGCACGCCGTACACGATCCACTACGCATACGACACCACGGCGCTCGCAAACGGCACCGGCTCGGCGGTTACGAAGCAGGGTGGCAAGACGTGGTACTTCCTGACCGCCGACTACGCGTTCGGGAAGGCGCTCGAAAAAGCGACCTCGGACGTCGTGAAGGCGAATAGCGGTCAGGTGCTCGGCTCAGTGCGTCATCCGCTGTCGGCGTCGGACTTCTCGTCGTTCCTGTTGCAGGCGCAGGCGTCGAAGGCGCAGATCCTCGGCCTCGCGAATGCGGGCGGCGACACGATCAACTCGATCAAGGCCGCCAAGGAATTCGGCATCACGAAGACGATGAAGCTCGCTGCGCTGCTGATGTTCATCAACGACGTGCACAGCCTCGGTCTCGACACGACGCAGGGTCTCGTGTTGACCGACAGCTGGTACTGGAACAAGGACGCCGACACGCGCAAGTGGTCGCAGCGCTACTTCGACAAGATGAAGAAGATGCCGTCGAGCCTGCAGGCTGCCGACTACTCGGCGGCGATGAACTATCTGAAGGCGGTCCAGGCGGTGGGCTCGACCGATCCGGACAAGGTGATGGCGCAACTGCGCAAGACGAAGATCGACGACTTCTACGCGAAGGGCTACATCCGTCAGGACGGCAGCATGATCCACGACATGTACCTGATGCAGGTGAAGACGCCGGCCGAATCGAAGGAGCCGTGGGACTACTACAAGATCATGGCGACGATTCCGGGCGATCAGGCCTTCACGACCAAGGCGCAGACTCGCTGCGCGCTGTGGAAGTAAGCCCGGGAGGGCAGGATGCGGTCCAGGACCGCGCAGACCTGAGAGAACCGCCGGCGCTGCAGCGGTACGCGCTGGCGGGGAACCGTTTCAGAGCCGCACGCGATGGGCAGCGTCGCCGCACGTCGCGTGCCGGCCGGATCGTGCGGTACCGATCTCACCTTGACGATGGCTTGAAGGGCTAAGGGCTTCAATGGACATCTTTGGCGTTCCGCTGCCGGCGATGCTGAGCCAGCTTCTGCTCGGGCTCGTGAACGGCTCGTTCTACGCGATTCTGAGCCTCGGGCTGGCTGTGATTTTCGGCCTGCTCAACGTGATCAACTTCGCGCATGGCGCTCTGTTCATGCTCGGCGCGATGCTCGCGTGGATGGGGCTGTCGTATTTCAATCTGCCGTACTGGGTGATGCTCGTGCTCGCGCCGCTGATCGTCGGACTCGTCGGCGTCGCGATCGAGCGCTCGATGCTGCGCTGGCTTTACAAGCTCGATCATCTGTATGGCCTGTTGCTGACGTTCGGCATCACGCTCGTGATCGAAGGCGTGTTCCATTCGATCTACGGCTCGTCGGGCCAGCCGTACGACGTGCCGTCGGCGCTGTCGGGTGCGACCAATCTCGGCTTCATGTATCTGCCGAACTATCGCGCGTGGGTGGTCGTCGCGTCGTTGATCGTGTGCTTCGTGACATGGTTCGTAATCGAGAAGACACGGCTTGGCGCGTATCTGCGAGCGGGCACCGAAAACCCGAAGCTCGTCGAGGCATTCGGCGTCAACGTGCCGCTGATGATCACGCTGACCTACGGCTTCGGCGTCGCGCTCGCGGCGTTTGCCGGCGTGCTCGCCGCGCCGGTGATTCAGGTCTCGCCGCTGATGGGCCAGCCGATGATCATCACGGTGTTCGCGGTGGTCGTGATCGGCGGCATGGGTTCGATCATGGGCTCGATTCTGACCGGCCTGATGCTCGGCGTAGTCGAAGGACTGACGCGTGTGTACTACCCCGAGGCGTCGGCGACCGTCGTCTTCGTGATCATGGCGCTCGTGTTGCTCGTGCGTCCGGCGGGTCTTTTCGGCAGGGAAAAATGATGCAGAGAAAAGTGCTCTACGGTCTGCTGCTGATCGTGCTGCTCGCGGTGCCGGTGCTCGGCATCTATCCGCTCTTCGTGATGAAGGTGCTGTGCTTCGCGCTGTTCGCGGCCGCCTTCAATCTGCTGATCGGCTACACGGGCTTGCTGTCCTTCGGCCATGCGATGTTTCTCGCGTCGGCCGGTTATGTGACCGGCTATGCGATGCAGACGCTCGGCTTTTCGCCTGAGGTGGGCGTGCTGAGCGGCACCGCGGCGGCCACGCTGCTTGGCCTCGTCGTTGGCTTCTTCGCGATTCGCCGTCAAGGCATCTACTTCGCGATGGTGACGCTCGCGCTCGCGCAGATGGTCTACTTCGTGTTCCTGCAAGCGCCGTTCACGCACGGCGAAGACGGTCTGCAAGGCGTGCCGCGCGGAAAGCTGTTCGGCCTGTTGAGTCTTTCGTCCGATGTCGCGCTGTATTTCGTCGTGCTCGCGGTGATCGTCCTGGCGTTCCTGCTGATCGTGCGGATCGTGCATTCGCCGTTCGGGCAGGTGCTCGTCGCGATCAAGGAAAACGAGCCGCGTGCGGTGTCGCTCGGCTACGACACCGACCGTTTCAAGCTGCTTGCCTTCATTCTGTCGGCCGGCATCGCGGGTCTCGCGGGTTCGCTGAAGGTGCTCGTGCAAGGCTTCGAAACGCTGAGCGATGCCTATTGGACGATGTCCGGCCTCGTGATCCTGATGACGCTGGTGGGCGGCATGGGCACGCTGTTCGGGCCGCTGCTCGGCGCCGCACTGATCGTATCGCTCGAAGACCGGCTCGGCGATATCGGCTCGACGCTCGCGTCGATGACCGGCATCGAGTGGTTTCGCTCGCTCGGCGAATCGGTGACGATTGTCACGGGGCTGATTTTCATCGCGTGTGTGCTGGCGTTCCGGCGCGGCATCGTCGGTGAGATCGTTGCGCGGGTGCGACCGTTGCGGGCTTGAGATTGGCTGCCTGATCCCGCTCGGCAAGGCGCGTGCTTGATGCAGTGCGAAACGTGATTGCTTCGACCTCCGATTTAATTGCGGCTTGTGCTGAAGGTCCGCTGGATCAGGGGTATGGGCGAACCTGTGGCGAACCTTGTGATGAAATGGGCATAATACGCCCCAATCCGGTGCCGCAGTGCACCACTAGGGTAATTGCTAGTTGTGACTGCTGGGGTCGTCGTTTAATCTTCATCCAGTTCTGATGCACCACGAATTTGCAGGTGGAGAACGAGGAGACAATTGAGGCACTAAGTGCCCAGAAGAAAGCGCTGTTGGATTGATATCCAACAGCGCTTTTTCATTTGTGTTTTTCGAATTACTTGATGCGATCTCCCGCTTATTTCGCGCGCCATTTTTTATTCCTCGGCAGCCGCTGCAGCTAAACATCACAAGCCTTCGAAACGCTTGCAGCACGACACTTGCGTCCGCTAAACTCGCTATTCACCGACCACTGGGTTGGCAATTAAATCCGTGGATTTAATTGCAATTGAATAACGGATTTAATAGAGGAGCAGGATGAAGTCGGCATTGCGTTGGATCAGCGCGGCATTGGTCGCCACCGGGGTTTCGGCTGCATGGAGCGGCCATGCATTCGCGGACGTGAAAATCGGCGTCACCGTGTCGGCAACAGGGCCGGCCGCATCGCTCGGTATTCCGGAAAAAAACACCATTGCGCTGCTGCCGAAAGAAGTAGCGGGCCAGAAGATCGACTACATCGTCCTCGACGACGCAACCGATTCCACCCAGGCGGTCAAGAACGCCCGCAAGCTCACGAGCGAAGACCACGTCGATGCATTGATCGGCTCGACCGTCGTGCCAAATTCGCTCGCCATGATCGACATTGCCGCCGAAACCTCCACGCCGATGATCTCGCTGGCCGCGGCCGCGGGCATCGTCGAACCGATGGACGCGAAACGCGCATGGGTCTTCAAGACGCCGCAAAACGACATTCTGATGGCCACGGCGATTGCGCAGCACATGGCCAATCACGGCGTGAAAACGGTCGCGTTCATCGGCTTTTCCGACGCGTACGGCGAGAGCTGGTTCAAGGAATTCAGCAAAGCCGCTGACCTCGCGAAGATCAGGATCGTCGCGAACGAGCGCTTCGCGCGCAACGACGCGTCGGTCACGGGCCAGGTGCTGAAGATGATGTCGCAGAATCCGGACGCCGTGCTGATCGCCGGCGCGGGCACGCCGGCCGCATTGCCGCAGAAAACGCTCAAGGAGCGCGGCTACAAGGGCAAGTACTATCAGACGCACGGCGTCGCGAACAACGACTTCCTGCGCGTGTGCGGCAAGGATTGCGAAGGCACGTGGCTGCCCGCCGGCCCGCTGCTGGTCGCCGAGCAATTGCCCGAGGCGAATCCGGTGAAGAAAAGCGCGCTCGCGTACAAGCATGCGTATGAAACTGCGTACGGCGCGGGTTCGGTGTCGACGTTCGGTGGTCATGCGTGGGACGCGGGTCTGCTGCTGCAGCGTGCGATCCCGCTCGCGTTGAAGAAGGGACAACCGGGCACGCCGGCATTCCGCGACGCGCTGCGTGCCGCAGTCGAAGGCACGAAAGATGTACCCGCGTCACACGGCATCTTCAACATGAGCGCGAACGACCACGCCGGACTCGACCAGCGGGCGCGGGTGATGGTGCAGATCGTCGACGGCAAGTGGAAGCTGGCCGGCGACTGAGCGAAGGCTCTGCGCCACGGGACCTCATCGAAAAAGACGCGTGCAGTTGACGCGTCTTTTTTATTACCCGGGCGAGGTGTCTGCAGCGCTTAAAAGTGTGGTTTCGGTGCTTCAGGACAAACCCGCATTTAGCGCACGCTCTCTTGACCGTCGATAATGCAGAACGCAAGCTACTAACATATTAGTGGTTTATGAAAGTCTCGTTGGAATGGAGCCGCGGCAAAGAAACGCGGCGTATGACGCGAATGCGCACTCGCGCGACGCGAGAGGAGCGGTACCCGACAAAGCGGGGAAGGTATGCGCGCCGAGCAGGGAAAACCATGCTTGGCACACCTGAACTCGCTCACTAGATTCAGACACCCGGCCCAGCAAGCCGGCTTATAGATAGGCGCTTTTGAAGGCGTTTGGAGACTCGCAATGAAAAAGACAAGGCATTGGGTACGCACCGGCATCGCGATGGCGCTGATGTGCGGCGCGGGGGCGGCATTCGCGCAGGTGAAGATCGGCGTCACGTTGTCGACGACGGGGCCGGCCGCGTCGCTCGGAATTCCTGAGAAGAACACGATCGCGTTGTTGCCGAAGGAGATCGGCGGCAAGAGCGTGCAATACATCATCCTCGACGACGGGTCGGACACCAGCAAGGCGGTGCAGAACACGCGCAAGCTGATCGACGAAGACCACGTCGACGCGATCATCGGCTCGACCGTCACGCCGAATTCGCTCGCGATGCTCGATCCGGCCGCTGAGGGCAAGACGCCGGTGATCTCGCTCGCGGCGTCGGCAGCGATCATTCAGCCGATGGATGCGAAGCGCGCATGGGCGTTCAAGCCGCCTCAGAACGACAGCCTGATGGCCGACGCAATCGCCGATTACATGCAGCACCACGGCGTGAAGACGGTCGGCTTCATCGGTTTCTCGGACGCCTATGGCGACAGCTGGAACTCGACGTTCGAGGCCGTCGCGAAAGCGCACAACCTGAAGATCGTGTCGAACGAGCGCTTTAACCGCACCGACGCTTCGGTGACGGGCCAGGTGCTGAAGACGATGGGCGCGAATCCCGACGCGGTGCTGATCGCGGGCTCGGGTACGCCGTCGGCGCTGCCGGCCAAGACGCTGAAGGAGCGTGGCTACAAGGGCAAGATCTATCAGACGCACGGTGTCGCGAACAACGACTTCCTGCGTGTATGCGGCAAGGATTGCGAAGGCGAACTGCTGCCGGCTGGTCCGATTCTCGTCGTCGATCAATTGCCGGATTCGAACCCGGTGAAGAAGTCGTCGGAAGCCTATAAGAACGCCTATGAGAAGGCTTATGGCGTGGGTTCGGTCGCGACCTTCGGCGGTCACGCATGGGATGCCGGCCAGATGTTGCAGGCCGCGATTCCGGTCGCGCTGAAGACCGCACAGCCGGGTACGCCCGAGTTCCGCGTGGCGCTGCGCAACGCGCTCGAAAACATCAAGGAGCTGCCGGTGTCGCACGGCATCATGAACACCACCGCGAACGACCACAACGGCCTCGACCAGCGCGCGCGCGTGATCGTGCAGATCGTCGACGGCAAGTGGAAGCTGCAGAACGACTGAGACGATTTACAAAAACAACTAGCGGTACGCGCCTCTCGCGCAATCTGCGGTGCATGACGCCGCATTGCCATTGTGTTCGACGACAATGGCATCGACCGCCGCGCCGTGACCCGGCGCGGCGGTTGTCTTTTCAGACATTGCAGATGGATGGCCGGCTACGCGCCGCGCCGTCACGACTGTTTCCCGGTTTTTCGATTTCGACGCTTCAGGACGAGGAAGTATGGATCTATCAATTGCGGCGATCCTCGCGCAAGACGGCATCACGACCGGCGCGATCTACGCGCTGCTCGCGCTTGCGCTGGTGCTGGTGTTCTCCGTCACGCGGGTGATCTTCATCCCGCAAGGAGAGTTCGTTTCGTACGGCGCGTTGACGCTCGCCGCACTGCAAACGCAGAAGTTTCCTGCCACCTGCTGGCTGTTGATGGCGATGGGCGCAGCATGCTTCGTCGTCGAGACGGTGGCCGTATTGCGGCATGCTGAGCGGCGTCGTCATGCGGCGCGCACGCTGCCTGTGCTGGCAGGGAAGTACCTGCTGTTTCCGATCGCGGTCTACGCGCTCACGCGCGGCATCTTCCTGCAGCCGCTGCCGATGATCGTGCAGATCGCGCTGACGCTGCTGATCGTGATCCCGATGGGTCCGTTCGTTTATCGCCTTGCCTATGAGCCGATCGCGGAGGCGGCCACGCTGCTGCTGTTGATCGTCGCGGTGGCCGTGCATTTCGCGATGGTCGGTCTGGGCCTCGTGATGTTCGGCGCCGAAGGCTCGCGCACCAACGCGTTTTCCGATGCGACGTTCAACGTGGGCACGTTGTCGATCTCCGGGCAGAGCCTGTGGGTGATCGGCACCGCGGTCGTGCTGATCGGTGCGCTGTATCTGTATTTCGATCGCTCGATCTCGGGCAAGGCGTTGCGCGCGACGTCGGTGAACCGGCTCGGCGCACGGCTCGTCGGTATCGGAACGACGCAGGCGGGACGCCTCGCGTTCACGCTGGCGGCTGGACTCGGCGCACTGTGCGGCATCCTCGTCGCGCCGCTCACGACGATCTACTACGACTCGGGCTTCCTGATCGGTTTGAAGGGCTTCGTGGGCGCGATCATCGGCGGTCTGGTCAGCTATCCGCTCGCGGCGGCAGGCTCGATTCTCGTCGGTCTGCTGGAGTCGTATTCGTCGTTTTGGGCCAGTGCTTATAAGGAAGTGATCGTGTTCACGCTAATCATCCCGGTGCTGCTGTGGCGCAGTCTTGCGAGCCCGCATGCCGAAGAGGAAGAGGAGTGACACGATGAAACGGATCATGCAAAAGAAGTTCTTCTGGTTGTTCCTCGTGGTGCTGTTCGCTTTGCCGGTTCTGCCGCAACCGATTCATGTGCCGGAGTACTGGGTCACGCTGCTGAACTACATCGGTCTCTATTCGATCGTTGCGATCGGCCTCGTGCTGCTGACCGGTATCGGCGGCATGACGAGCTTCGGGCAGGCCGCGTTCGTGGGCATCGGCGCTTATGCAACCGCGTATCTGACGACGAACTTCGGTGTGTCGCCGTGGCTTGCACTGATCGCAGGCGTGATCGTGACTGCGCTGGTCGCGCTGATGCTCGGTCTCGTGACGATGCGCCTTTCCGGCCACTTCCTGCCGCTCGGCACGATTGCGTGGGGGCTCGCGCTGTTCTACCTGTTCGGCAACCTGGAGATGCTCGGCAAGTACGACGGCATCAACGGCATCCCGGTGCTGAATGTTTTTGGGATCAACCTCGAGTCCGGCCGCCATATCTATTACTTGATCTGGGTGGTCGTGCTCGGTTCGGTCGTTTCTGTTCAGAATCTGCTTAATAGCCGTCCGGGTCGCGCAATTCGCGCGCTGCGCGGCGGTGGTCTGATGGCCGAGGCAATGGGTGTCAATACCGGGTGGATGCGCGTCGTGATCTTCGTCTATGCGGCGGTGCTTGCGTCGGTATCGGGCTTTCTGTACGCGCACTTGCAGCGCGCGGTGAATCCGACGCCGTTCGGGCTGAATCACGGCATCGAGTTTCTGTTCATGGCGGTGGTGGGCGGTGTCTCGCACGTCTGGGGCGCGGTGCTTGGCGCGGCAATCCTCACGGTGCTGCAGGATTATCTACAGACGCTGCTGCCGAAACTGCTCGGCGAGAACGGCAACTTCGAAGTGATCGTGTTCGGCATCATCATGGTGCTGCTGCTGCAGTATGCGCGGCAGGGCGTGTGGCCGTTCGTCGCACGCTTTTTTCCGCGTGGCCCGCGGGCGCATCTCGCAGACCACGCGGTCCCTCTGCCGCAGCGCAACAAGCCGCAGGCCGGGGAAGACCTGCTGACGCTGAACAAGGCGCGCAAGCAGTTTGGCGGCCTCGTCGCCGTGAACGATGTCAGCTTCGAAGTCAAAGCGGGGCAGATCATCGGGCTAATCGGACCGAATGGCGCGGGTAAGTCGACCACGTTCAATCTGGTGACCGGCGTGCTGCAGGCGACGAGCGGCGAGATCACGTTCCGCGGCGAGCGCATCGATGCGCTGAGTTCACGTGAAATCGTCAAGCGTGGCATCGGCCGGACCTTCCAGCACGTAAAGCTGTTGCCGGGCATGACCGTGCTCGAGAACGTCGCGATCGGTGCGCATCTGCGAGGCCATGCAGGTGTGTGGCGCAGCGTCGTGCGGCTGAACAGCTCGGAAGAGGCGCGGCTGATGGCCGAAGCCGCTCGGCAGATTCGCCGCGTCGGCCTCGAACGGCATATGTATGACGAAGCGGGCAGCCTGGCGCTCGGTCAACAGCGCATTCTCGAAATTGCGCGCGCGTTATGCTGCGATCCGACTCTGCTTTTGCTCGACGAATCGGCAGCTGGCCTGCGCTATCAGGAAAAGCTGCAGCTCGCCGATCTGCTGCGCAAGCTAAAGGCGGAAGGGATGAGCGTGCTGCTCGTCGAGCACGACATGGATTTTGTGATGAATCTGACGGACCGGCTCGTGGTGATGGAGTTCGGCACGCGAATCGCTGAAGGTCTGCCGCAGGAAGTGCAGCAGGATCCGGCGGTGCTCGAAGCGTATCTGGGTGGGGTGGAATGATGGACAACATGACAACGACCGGCGTGGCGGCCGCGGGACCGATTCTCGAAGTGGACCATCTGTCGGTCCGTTACGGCAAGGTCGAGGCGCTGCACAATGCAGCGATCAAGGTGCGGGCGGGGCAGATCGTCTCCGTGATCGGTCCGAACGGCGCGGGGAAGTCGACGCTGCTGAATGCGATCATGGGCGCGTTGCCGCCGTCTGGTCATGCGAAAGGCGCGGTTTCTTACCAGGGCGAGGACGTCAGTGCGATGCCGGTGGAAAGGCGGGTCGCACTGGGTATGTGTCTGGTGCCGGAAAAACGCGAGTTATTCGCGTCGATGACCGTCGAGGACAATCTGCTGCTTGGTGCCTACCGACGCAAGCGGGCAGGAGAGCGCAACTTTCTAGATCAACTGGAACCGGTGTTCGAACTCTTCCCACGACTAAAGGAGCGGCGCAAGCAGGCGGCGGGCACGCTTTCGGGCGGCGAACGGCAGATGCTTGCGGTCGGCCGTGCGCTGATGGGCAAGCCCGATCTGCTGATGCTGGACGAGCCGAGCCTCGGTCTCGCGCCGCTGATCGTGAAGGAAATATTCCACATCATCAGCGCATTACGGCAGACGGGCGTCGCGACGCTGTTGATTGAACAGAATGCACGCGCCGCATTGCAAATCTCTGACTATGGCTACGTGCTGGAAACCGGTGAGCTGGCGCTGGAAGGGCCGGCGAGCGACCTCGCGCAAAATCCTCGGGTGATCGAAACCTATCTCGGCTTGGCTAAAAAAGTCGCATAAGCGCGCACTTTTTCGGCGATAGCTGTCTGTGGAAGCGGTGTGTTTCACGTGAAACACACCGCTTTTTTTATTGTTTCACCATTCGGACGAAATTCGGGCCGAAACTTAACCCGTTATAATTCGCCCATACATTTTCCTTTGAAGGCTCACGCGACGATCTGGCGTGAGATCCCGCGATGCTTTTTCCCACAGAATTTGACGTAATCGTCGTCGGCGGCGGTCATGCCGGCACCGAAGCCGCTTTGGCGTCGGCGCGCATGGGCAATAGAACGCTGCTTTTGACCCATAACATCGAAACTCTTGGTCAGATGAGCTGCAATCCGTCGATTGGCGGCATCGGCAAAGGCCATCTGGTCAAGGAAGTCGATGCGCTCGGCGGCGCCATGGCGGCTGCCACCGACGAAAGCGGCATCCAGTTCCGCATCCTCAATTCGTCGAAAGGACCGGCGGTCCGCGCGACGCGCGCTCAGGCCGACCGCGTGCTCTACAAAGCGGCGATCCGCCATCGTCTGGAGAACCAGCCGAATCTGTGGCTGTTTCAGCAGGCCGTCGACGATCTAATGGTCGAGGGCGACCGCGTGGTCGGCGCCGTCACGCAAGTGGGTATTCGTTTCCGGTCCCGCGCGGTGGTACTGACGGCTGGCACGTTCCTCGACGGCAAGATTCACGTAGGCTTGAACAACTACACCGGCGGCCGCGCCGGTGACCCCGCCGCGGTCTCGCTGTCGGCTCGGCTGAAAGAGCTGAAGCTGCCGCAGGGCCGCCTGAAGACGGGTACGCCGCCGCGGATCGACGGTCGCACGATCGACTATTCGCAACTCGAAGAGCAGCCGGGCGATCTGGACCCGGTGCCGGTGTTCTCGTTCCTCGGGCGCGTCGAGCAGCACCCGCGCCAAGTGCCGTGCTGGGTCACGCATACGAATCAACGGACACACGACATCATCCGCGGCGGTCTCGACCGTTCACCGATGTACACGGGCGTGATCGAGGGGGTGGGGCCACGCTATTGCCCGTCGATCGAGGACAAGATTCACCGGTTTGCGTCGAAGGAATCGCATCAGATCTATCTTGAGCCGGAAGGTCTGACCACTAACGAGTTCTATCCGAACGGGATCTCGACCAGCCTGCCGTTCGACGTGCAGCTCGAGCTGGTGCGATCGATGCGCGGTCTGGAGCATGCCCATATCCTGCGGCCCGGCTATGCGATCGAGTACGACTATTTCGATCCGCGTGGGCTGAAGGCATCGCTGGAAACCAAGGTGATCAGTGGGCTGTTCTTCGCGGGCCAGATCAACGGTACGACTGGCTATGAAGAGGCGGCAGCGCAGGGCGTTCTGGCCGGCATCAACGCCGGCCTGTTCGTGCAAGGCAAGGAAGCATGGTGCCCGCGGCGCGACCAGGCTTATCTCGGCGTCCTCGTCGACGATCTGGTCACACGCGGGGTGTCCGAGCCGTACCGGATGTTCACGAGCCGTGCGGAGTACCGTCTGAGCTTGCGCGAGGACAATGCCGACATGCGGTTGACGGAGATCGGGCGCGAGCTCGGTGTAGTCGATGACGCCCGCTGGGACGCCTTCAGTCGCAAGCGTGACGCTGTTTCACGTGAAACACAGCGCTTGTGTTCAACGTGGGTCAATCCTAAGACTTTATCCGCGGAACAAGCCACCGCATTGCTCGGCAAGCCGATCGACCACGAGTACAGTCTCGCGGACCTGCTGCGTCGTCCGGGTGTCAGCTACGACGGCGTCTGCGCGCTGCGCGATGGTACGTGTGGCGCGCCTGAAGCACTAGCGGAAGACCCCGTGCTGCTCGCGCAGATTAAGGAGCAGATCGAAATCGGCGTCAAATATCAAGGCTATATCGACCGACAGGCCGGTGAGATCGAACGCAACGAGGCGCAAGAGAATACCCGTCTGCCCGAAGGGCTGGACTACACCGAGGTGCGTGGACTGTCGTTCGAAGCCCGCCAGAAGCTGATGCAGTTCCGGCCGGAAACGATCGGCCAGGCGTCGCGTATTTCGGGCATCACGCCTGCCGCGATCTCGCTGCTGATGGTCCATCTGAAGCGTGGCCTCGGGCGTCGCCCGTCGAAACCTGCCGAGCCCGGCGCCGACAGCACGCCGGTGGTGCAATGACGGCAGCACAAAGGGGAATCGACCAGCAGGCGTTGGCGTCATTGCTTGCGGACGGTGTCTGTGAACTTGGCCTCGAACTCCGCGACGTGCAGCAGCGCAAGCTGCTCGATTACGTCGCGCTGCTCGCGAAGTGGAACAGCGTCTACAACCTGACGGCAATCCGTGATCCGCGGCAGATGCTGATTCAGCACATCCTCGATTCGCTGTCGATCGTGCCGCACCTGGCGCCGCGCGGACCGTCGTCAGTGCTCGACGTGGGCTCGGGCGGTGGCATGCCGGGCATCGTGCTCGCGATTGTGCTGCCCGATTGGACCGTCACGACGAACGACATCGTCCATAAGAAGACGGCATTTCAATCGCAGGCAAAGGCCGAATTGGGCCTCGCGAACCTATCGGTCGTGACCGGCCGGGTGGAGACGCTGCAGCCTGGCGCCGAAGTACCGGCAAAGTTCGACGTAATCGTCTCGCGCGCATTCGCAGAACTCGCGGATTTCGTTACACTGGCCCGTCATCTGGTTGCGGAGCAGGGCGCGATCTGGGCGATGAAGGGTGTGCGGCCGGATGCCGAAATCGCGCGTCTACCGGCGGCTGCCCACGTGGAACAGATCATCCGGCTGAACGTGCCGTCGCTCGACGCCGAACGGCACCTGATTGAGGTGCGAGTGGACAGCGAAAGCTAACGGCCACGCGGCCTCCAGGCACCCCAGCGATTTTCACTTCATCCAAGCAGCAAAAGGGACACACCAACGATGGCAAAAATCTTCTGCGTTGCGAACCAGAAGGGCGGTGTCGGCAAGACGACCACCGCAGTCAATCTGGCCGCGAGCCTGGCAGCGCAGGGACAGCGAGTCCTTCTCATCGATCTGGACCCGCAAGGCAACGCCACGATGGGCAGCGGTATCGACAAAGCCGAATGTACGAACACGGTCTACGAGGTGCTCGTGGACAGCGTGTCGGTGGCCGATGCGCGCGTGCGGCCCGAGGCGATCGGATACGACGTGCTGCCCGCGAACCGTGAGCTCGCGGGCGCCGAGGTCGAGCTCGTCGGCATGCAGAATCGCGAGCGTCAACTAAGGACGGCGCTCGCTGCGATCGAGGGCGAGTACGATTTCGTGCTGATCGATTGCCCGCCGGCTCTGTCGCTGCTGACGCTCAACGGACTATGCGCCGCGCACGGCGTCGTCATTCCGATGCAGTGCGAATACTTCGCGCTCGAAGGACTGTCCGACCTCGTCAATACGATCAAGCAGGTGCACGCGAACCTGAATCGCGACCTCAAGGTGATCGGTCTGCTGCGCGTGATGTTCGATCCGCGCATCACGTTGCAACAGCAAGTCTCGGATCAATTGAAAGAGCACTTCGGCGACAAGGTGTTCGACGCGGTGATTCCACGCAATGTGCGATTGGCCGAGGCACCCAGCTACGGGCTGCCCGGTGTGGTGTTCGACAGGGCGTCGCGAGGCGCGCAGGCGTACGTGCAGTTCGGCGTCGAAATGATTGAGCGGGTGCGCGCGCTGAATGACGCGCCCCAGGCATCCTAAGCGGATCGAGGAAGCACGATGAACGCAGTAGCAAGAAAGAAGGGACTGGGCCGCGGTCTGGAGGCATTACTCGGCGGCACCGCGGATATCACCGAAGCAGCGGTGATCGACGGTGCGCCGAACGTACTGCCGCTCGGCAAGATGCAGGCTGGCAAATACCAGCCGCGTACGCGCATGGACGAAGGTGCGCTGCAGGAACTCGCGGCAAGCATCCGCGCGCAAGGGCTGATGCAGCCGATTCTCGTGCGTCCGATCGCGGCGGATCGCTACGAGATCATCGCGGGCGAGCGGCGTTTTCGCGCAGCGCGACTCGCGGGCCTCGATGAGGTGCCGGTGCTCGTGAAGGACGTGCCCGATCAGGCCGCCGCGGCGATGGCGCTGATTGAGAACATCCAGCGCGAGGATCTGAATCCGCTCGAAGAGGCTCAGGGCATCCAGCGCCTGCTGGACGAATTCAATTTCACGCATGAGCAGGCGGCAGAGTCGGTGGGCCGTTCGCGCAGCGCGGTGTCGAACCTCCTGCGGCTGCTGAATCTCGCGACACCGGTACAGACGATGTTGCTCGCCGGCGATCTCGACATGGGTCACGCTCGCGCGCTGCTAGCGGTCGATGCCGCGACGCAGATCACGCTGGCCAATCAGGTCGTCAACAAGCGCCTGTCTGTGCGCGAGACCGAAAAGCTGGTCGCGATGACCACGAAAGTGACGCCGGCGGTCAAGGCGCGCGCGAACCCGGATGGCGGCCGCGACACGCGACGGCTAGAAGAGGAACTGTCGGACCTGTTGTCGGCGACGGTGAAAATCAAGCTCGGTCGACGCGGTCGCGGCCAGGTACTGGTGGACTTTGGCGATCTCGACGCGTTGGAAGGTATTCTTGTTCGCTTGCGCGGGAACGCGAACGTCTGAGCGCAGAATGGCGTTTAGCAGCGAAGGGTGGTGAACGGCTGGCGGCCTGTGCATGAGCACTGCCGCGAGTTGGTTTACCTCAGTGCGAGCAATTATCGTGGATTCCAAACAAACGATGCAAAAATAATCAGGAATCCTAGTTTCAAGCCTTCGACATCGACGCGGTAATCATCCTTACGAGCCGCTATCGCAAAGCGGCTCGATCATCATGAAAATCGCGGCGATTATGGCTCAGTTCAATTGAAGAGCCGTCTCGTTTAGCCCTTAAAAAAGCGGCGTTTGTTGCATTTTCGAGACGTCCGTCGCAGCGTCGAAACGGCCTGCCAAAGAGCTTCGATCCGCGCGACTACCCCCACTTATTTTGCCGCCCCCCGTCCACCTTACATTTGACGTGATTCGCGTCGTTAGCATATGTTTTACCGCATCGTGAAGGCACGTTTCACGCCGTTATAGGTTGGCCTAAAGTCTTGAATTGCCTGCAACTATCGCTTACAATCGCCCGGATTTAATTGCACGGCAACCCCGTAAGCGCTGCGTAAACTCGCAGGCTGAACGAGACTTTCGGAACATTGGGATGGCGGTTAAAACGTCGAATCTGTCGCCGAAAAATGGTGACGACAGACACCGCGCTGAACGCTCCGCACCCGAGACGTCCGCCAGTCGGCAGTTCGATCCGGCCGAAGCGTGGGATGACGCGCAGGAAGATAACAATATCGTTCCGCTCACGCGGGCCGAGGCGGAAAAGCTGTTTGGTCCCGGCGTGGGTCGTCCATCGCGCGTGACGCCGTTCCGGGTCGTCGCAGCGCAAATGGTTTTGTCCCTGGTTGCAACGCTGTTGTGGTGGCTGTTCTACAAGCCGCCGGGCGCTGCTGCGCTGTCAGCGTTCCTGGGGGGGGCGATCTGCTGGGTGCCGGGTGCGTTGTTCGCGGCGCGACTGGAAAAGCTGAGCGGCGCCGAGACCGTGATGAGTTGGATGATCGGCGAAGCATTAAAGATGGGGACAACGATTGCGATGTTTGTCGCAATCGCCTTCTGGTATCACGACGTACGTTGGATTCCGCTGCTGGTGACCTACCTCATCGCGCTGAAGACTTACTGGATCGCCTTGGCGTGGCGCTAAGGTAGCAGCACAAAAAATAGCAGCAAAAAGAATTTAAGGCCGGCGCATAGCGCCGGCACGGGTGTGCGGACGAGGCAGGGCCCGCACCCGGCGCGTTCCCGCAATACGGTATTTTGGTGGGAACGGCCTAGAACGATTTTCGACAATTTGGGTGGCTTTAACGATATGGCAGCTAGCGAAGGCACGCGCGCAATGGATCCGTCCGAGTACATCGCGCACCACTTGCAGAACTTTTCCACCGCACACCAGACGTCGATTTTCGACATCCATGTGTGGAATCTCGACACCCTTTTCTGGTCGATCGTGTGCGGTCTCGTCACGATCCTCGTGCTGCATCTGGCAGCCCGCAAGGCGACGTCCGGCGTGCCGGGCCGCTTCCAATGCGCGATCGAAATGCTGGTCGAAATGGTCGAGGATCAATCGAAGGCCATGATCCACGGCTCGCGCACCTTCATCGCGCCGCTCGCGCTGACGGTGTTCGTCTGGGTCGCGCTGATGAACTCGCTCGACTTTATCCCCGTCGACCTGCCGGGTCGCTTGATCGGCTGGCTGGGCCTCTCCGAAGTCATTCCGCACCACCGCCTCGTGCCGACCGCCGACCTGAACGGCACGATCGGCATCGCACTCGGCGTGTTCGTGCTGATGATTTACTACAACTTCAAGATCAAGGGCGCTGGCGGCTTCGTGCATGAACTGCTGTCCGCTCCGTTCGGCGCGCATCCGCTGCTGTGGATCCCGAACCTGGCACTGAACATCATCGAGTTCGTCGCGAAGACGGTCTCGCTCGGCATGCGGCTGTTCGGCAACATGTACGCGGGCGAACTGTTGTTCCTGCTGATTGCCCTGCTCGGCAGCATCTGGAGCTTCGGCGCGGACACGACGGTGCTTGGCTTCATCGGCCACGTGGTCGCCGGCACAGTGTGGTCAATCTTCCACATCCTGATCGTTCTGCTGCAGGCGTTCATTTTCATGATGCTGACGCTGGTGTACATCGGCCAGGCACACGACGCGCACTAACCCGCGTTGTCGGCAAAGAATCGTAGTTTTTTAAATCCCAGTTCCAACCAGTTCTAAAAGACTTTTCACAAAGGAGTGATCATGCAAGCTTTCATCGCCAACATCCAGGGTCTGACCGCCATCGGTATCGGCATCATCATCGGCCTGGGTGCTATCGGCGCCTGTATCGGTATCGGTCTGATGGGCGGCAAGTACATCGAAGCGTGTGCCCGTCAGCCGGAACTGATGAACCCGCTGCAAACCAAGATGTTCCTGCTGGCTGGTCTGATCGATGCGGCGTTCCTGATTGGCGTTGGTGTGGCAATGCTGTTTGCGTTCGCGAACCCGCTGCTCTCGAAGCTGGCAGGCTGAGGTTCCTCGGAGGTTTGCGCCTGAGCTATAACAAGTAAAGGCGCAGGGCGGAACGGGTACTGGGGCGCTGATCGAGCAGAATCGATGAGCGCCTTGCCGTTTCACTTTCCGAACAAGCAACGTTTAAGGAAACACCGTGAATCTCAACGCAACCCTGTTTGCGCAAATGGTCGTGTTCCTGATCCTCGCGTGGTTCACGATGAAATTCGTGTGGCCGCCGCTGATCAACGCCCTCGACGAGCGCGCGAAGAAGATCGCCGACGGTCTGTCCGCCGCGGAAAAGGGCAAGCAGGAACTCGAAGCCGCTCATAAGCGCGTCGACCAGGAACTGGCTCAGGCTCGCAACGATGGCCAGCAACGCATCGCCGACGCTGAAAAGCGCGCTGTCGCAGTCGCCGACGAAATCAAGGCTCAGGCGCAGGCGGAAGCCGCCCGCATCATCGCGCAGGCGAAGGCCGAAGCGGACCAGCAAGTCGTGAAAGCGCGCGAAGCGCTGCGTGGCGAAGTCGCTGCACTCGCTGTGAAGGGCGCTGAACAGATCCTGAAGCGCGAAGTCGACCAGGCAGCTCACGCTGACCTGCTGAATCAACTGAAAGCCGAGCTCTGATCATGGCCGAACTTGCAACCATCGCCCGTCCGTACGCGGAAGCGCTGTTTGGCGTGGCCGAAGCTGGTGACATCGCCGCCTGGTCCACGCTCGTGCAGGAGCTGGCACAGGTTGCGCGTCTGCCCGATGTGCTGTCGATCGCCTCGAGCCCGAAAGTGAGCCGCGCCCAGGTTAGCGATCTGCTGCTTGCTGCGGTCAAGTCGCCGCTCAAGGACAACGCGCAAGCGAAGAATCTGGTGCAGATGCTGGTGGACAACCATCGCCTGCAGCTGCTGCCTGAAATCGCCTCGCAGTTCGAAGAGTTGAAGAACGCCCGCGAAGGCGCGGCAGATGTGCTGATCGTCAGCGCATTCCCGCTCGAAGGTGCGCAGTTGAACGAACTCGTCGCAAGCCTCGAACGCAAGTTCAAGCGCAAGCTGAAGCCGACGGTCGAAATCGATCAGTCGCTGATCGGCGGCGTACGCGTGACGGTCGGCGACGAAGTGCTCGATACCTCGGTCCGCGCGCGGCTCGCCAGGATGCAAACGGCCCTGACGGCCTGAAGCGCTTCGCGCTTTAGCGGCTGGCACGCAACAGAATTGACTATCAGGAGCGAATAATGCAACTCAATCCCTCTGAGATCAGCGAGCTGATCAAGAGCCGGATCCAGGGCCTTGAAGCGAGCGCAGACGTTCGCAACCAGGGCACCGTGATCTCCGTGACCGACGGTATCGTGCGTATCCACGGTCTGTCGGAAGTGATGCAGGGCGAAATGCTCGAATTCCCGGGCAACACCTTCGGTCTGGCGCTGAACCTCGAGCGCGACTCGGTCGGCGCCGTGATTCTGGGTGAATACGAACACATTTCGGAAGGCGACATCGTCAAGACGACGGGCCGCATTCTCGAAGTGCCGGTTGGTCCGGAACTGCTCGGGCGTGTGGTCGACGCGCTCGGCAACCCGATCGATGGCAAGGGCCCGATCAACGCGAAGATGACCGACGCAATCGAAAAGATTGCACCGGGCGTGATCTGGCGTAAGTCGGTTTCGGAACCGGTCCAAACCGGTCTGAAGTCGATCGACTCGATGGTGCCGATCGGCCGTGGCCAGCGTGAGCTGATCATCGGCGACCGTCAGTGCGGCAAGACCGCAGTCGCAGTCGACGCGATCATCAACCAGAAGGGCAAGAACCTCGTCTGTATCTACGTCGCGATTGGCCAGAAGGCTTCGTCGATCATGAACGTAGTGCGTAAGCTCGAAGAATCGGGCGCGCTCGAATACACGATCGTTGTCGCCGCTTCGGCTTCGGATTCGGCCGCAATGCAATACCTCGCGCCGTACGCCGGTTGCACGATGGGCGAATACTTCCGCGATCGCGGCCAGGACGCGCTGATCGTTTATGACGACTTGACCAAGCAGGCTTGGGCATACCGTCAGATCTCCCTGCTGCTGCGCCGCCCGCCGGGCCGTGAAGCTTACCCGGGTGACGTGTTCTATCTGCACTCGCGTCTGCTCGAGCGTGCTGCTCGGGTCTCGGAAGAGTACGTCGAGAAGTTCACCAACGGTGAAGTGAAGGGCAAGAGCGGTTCGCTGACGGCACTGCCGGTCATCGAAACGCAGGCAGGCGACGTGACCGCATTCGTTCCGACGAACGTGATCTCGATTACCGACGGCCAGATCTTCCTTGAAACCGACCTCTTCAACGCAGGTATCCGCCCGGCAATTAACGCTGGCGTGTCGGTGTCGCGTGTGGGTGGTGCGGCTCAGACGAAGGTCGTGAAGAAGCTGTCGGGCGGTATCCGTACCGACCTCGCGCAGTACCGTGAACTCGCTGCGTTCGCGCAGTTCGCATCGGACCTCGACGAAGCGACCCGCAAGCAGCTCGAGCGCGGCCGCCGCGTGACGGAACTGCTGAAGCAGCCGCAGTATCAGCCGCTGCAAGTGTGGGAACTGGCTGTGTCGCTGTTCGCAGCGAACAACGGCTATCTCGACGACCTCGAAGTTGCCCAAGTCCTGCCGTTCGAGAAGGGCCTGCGCGATCACCTGAAGTCGAGCCATGCTGACCTGGTCAAGCGTATCGAAGATACCAAGGAACTCTCGAAGGACGACGAAGGCCTGCTGCACACGGCCGTCAAAGACTTCAAGAAGTCCGGCGCGTATTGATCCGCGAGTGATCCGCAAGGCATAAACGGACCTTGAAGCGGCGCGGGCCGCATGCGAATGCTCCCGCGCTGCTTCGGCCGCTTTGCATGGGACCCGAGTCAGCGCTGAAACGCTAACTCGGGCCGACAAAGGAGCAAGCAATGGCTGGAATGAAGGAAATTCGCGGCAAGATCAAGAGCGTCCAAAACACGCGCAAGATCACGAAAGCGATGGAGATGGTGGCCGCATCAAAGATGCGCCGCGCTCAGGAGCGCATGCGCGCTGCTCGCCCGTATGCCGACAAGGTCCGCGACATCGCCGCGCACATGAGCCGTGCGAACCCGGAGTATCGTCACCCGTTCATGGTGTCGAACGAAGGCGCAAAGGCGGCCGGTATCATCCTCGTCACGACTGATAAAGGTCTTTGCGGCGGGATGAACACCAACGTGCTGCGCGCGTCGCTGCAGAGGTTCAAGGAACTTGAAGGTCAGGGCAAGACGATCGAGGCAACCGCGATCGGCAGCAAGGGTCTGGGCTTCCTGAACCGTCTGCAGGCGAAGGTCGTGTCGAACGTCGTGCATCTGGGCGATACGCCGCATCTGGAAAAGCTGATCGGCGCGGTGAAGGTGCAACTCGACCTGTTCTCGGAAGGCAAGATTTCGGCGGTGTACCTCGCGTACACGCGCTTCGTCAACACGATGAAGCAGGAGCCGGTGATCGAGCAACTGCTGCCGTTGTCGGCGGACCAGTTCGAGCGCACGGAAGAAGACGGTACGACGCCGAGCACGCAGTGGGACTACATCTACGAGCCGGATGCGCAAGCAGTGGTGGACGAACTCCTGGTGCGTTATGTCGAAGCGCTGGTCTATCAGGCCGTCGCGGAAAACATGGCATCGGAGCAGTCGGCCCGCATGGTCGCGATGAAAGCCGCTTCGGACAACGCGAAGACGGTCATCAGCGATCTGCAGCTCGTGTACAACAAGAGCCGTCAGGCCGCGATCACGAAAGAACTGTCAGAAATCGTCGGTGGAGCGGCGGCCGTCTGACCTCGGTCAGACAGGTCGTTGCGTGTGCGCCCGAGCGGCGCACCCATCGGAGAAACTGCGCCTTTGCGCGAGTGAAGAATTGAGTATCTAAAGGAAAAGCGATGAGTACTACTGCTTTGGTAGAAGGCAAGATCGTACAGTGCATCGGCGCGGTGATCGACGTGGAATTTCCGCGTGAATCCATGCCGAAGATCTACGACGCGCTCATTCTCGAAGGTTCGGAGCTGACGCTCGAAGTCCAGCAGCAGCTGGGCGACGGCGTGGTCCGTACCATCTGTCTGGGTGCTTCGGACGGTCTGCGCCGCGGCACGATCGTCAAGAACACCGGCAACCCGATCAGCGTGCCGGTCGGCAAGCCGACCCTCGGCCGTATCATGGACGTGCTGGGCCGTCCGATCGACGAAGCCGGCCCGATCTCGAGCGAAACCACGCGTGCGATCCACCAGAAAGCTCCGGCGTTCGACCAACTGTCGCCGTCGACCGAACTGCTCGAAACCGGCATCAAGGTTATCGACCTGATCTGCCCGTTCGCAAAGGGCGGTAAGGTGGGTCTGTTCGGTGGCGCCGGTGTGGGCAAAACCGTGAACATGATGGAACTGATCAACAACATCGCGAAGGAACACGGCGGTTACTCCGTGTTCGCCGGTGTGGGCGAGCGTACCCGCGAAGGGAACGACTTCTATCATGAAATGAAGGACTCGAACGTTCTCGACAAAGTCGCGCTGGTGTACGGCCAGATGAACGAGCCGCCGGGCAACCGTCTGCGCGTTGCGCTGACCGGTCTGACGATGGCCGAGCACTTCCGTGACGAAGGCCTCGACGTGCTGTTCTTCGTCGACAACATCTACCGTTTCACGCTGGCCGGTACCGAAGTGTCGGCGCTGCTCGGCCGTATGCCGTCGGCAGTGGGCTATCAGCCGACGCTGGCTGAAGAAATGGGTAAGCTGCAAGAGCGGATTACGTCGACCAAGACTGGCTCGATTACGTCGGTGCAGGCCGTGTACGTCCCTGCGGACGACTTGACCGACCCGTCGCCGGCTACGACCTTCGGCCACCTGGACGCAACCGTCGTGCTGTCGCGTGACATCGCTTCGCTCGGTATCTACCCCGCGGTGGACCCGCTCGATTCGACCTCGCGTCAGATCGACCCGCACGTGATCGGCGAAGAGCACTACTCGATCACGCGCGGCGTGCAGCAAACGCTGCAGCGCTACAAGGAACTGCGCGACATCATCGCGATTCTGGGCATGGACGAACTCGCGCCGGAAGACAAGCTCGCCGTCGCGCGTGCTCGTAAGATCCAGCGTTTCCTGTCGCAGCCGTTCCACGTCGCTGAAGTGTTCACGGGTTCGCCGGGCAAGTACGTGCCGCTGAAGGAAACGATCCGCGGCTTCAAGATGATCGTCGAAGGCGAGTGCGATCACCTGCCGGAGCAAGCGTTCTACATGGTCGGCACGATCGACGAAGCCTTCGAAAAGGCCAAGAAGATCCAGTAAAGGTCGGGTGTAACGAAGCGGGCGCGGGCCTCGCGCATCACGACTGCCAAAACGGTAGTGTTGAGCAAAGCCAGCGTCTCTTATTACGCTCAACCCGCCTTGCATGGGACGAGGGTCAGCACTAAAGCGCTGACTCTCGTCGACAGGAGTCGACACATATGGCAACCATTAAAGTAGACGTCGTCAGCGCGGAAGAGGAAATCTTCTCGGGCCAGGCGAAGTTCGTCGCGCTGCCAGGCGAAGCGGGTGAACTCGGCATTCTGCCGGGCCACACGCCGCTCATCACGCGGATCCGTCCGGGTGCGGTGCGCATCGAAGTTGAAAACGGCGAAGAAGAGTTTGTGTTCGTCGCCGGCGGCATCCTCGAAGTCCAGCCGGGCGCAGTGACGGTTCTCGCCGACACCGCGATTCGTGGCAAGGATCTCGACGAAGCCAAGGCCGAAGACGCACGCAAGCGTGCGGAAGAGGCGCTGCAGAACACGGGTTCGAACCTCGAGTACGCGACCGCACAAGCGGAGCTCGCGTACGCGACCGCACAACTCGCGGCAATCCAGCGTCTGCGCAAGCTGCGCGGCCAGCACTAAAGCAGCACGTAGCAGAAGAAAGCAGCCCACGCGGCTGCTTTTTTTTGATATCTAGTTGACGTTTACGTAAAGGACGGCAAAATCCATGAGGGTGGAGACATAGGCGTCGGTCGGCTCGATGCGGTGCGGGTAAGACTTGATGCCGGCCCGGTACGCGCCGGTGCACAATCGATTTCAAATTCATTTCAATCGAGCGCGCTCGCGCTCACGGAGACAACACCATGGCAACGCATAGCTCGGGCGAAGGTGCGCTCATCGAACCCGCAGATGGACTGTCGTACGTGCGCGGGTCGACTGAAAATCCGTTGAGCGAAGCGACCGTCGGCGAATTTCTGCGCGACACCGCGGCGCGCTTTCCCGAACGACCGGCCGTGGTCTTTCGCGAGCAGCGCATTCGCTGGACGTGGAGCGAATTCGCGCAAGAAGTGGACGTGCTGGCGTCCGGGCTGCTTGCACTCGGCATCGCCAAGGGCGACCGCGTAGGCATCTGGTCGCCGAACCGCGTCGAGTGGCTGCTGACGCAGTTCGCGACCGCGCGTATCGGCGCGATCCTCGTCAATATCAATCCGGCCTACCGGCTCGCGGAGCTCGAATACGCGCTGAACAAGGTCGGTTGCAAGGCGATCATCACCGCGGAGCGCTTCAAGACGTCGATGTACCTCGAGATGCTGCAGGAGCTTGCGCCCGAACTCGCGACGCAGCCGCCGGGCGAACTGCATGCCGCGCGGCTGCCGGAGCTGCGCTACGTGATCCGCATGTGCGACACGGAGACGCCAGGCATGCTGAGCTTTTCCGATGTGATCGAGCGTGGGCGCGCGTCGTTCGACGTCACCCGGCTCGATGCGATCGGCGCGACGCTGTCGTGCCGTGAACCAATCAACATCCAGTTCACCAGCGGCACAACGGGCAATCCAAAGGGCGCGACGCTGACGCATCGCAACGTCGTGAACAACGCGCGCTATATCGCGATGGCGATGCGGCTCAGTGAGCAGGACGGCCTGTGCATTCCAGTGCCGCTGTACCACTGCTTCGGGATGGTGCTGGCGGTGCTCGCATGCGTGTCGGTCGGGGCGAACATGGTGTTCCCGGGCGAGGGCTTCGATCCGGCCGCGACGCTCGCCGCGACGGCCGAGGAAAAATGCACCGCGCTGCACGGCGTGCCGACGATGTTCATCGCCGAACTCGATCATCCGACCTTCGCGTCTTACGACTTCTCGCGGCTGCGCACCGGCATCATGGCGGGCTCGCCGTGCCCGATCGAGACGATGAAGAAGGTCGTCTCGAAGATGCACCTGAGCGAGATCACGATCGCCTACGGCATGACGGAAACCAGCCCGGTCTCGTTTCAAAGCTCGACGACCGATCCGCTCGATAAGCGGACGACGACTGTCGGGCGCATCCAGCCGCATCTCGAAGTGAAAATCGTCGATCCACTGGGCAATATCGTCCCGGTTGGCGAAACCGGCGAGCTATGCACGCGCGGCTACTCGGTGATGCTCGGTTACTGGGGCGACGAAGCGAAGACGCACGAGAGCATCGTCGACGGCTGGATGCATACGGGCGACCTGGCGACGCTCGACGCCGAAGGCTATTGCAACATCGTCGGCCGGCTGAAGGACATGCTGATTCGCGGCGGCGAAAACATCTATCCGCGCGAGATCGAGGAGTTTCTGTTCCGCCATCCGAAGATCCAGAGCGTGCAGGTCTTCGGCGTGCCCGATACCAGGTACGGCGAAGAAGTATGCGCGTGGATCGTGCTGCGGACGGGCGAACAGGCAACGGCAGAAGAGATCCAGCAGTTCTGTCACGGACAGATTGCGCACTACAAGGTGCCGCGATATATCCGCTTCGTCGACGAACTACCTATGACCGTGACCGGCAAGGTACAAAAATTCGTGATGCGCGAAAGCATGATCAGCGAATTGAAACTAAGAGAGGACAAGACGGCATGACGCTGCCGCGGCAGGCTCCGCAGCCAAACATGAGCAATGGGTGAGGAGTAGAACCGAAGTTGCGCGGCGGACATTCGTCGCGCGCAAACGTTTGAGCAGACGAAAAAAAAGCGGGCCTGGAGCCCGCTAAAAACCACACGCTACGGGGTTAGCGCGAGGAGACCAATGATGGGACGGTTATGCCGACGACCCTGCGTCGATCACGGCCCCAGCAGGGATGCCCCTTCACAGGGCTTCGGCAACCGCCGACCGGCAAGTGCATCGTATCCGCTCACACCACGCACACAGCCACATCCGTGTTGAAACCGTTGAGGGCATTGTGGGCGAATTAACCTACGAAGGCGGTAACAAAGTGTTTCAGGTTGTAACGCCCGCCAGATAAGGCGTTGCGGGATTTATTGCCAAAATAAAAGCGTGTGAAACGTAGTTTTTACCGATGCCTGCGACCCAATTCAAGACGCATGATTGATGCCAGCCAGGACGCACATCGCGGTATAAATTGGGTCATTCATCAGCGTGAAATGGTTGCATTTGCAGCTTTCGAGCGACGAACTTCCTGCGGGACCAGCGCTGCGACTAGGCCCCGACATATTCGCAAACCGGCGAAAATCTGCGCTGCAATGCAGCGACACGAAGCCGCTTGCGCCACTGGTTAAAAAGGGGCGCATGTCTTCCTTATAGAGCTGATCCGGCAGTTATTACAGCTCGAAGAGGTCGCCCTTCGTTACATCCTCGCCGATGCGACGCCTTCAGGCCTGCGCCAACCGCCCTTGCCGCAATTGGTTAGCAGCCGACGGCCCGGCACGGACATGGTCGGCTTATTTCAACCACTTGTCCGAAACAATCTGATACTCGCCGCTCGCTCGGGCGAGGTGCAGCCACTGATCGACGTATTGCTGGAACGCGACGTCGCCGCGCGGCAGCAGCCATGCCTTCTCGCCGTACTGAAACGGCCTGTCCGGATGCACCGAGCATAGGCCGGGATTGAGCTTCTGCTGTAGCAAGGTCTCCGACGCATCCGTCACCATCACGTCCGCCTTGCCCGCGAGAATCTGTTTGAAGATCGTCACGTTGTCCGGATAAACGGTCACGTTCGCGTGCGTGAAGTATTGCTTCGCGAACTTCTCGTTGGTGCCACCCGGGTTGACGATCACTCGCGTGGACGGTTGATCGATCTGCGCGACCGTCTGATATTTGTTTACGTCGTCGCAACGGACGATCGGCGTCTTGCCGTCGATCATGTAAGCCTGAGTGAAGAACGCATGCTTCTGGCGCTCGAGCGTCGGCGACACACCGCCGATGCCGATGTCGCACTTCGCGACGAAGTCGTTCAGCAGGTTCGACCACGACGTCTTGACGAACTCGACCTTCACGCCGAGCGACTTCGCGAGCGACTCAGCCATGTCGATATCGATGCCCTCGAACTGGCCATCGCCTTTGTAGAACGAGTACGGCTTGTAGTCGCCGGTAGTGCAGGCGCGTATCGTGCCGCGGTTGATGATGTCGTCGAGCCTGGACGGCGCGGCCGCGGCGCCTTGGGCGTTGGCCACGCCGACATGCATCAGGACGCCGGCGAGCGCGCCGAGCATTGCGAGAGCTGCCTTCTTCATCGAGTCTCCTGGTGGTGTGTAGTGTGTAATTCATCGGTAAAGCTGTCGGATAGTAGCTTGGCAGCGCGGGCTTGAACATCGGCCGTTCAGCCAGGGTGACCGGGGCAGCAGAAGACAGCGACCCGAAGCCGTACACGCAGTGGCGGCCGGCAACTGGCGGAGGTGCGCCCGAACTGCACTTCGCCCGCTTCCCACGACGCGCCGTCGCAACGTCGATTACCCCGCGATGCGCGATGACCGCCGCCGCCTCCGGTAAAATGCTCTTTTGCCCTCAGCCCTCCAGTCGCACGCAACGTGGCCCATCAACTCCTGAACGACACTTTCCTGCGCGCGTTGCTGCGCCAGCCCACCGACTACACGCCGATCTGGCTGATGCGGCAAGCTGGCCGCTATCTGCCGGAATACAACGCCACGCGCGGCCGCGCGGGCAGTTTCCTCGCTCTCGCGAAGAATCCGGCTTTCGCGACGGAAGTCACGCTGCAGCCGCTCGATCGGTATCCGCTCGACGCCGCAATCCTGTTCTCCGACATCCTGACCGTGCCCGACGCGATGGGCCTCGGCCTCGATTTCGTCAACGGCGAGGGGCCGAAATTTGCCCGTCCGGTGCGCACCGAAGACGACGTCGCGCGCCTCGCGGTGCCGGACATCGACGCGACACTGCGCTACGTGACCGACGCCGTGCGTGAAATCCGCTCGGCGCTAAAGGACGCGCAAGGCCGCCAGCGGGTGCCTTTGATCGGCTTCTCGGGCAGTCCGTGGACGCTCGCGTGCTACATGGTAGAAGGCGGGGGCTCGGCGGACTTTCGCACGATCAAATCGATGCTGTACGCGCGTCCCGATTTGCTGCAGCGGATTCTCGAGATCAACGCGCGCTCGGTCGCGGCGTATCTGAACGCGCAAATCGAAGCCGGCGCGCAAGCAGTGATGATTTTCGACACATGGGGCGGAGCGCTCGCCGATGGCATCTATCAGCGCTTTTCGCTGCGCTACATCGAGCAGGTGGTCAGTCAGCTGAAGCGCGAGCACGACGGCGAAAAAGTGCCCGTGATCGCCTTCACGAAGGGCGGTGGCCTGTGGCTCGACGATATCGCCGCGAGCGGTGTCGACGCGGTGGGCCTCGACTGGACCGTGAACCTCGGTAAGGCGCGCGAGCGTGTCGGTGGCAAGGTGGCGCTTCAGGGCAACATCGATCCGTCGGTGCTGTTTGCACCACCCGCCGCTATCCGCATCGAAGCGCGCGCGGTGCTCGACAGCTTCGGCAATCATCCCGGCCACGTTTTCAACCTGGGTCATGGCATTTCGCAGTTCACGCCGCCAGAGCATGTTGCCGAGCTGGTCGACGAAGTGCATCGTCACAGCCGCGCGATTCGTAGTGGTGCACATACGCCCTCGTGAGACTGTAATCGTTACCGTTTCGTGTTGCATTGCAGCGAATTGGGCTCTGGGCCTAAGGACCTTGCTTCCTCGAAGAGGCCGTCAGATGGTGGTCTTACGAAAGTCAAGAGTTGACTTATGCACACTTCGCACGCTGCGGCGCAGTAGAGGCTTTAATCGTGGCCGGATCCTTGCACATAGCCGGCGCATTTGATCTGAGCCTTGTCGGGCAAGGCTTTGCGGCGAGCGGGATGAAATGTGCGGAATCCCACACAAGGCCGTCGCTAGGCCATTTGCGGCCCGTCGAAGCGAAGTTCTCAACAAAGTTATCCACAGGGCCACGCGCCGAGCGGAATTGTTCAGCCGAATCCAAAACTTAGCGGTGAAATTAAGGTTTTACTTTAACTTCGACGGTATCGCCTACCGCACGAGCCACCGCGCGCCGCGGTTTAGCCTCGTGCCGGCTCGTCCTCAGCGCCTCGCCGAGTGAACGAAGTGTTCGTCCGCGTCGCGCTCGATCATCCGCTGCCGACCTTGTTCGACTACCGCTGCGGCACATCCGAGGCGGCTGTCGTGGGCGCGCTCGTCAGCGTTCCGTTCGGCAAACGGCACGTGGTGGGGCTGATCTGCGAGGTGGCCGCTCACAGCGAGGTGCCCGCCGAACGCCTGCGGGATGTGGATAAGGTCTGCGCGTCGTGTCCGCCGGTGTCGGCGCATTGGCTCGCGCTCGCCGGGTTCGCTGCGGACTACTATCAACGCGGTCTCGGCGAAGTGGCGCTGCCCGCGCTGCCGCAGGCGCTGCGCGACGCGTCGCGCTGGTCGCGGCTGTTGGCGCCGGAAGAGCGCTATCGGTTGACGCCTGAGGGTCGCACGGCATTGCCTGACGCGTTGCCGGCCCGCGCGACGGCGCTCCGAGCGTTCGCGCAAGCACTCGCGCAAGCCGACTTCCTGCTCGCCGCCGACGCCCGCGCGCTGCATCCGAAAGCACTGGCGACACTCGACACATGGCAGGCCGCTGGCTGGGTGACGCTCGACGTGATCGACGCCGCCGCGGTGCCCGCCGCCGCTTCGCTGCCGGACGCGCCCGCGCCGGTCCTGCCGACCCTGACCGACGAGCAGGCGAGTGCTGTGGAAGCTATCCGCGCCGCCGACGGCTTCGCGCCGTTCCTGCTGCACGGCGTGACGGGCAGCGGCAAAACCGAGGTGTACCTGCGCGCACTCGCCGCGATTCTGGCCGCCAGGCCGGATGCGCAAGCGCTCGTGCTGGTGCCGGAAATCAACCTGACGCCGCAGTTCGAGGCGGCGTTCCGTGCCCGCTTCGCCGCGCTCGACGCCAGCGCGATCGTCACGCTGCACAGCGGCCTCGCCGAAGGCGAGCGCGCCCGCAACTGGTTTGCCGCCCACACCGGCCGTGCGCGCATCGTGCTCGGCACACGGCTCGCGGTACTCGCGTCGCTGCCGCGGCTGGCGATCATCGTTGTCGACGAAGAGCACGATCCGGCCTACAAGCAGCAGGAGGGCTTGCGCTATTCGGCGCGCGATCTCGCGATTTATCGGGCGAAACAGCTCGGTGTGCCGGTCGTGCTCGGCTCGGCGACGCCATCGCTCGAGAGCTGGTGGCAGGCCGATCAGGGCCGCTACAAGCGGCTCACGCTGTCGCGCCGGGCCGTCGCCGACGCCGCGCTGCCGGCCGTACGCCTGATCGATCTCGAAGACGAGCGCCGCCGCGGGCGGGCGTCGATCGAAGGCTTGTCGGGTCCGTTGATCGCCGCGATGAAGGCGCGGCTCGAACGCGGCGAGCAGAGCCTCGTGTTCCTGAACCGACGTGGCTACGCGCCGCAACTCGCCTGCGATGCGTGCGGCTGGGTGGCCGGTTGTCCGCGCTGCAGCGCCTACGTCGTGCTGCACAAGCCCGAGCGCGCGCTGCGCTGCCATCACTGCGGCTGGGAGTCTCGTATCCCGCGTTCGTGCCCGGAGTGCGGCAACGTCGACATCGCACCGCTCGGGCGCGGCACGCAGCGCGTCGAGGAAACGCTCGCCAGCGCGGTTCCCGGCGCCCGCGTGTTGCGTATCGATGCCGATAGCACGCGCCGCAAAGGCAGCGCGCAGGCGTTGTTCTCCGACGTGCACGCGGGCGAGGTCGATATTCTGGTCGGTACACAGATGATCGCGAAAGGGCACGATTTCCAGCGCGTGTCGCTGGTAGGCGTGCTGAATGCGGATACCGCGCTGTTTTCGCATGATTTCCGCGCAAGCGAGCGCCTGTTCGCACAGCTGATGCAGGTGAGCGGCCGCGCGGGCCGCGCCGGTCTGCCGGGCGAAGTGCTGGTGCAGACGCGCTATCCGCGTCACGCGCTGTATCACGCGCTGGGCCGTCACGACTACGTCGGCTTCGCCAACTCGACGCTCGCGGAGCGACGCGACGCGCACCTGCCGCCGTTCGTCTATCAGGCGCTGCTGCGAGCCGAAGGCCGCACGCTCGAAGCGGCGCTCGCGTTCCTGCAGCAGGCCGCCGCCGAGCTTGCGCAGATTCCGGCCGCCGAGCGTGTCACCGTATACGACGCGGTGCCGCTCACGATCGTCAAGGTGATGCACGTTCATCGCGCGCAGTTGCTGATCGAAAGCGCGTCGCGCGCCGCGCTGCAGGCCACGTTGCGTGCATGGCAGCCGCTGTTGCGCGCGCTCAAGGGCGTGCTGCGCTGGAATCTCGAAGTCGATCCGCTCGACATCTGACGCCACGGCCCAGGTGACGCCGGCCTTACTTCTTTGAGTCATATCCATAGAGCGAATGATCGTTTCGCTTTGCGATAGCGCTCGCCTATATTCGCCAAATCGGCGCATTTTGCGGCTAAACGACAATAATTTCGCGCCGATGCCACTCAACTTTCTCGGGGCATCTGCAATGAGCGACACCCATCATCCCGCACCGGCGGGCGCCGCACCGGGTCATCGGCAAGGTACACAAGACGCGCAAACCGCACGAGGCAGCGGCTTTTCGCTGACCGAAGACTGGCTCGCCGCTGGCGTCGGCCTGCTCGTGATCGTGATTGCGTGGGCGCTGTTCGCGTCGGGCAGCAGCATCAAGTGGCTCGCGGTCGCGCCGGCCAAATGGTCGAGCGTCGCGCAGGCCGCGCAGGACATCGGCAAACATCTCCCCAACTACCTCGCGCTGTTCGCGACATTCGCGGTGCTGTTCGGAGCGAGCGTCGCTCTGCTCAGGCAGCGCGTCGGCGCGTTTCTCGCGGCGTTCGTCGTCGTATTCGTCAGTTCCGCGCTGATCCTGACGCTCGGAGCGTGGGTCGACGCGTCGAAGTACAACCTCGAGCCGCCGCTGGTTGCGCTCGCGCTCGGGCTGCTCGTGTCGAACCTGTTCACGCTGCCGCAGTGGCTCGGGGCGGGGTTGCGCGTCGAGTTTTACATCAAGGTCGGTATCGTGCTGCTCGGCGCGACGCTGCCGTTCACGTTGCTCGTGTGGGCCGGGCCGGTTGCGGTCGTGCAGGCGAGCATCGTGTCGTTGGTGACGTTTTTCGTGATCTTCTTTGTCGCGCGCGCGTTCGGGCTCGATCGGCGCTTTGCCGCCGTGCTCGGTGTCGGCGGCGCAGTATGCGGCGTGTCGGCGGCGATCGCGATTGCCGGCGCGGTACGGGCAAAGCGCGAGCAGGCGTCGGTCGCGATCACGCTGGTCGTCCTATGGGCGGTCGTGATGATCTTCGTGCTGCCGTTCGTGTCGCGCTCGCTCGGCCTGTCGACGGCCGTCGCCGGCGCCTGGATCGGCACCTCCGAATTCGCCGACGCCGCGGGCATCGCCGCCGCCCAGGCCTACGGCGATTTCGCGCGGCACGCAGGCGGCGCGATCGCCGGCGCGCCGGAAGCGTCGTTGCAGGCGTTCACGCTGATGAAGGTGGTCGGCCGCGACATCTGGATCGGCATTTGGGCGTTCGTGCTCGCAATCGTCGCGACGACACGCTGGGAAGCGCAGGACAGCGGCGTCACCGCGCGCGCGAATGCCGGTGAGATCTGGGCGCGTTTCCCGAAGTTCGTGATCGGTTTCGTGATCGCGTCGGCGTTGGTCACGTGGATCGCGAGCCATTATTCGCTCGCCGACTACCGCAAGGTCGTCACGCCGGAGTTCGTCGCGCCGATCACGGTGCTGCGCACGTGGGCGTTCACCTTCTGCTTCCTGAGCATCGGTCTTACGACGCGCTTCCGCTCGCTTGCGGCGACCGGTCTGAAGCCGTTCCTCGCGTTCACGGCGGGCGTGGTGGTCAATATCGCGATCGGCTATGCGCTGTCCGCGCACGTGTTCGCGTCGTACTGGAACAGCCTCGGATAATGCCCGTGAAGGTTTCCAAGGATCGTGGCGCGGCGGGCACGCCGTGCTGCGCCGGGTGCCGGCATCGCGTGAGTGAACGGGACGCGCTCGAGCAGCGTATTCCAGGGCTTGTCGCGTTTAGTTCGGGGTTCGGCGCGAGCGTCGCCGATAGCAGGCTGTGTCGTCTGCACGACCAGCTGGTTTCCCCCGGCGATGTCTGTGCGCAGTTCGAGCCCGTTGCGCCGTCGCTCGGGCCGCGCTGACCCGTAAGCGACCTTCAGGCGCCAAGCTCCGCGCACCAATCCAACTGCAAGTTCGCACACCCGCGCGCGTCCGGCTTCATGAGCCGTCGCGCGGGCTCCCCCCGATCTCAGTCGTTCAGCGCGTTTCGCGTATCGCCCGCCGATCCACGCGAGGCCGCGCTTGCCTGTTTGCGCTCGTCTTCGCGCGGATTCGAGCTTCTGGTCGCGCCTCGAATGAAAAACACCGCACAGGCCGCGCACATCACCCAGATGCCCAGTATTACCAGCCACTTTTCCATCACACCAACCCTCGGGAACCCCGTTTATCTATTCTGCGTGCCCTGAAACCGACGTTTCCGGCCGTCCATCGTCGTGCTTCTGTATATCGGCGCGCGAAGCCGTTTGATAAGGCTTATTTCAAAAAGAATCACGCCAGGGAAAGTACCGATCGAAAACACCACGGTCCGACTCGCGCTCACCGCCCGGAAAGCCCCGTCCCACAAGGCTCGCGGCATGGTGCAACCAACCTGTCGAATTGGTTGCACCTTTTTATTTGTAGGCGTACGATTCGCCCAACTTTTAGTCTTTCGCCAGGCTCACGCCCGGTATCAAAGAAGGAAACATGGCTAGCACCACCCTTGGCGTCAAGGTCGACGACCTCCTGCGTTCCCGGCTCAAAGATGCCGCCACCCGCCTCGAGCGCACCCCCCACTGGTTGATCAAGCAGGCGATTTTCGCCTACCTCGAAAAGATCGAGCACGGCCAGTTGCCGGCCGAACTGTCGGGCGCAACCGGCACGGCCGATCTCGCCGACGGCGCGGCGGTCGAGAACGAGGAAGATGGCGCGTCGCATCCGTTCCTCGATTTCGCGCAGAACGTACAGCCGCAGTCGGTGCTGCGCGCGGCGATCACCGCCGCGTATCGCCGCCCTGAACCCGAATGCGTGCCGTTCCTGCTCGGCCAGGCGCGTCTGCCGGCCAACCTCGCGGGCGACGTGCAGGCGATGGCCGGCAAGCTCGTCGAAACGCTGCGCACGAAGAGCAAGGGCGGGGGCGTCGAAGGGCTGATTCACGAATTTTCGCTGTCGAGCCAGGAAGGCGTTGCGCTGATGTGCCTCGCCGAGGCGCTGCTGCGCATTCCCGACCGCGCGACCCGCGACGCGCTGATCCGCGACAAGATCAGCAAGGGCGACTGGAAATCGCACGTCGGCCAGGCGCCGTCGCTGTTCGTCAACGCGGCGACCTGGGGGCTGATGATCACCGGCAAGCTGGTGACGACCAATAGCGAGACGAGCCTGTCGTCGGCGCTTACGCGGCTGATCGGCAAGGGTGGCGAGCCGCTGATCCGCAAGGGCGTCGACATGGCGATGCGCCTGATGGGCGAGCAGTTCGTCACCGGCGAGAACATTTCCGAAGCGCTCGCGAACAGCCGCAAGTACGAGGCGCGCGGTTTCCGCTATTCGTACGACATGCTCGGCGAAGCGGCCACCACCGAGGCCGACGCGCAGCGCTACTACGCCTCGTACGAACAGGCGATCCACGCGATCGGCAAGGCCGCGGGCGGCCGCGGCATCTACGAAGGCCCGGGCATTTCGATCAAGCTGTCGGCGCTGCATCCGCGCTACTCGCGCGCGCAGCAGGAACGCACGATGAGCGAGCTGCTGCCGCGCGTGCGTTCGCTCGCGATCCTTGCGCGCCGCTACGACATCGGCCTCAATATCGACGCCGAAGAAGCCGACCGCCTCGAACTGTCGCTGGATCTGCTCGAAGCGCTGTGCTTCGATCCGGAGCTGCAAGGCTGGAACGGGATCGGCTTCGTCGTGCAGGCGTATCAGAAGCGCTGCCCGTTCGTGATCGACTACATCGTCGATCTGGCACGTCGCAGCCGTCACCGCATCATGGTGCGGCTCGTGAAGGGCGCGTACTGGGATACGGAAATCAAGCGCGCGCAGGTCGATGGCCTCGAGGGCTATCCGGTCTACACGCGCAAGGTCTATACCGACGTGTCGTACCTCGCCTGCGCAAAGAAACTGCTCGGCGCGCCCGATGCCGTGTATCCGCAGTTCGCGACGCACAACGCGCACACGCTGTCGGCGATCTATCACCTCGCCGGCAACAACTACTACCCCGGCCAGTACGAGTTCCAGTGCCTGCACGGTATGGGCGAGCCGCTGTACGAAGAAGTCACCGGCCGCGACAAACTGAACCGCCCGTGCCGCGTGTACGCGCCGGTCGGCACGCATGAGACGCTGCTCGCGTACCTCGTGCGCCGGCTGCTCGAAAACGGCGCGAACACGTCGTTCGTGAATCGCATCGCCGACGAATCCGTCGCGATCAAGGACCTGGTCGCCGATCCGGTGGAGGAAGCGTCGAAGATCGCGCCGCTCGGCGCGCCGCACGCGCGCATTCCGCTGCCGCGCAATCTGTACGGCGCCGAGCGGCTCAATTCGATGGGTCTGGATCTGTCGAACGAGCATCGGCTCGCGTCGCTGTCATCGGCGCTCCTCGCGAGCGCGCATCATCCGTGGCGCGCGGCGCCGATGCTCGAAGACAACCAGATCGCCGTCGGCGCCGGGCGTGACGTGCGCAACCCGGCCGACCATCGTGATCTCGTCGGCACCGTCGTCGAAGCGACGCCGGAGCACGTGAGCGCGGCGCTCGGCCACGCGGTGGCCGCCGCGCCGATCTGGCAGGCGACGCCGGTGGAGGCGCGCGCCGATTGCCTCGCGCGTGCCGCCGATCTACTCGAAGCGCAGATGCACACGCTGATGGGACTCGTGGTGCGCGAGGCCGGCAAATCGCTCGCCAACGCGGTCGCGGAAATCCGCGAGGCGATCGACTTCCTGCGCTACTACTCGGCGCAGATCCGCGACGAGTTTTCGAACGACACGCATCGGCCGCTCGGTCCGGTGGTCTGTATCAGCCCGTGGAATTTCCCGCTGGCGATTTTCATGGGCCAGGTGGCCGCCGCGCTCGCAGCCGGCAACACGGTGCTCGCGAAGCCGGCCGAGCAGACGCCGCTGATCGCAGCTCAAGCTGTGCGGATTCTGCGCGAAGCGGGCGTGCCGGCGGGCGCGGTGCAACTGCTGCCGGGTAATGGCGAGACGGTCGGCGCCGCGCTGGTCGCCGATCCGCGCACGCGGGCGGTGATGTTCACCGGTTCGACCGAAGTCGCGCGTCTGATCAACAAGACGCTGTCCGGCCGACTCGATCCGGATGGCAAACCGATCCCGCTGATCGCCGAAACCGGCGGCCAGAACGCGATGATCGTCGACTCGTCGGCGCTCGCCGAGCAGGTCGTCGCCGACGTGCTGCAATCGTCTTTCGACTCGGCTGGTCAACGGTGTTCGGCGTTGCGCGTTCTATGTCTGCAGGACGATGTTGCGGACCGCACACTCGAAATGCTGACGGGCGCGATGCGCGAGCTCGCGCTCGGCAATCCGGACCGGCTGTCGACCGACGTCGGCCCGGTGATCGACCTCGACGCCAAGCGCGGCATCGATGCGCACATCGCGGCGATGCGCGACAAGGGCCGCAAGGTCGAGCAACTGCCGCTGCCGGAAGGCGCGACGCAAGGCACTTTCGTGCCGCCGACGCTGATCGAGCTCGACAGCATCGACGAGCTGAAGCGCGAAGTGTTCGGCCCGGTGCTGCACGTGGTGCGCTATCGCCGCAGCCAGCTCGACAAGCTGCTCGAACAGATTCGCGCGACGGGTTACGGTTTGACGCTCGGCATTCACACGCGCATCGACGAAACGATCGCGCACGTGATCAGCCGCGCACACGTGGGCAACATCTACGTGAACCGCAACGTGATCGGCGCGGTGGTCGGAGTGCAGCCGTTCGGCGGCGAAGGGCTGTCGGGTACGGGCCCGAAGGCCGGTGGCGCGCTGTATCTGCAGCGCCTGCTCGCGACCCGTCCGGCTGGTTTGCCGAAGTCGCTCGCGAAGGCGCTGGTGGTCGAAGTGCCGCAGGCGGCGCAGGCAGCAGAAAAGGGCGACAATCCGGCGGCCGCGCTGACCGCGTTGCGCGACTGGCTGATCGCCGAGCGCGAGCCGCAGCTTGCCGCGCGTTGTGACGGCTATCTGTCGCATGTGCCGGCGGGCGCAACCGCGGTACTGTCGGGGCCGACGGGCGAGCGCAATACATACACGCTGGGCCCGCGCGGCACGGTGCTGTGCATCGCATCGACGGCGAGCGGCGCACGCGTGCAGTTCGCGGCGGCGCTGGCTACGGGAAATCGTGCGTTGTTCGAAGGCGCGGCCGGTGAACAATTGGTCTCGCAATTGCCGGCGTCGCTGAAGGCGCATGCGAGCGTGAAGAAGAGCGCCGACGCACCGTTCGACGCCGTGCTGTTCGAAGGCGACAGCGACGAGCTGCTCACGCTCGTGAAAGAGGTCGCGAAGCGCGCGGGGCCGATCGTGTCGGTGCAGGGCGTCGCGGCCCGGGCGCTTGCGAGCGGCGAAGAGGACTACGCGCTCGAGCGTCTGCTGACCGAGCGCTCGGTCAGCGTGAATACCGCGGCGGCAGGCGGTAATGCGAATTTGATGACGATCGGTTGAGCGAACCTCGACGATTTCTTCAATAGAAAGGAAGCGGGCACGGCGACCCCGACACCGCTTCATCCACACCTGGTATCAAGGAGAAGCTATGCAACACAAAATGAAACAGCTGGCAGGCGCAGCTCTGGTTGCCGCTATGTCGCTGGCGGGGACGGCCAACGCTCAATCGACGGAAGACGTGAAGATCGGCTTTGCTGGTCCGATGACGGGCGCACAGGCGCACTACGGCAAGGACTTCCAGAACGGCATCACGCTCGCGGTCGAAGAGTTCAACGCGACGAAGCCGGTGATCGGCGGCAAGCCGGTTCGCATCGTGCTCGACTCGGCCGACGACCAGGCCGACCCGCGTACCGGCACGACGGTCGCGCAGAAGCTCGTGGATGACGGCATCAAGGGCATGCTCGGCCACTTCAACTCGGGCACGACGATTCCGGCCTCGCGCATCTATGCGAACGCGGGCATTCCGCAGATCGCGATGGCGACCGCGCCGGAATACACGCAGCAGGGCTTCAAAACCACCTTCCGCATGATGACGTCCGACACGCAGCAAGGCTCGGTCGCTGGCACGTTCGCGGTGAAGAACCTCGGCATGAAGAAGATCGCGATCGTCGACGATCGCACCGCTTACGGCCAGGGGCTCGCGGATCAGTTCGAGAAGGCAGCGAAGGCGGCCGGCGCGACGATCGTCGATCGTGAATACACGAACGACAAGGCCGTCGACTTCAAGTCGATCCTGACCAAGCTGAAGTCGTCGAACCCCGATCTGATCTACTACGGCGGCGCGGATTCGCAAGCGGCACCGATGGTGAAGCAGATGAAGCAGCTCGGCGTGAAGGCGCCGCTGATGGGCGGCGAAATGGTCCACACGCCGACCTTCATCAAGCTCGCCGGCGACGCGGCGAACGGCACGGTGGCATCGCTCGCCGGTCTGCCGCTCGAAGAAATGCCGGGCGGCAAGGCGTACGTCGAGAAGTACAAGGCGCGCTTCAACGAAGACGTGCAAACGTACTCGCCGTACGCGTTCGATGGCGCGATGGCGATGTTCAACGCGATGAAGAGCGCGAACTCGACCGATCCGGCCAAGTACCTGCCGGTGCTCGCGAAGACCTCGAAGCCGGCCGTCACGACGGCCAACCTCGCGTACGACGAGCGCGGCGATTTGAAGAACGGCGGTATCACGCTGTACAAGGTCGTCGATGGCAAGTGGACGACGCTGCAAAGCGTGGGCGGCAAGTAAGCTTATTTGCTGAACCCGGTTGACCATAAAAAACCCCGCTTCGGCGGGGTTTTTTGATTGACGGCGCATTCGAAGCCGCGCAGTCAGTTCAGGTGGCGATTTTCACTCCCCCCGCATTCTCCTCCCCTGCTCTCGAATCATCTCGAGCGTCGCCGCGGGCGTGCTCGCTTCCTGCGGCATGCGAATTTCGATCACGGCCGGCAGTTGCGATTCGATCGCGCGCTGCAACGCCGGCAGAAAATCCGCGGTACGTTCAACGGTCTCGCCATGCGCACCGAACGACCGCGCAAATGCCGCGAAGTCCGGATTCGTGAGACCGGTGCCATGCACGCGATGCGGATAGTGCCGCTCCTGATGCATGCGGATCGTGCCGAAGTGGCTGTTGTTGACGACGATGAACAGCACACGCAGGTCGTACTGCATCGCGGTTGCCAGTTCCTGCGCGGCCATCATGAAGCAGCCATCGCCGGCGAGCGCGACCACCGCGCGTTGCGGATACAGCGACTTTGCCGCGAGCGCCGCCGGCACGCCGTAGCCCATCGCGCCGCTCGTCGGTGCGAGCTGCGAACGGAAGTGTCGATATGAGAAATGTCGATGCAGCCACGTCGCATAATTGCCCGCGCCGTTGGTGACGATTGCGTCCTCGGGCAAGTGCGCGCGCAATTGCTCGATCACTTCCCCCATCTGCACGTCGGCGGGAGTCGGACGCGGCTTGCGCCATTCCAGATACGCGCGATGCGCTTCTTCAGCGGCACCCGCCCAGGCGAGCTTGCCGGACGTTGACGGCTTCAGTTCCGCCAGCACCGCCGTGAGTTCAGGCATGCCGGAGACAATCGGCAGATCGGCCGCATAGACGCGCCCCAGTTCTTCCGCACCCTGATGCACGTGCACCAGCGTCTGTTTCGTCTTCGGGATGTCGAGCAGCGTGTAGCCGTTGGTCGTCGCTTCGCCGAGGCGCGGACCGAGCGTGAGCAGCAGGTCCGCGTCGCGAATGCGCTGAGCGAGCGCGGGATTGACGCCGAGACCGACGTCGCCCGCATAGTTCGGATGCTCGTTGTCGAAGGTGTCCTGGAAGCGGAACGCGAGGCCGATCGGCAACTGCCAGTTTTCGATGAAGCGCCGCAGGTCCGCGCATGCGGCCGCTGTCCAGCCGCTGCCGCCGGCGATTACCATCGGCCGTTGCGCGCCTTCGAGCAACTCGCTTAGTCGCGCGATCTGCGCTGCTGAAGGCGATGCGGCCACGCGGTGATAAGCGGGCGCGCCAGGCACCGCGTCGCAGGCATCGCTCAAGACGTCTTCGGGCAGCGCCAGCACGACCGGCCCCGGCCGTCCCGAGGTGGCCGTATGAAACGCATGGCTCAGATATTCGGGGATGCGCTTAGGGTCGTCGATCTGCGCGACCCACTTCGCCATCTGACCGAACATGCGCCGGTAGTCGATCTCCTGGAACGCCTCGCGATCGAGATGTTCGCGCGCGCACTGGCCGATCAGCAGGATCATCGGCGTGGAGTCCTGAAACGCGGTGTGCACGCCGATCGACGCATGCGTCGCGCCCGGTCCGCGCGTGACCAGCGCGACACCCGGACGGCTGGTCAGCTTGCCGACCGCTTCGGCCATGTTCGCGGCCGCGGCTTCGTGACGACAGACGATCGTCTGGATGCGCTCGGTTTCGTCGTGCAGCGAATCGAGCACGGCGAGAAAGCTTTCGCCCGGAACGCAGAACACACGTTCGACGCCGTGCGTGAGCAACGCATCGACGACGAGGCGCGCGCCGGTCGTGCGTGCGGTATGGGAACCGGAATGGGCAGCGGGAGCATTCGGCAGCGACATTGCGAAGAAGCCTCCTGGCAGTGCGTGAGTGCGTTGTGATGGAGCCGCATCGGCGGAACCTGCAACAGCGGCCGATGGGTGCTTCGACAGCTTACGCCGAGCACGTGGGCGCTGTCATGGCGCAGCGCAACTGTTCGATCGGCGTGGACGCAACGCGGTCGCCCAAATGAAAACGCGGGCCACAGAGCCCGCGCTTTTCCGATGCGATCGCATGCAATTGAATGCCGCGCTCACCGACTCAACACTCGACGATATTCACCGCGAGGCCGCCGCGCGACGTTTCCTTGTACTTGGTCTTCATGTCCGCGCCGGTTTCACGCATCGTCTTGATCACCGAATCGAGCGACACATAGTGGCTGCCGTCGCCGCGCAGCGCCATGCGCGCGGCATTGACCGCCTTCACCGATGCCATCGCATTGCGCTCGATGCACGGAATCTGCACCATGCCGCCAACCGGATCGCAGGTGAGCCCGAGGTTGTGCTCCATGCCGATTTCCGCGGCGTTCTCGACCTGCTTCGGCGTGCCGCCCATCACCGCGGCCAGCGCCCCCGCGGCCATCGAGCAAGCGACGCCGACTTCGCCCTGGCAGCCCACCTCCGCGCCGGAGATCGACGCGTTCAGCTTGTACAGGATGCCGATCGCGGCGGCCGTCATCAGGAAGTCGATCACGCCCTGCTCGTTCGCGCCCGGCATGAAGCGCGTGTAGTAATGCAGCACCGCCGGAATGATGCCGGCCGCGCCGTTGGTCGGCGCCGTGACGACGCGCCCGCCCGCGGCGTTCTCTTCGTTGACGGCGATCGCGTACAGGTTGATCCAGTCGACCATCGACAGCGGGTCCTGCAACGCGCGCTCAGGGTTGCCCGTCAACGCACGATACAGCTGCGGCGCGCGCCGCTTCACCTGGAAGGGGCCGGGCAAGTGACCATCGGCGTCGGGATTGTTGATGCCGCACCCGCGCGCGACGCATGATTGCATCACGTCCCAGATCTTCAGCAGACCCGCGCGCGTTTCTTCCTCGCTATGCCAGACACGTTCGTTTTCCCACATCAGCTGCGCGATGCTCTTGCCGCTCGACGCGCACAGCGCGAGCAACTCGTTGGCGGTGCGAAACGAGTGCGGAAGCTGATCGACGGCGCTCAACACCTTCGTGTTCGGTGCGCCAGCCGTCACGACGAAGCCGCCGCCGACCGACAGATAGGTCGACTCGCGCAGCGTCGCGCCTTGCGCATCGAACGCGAACAGCTTCAGGCCGTTCGGATGCTCGGGCAACGCCTGGCGATAAAACGCGATCTGCTCCTTCTGCACGAAAGGCACCTCGTGCGTGCCGAGCAGCGCGAGTTTGCGCAATGTGCGCACCGCTTCCAGCCGTTGCGCGATCGTGTCGGGATTCACGGTGTCGGGCGCATCGCCCATCAGGCCTAGCATCACGCCGCGATCGGTGCCGTGCCCCTTGCCGGTCGCGCCGAGCGAGCCGTACAGCTCCGCTTTCACCGCTGCGGTGGCATCGAGCAGCCCATCGCGCTCGAGTCCCTGGACGAACATCAGCGCCGCGCGCATCGGCCCGACCGTATGCGAGCTCGACGGACCAATGCCGATTTTGAAGAGATCGAAAACGCTGACTGCCATGTACTGCTCCCTGCCTATAGATAAGAGTTTAGCGCGCCGCCAGCGGCAAGCACACGGCGAGCCACGCGGGCGGCGTCGGTGCGAGCTGCAGCGCGACTGGCGTAAAGCGTCCATCGAGACGCGCCGCCAGGTGAAACAGTTCCGCCGCGTTCTTCGGATCCCACCGACCCGAATAGCCGGGCAAGCCGGCCTCGCGACGTTTTGCATCGAACGCGACGTCCGAATGCACGAATTCCTCATGCGTCTGGGTGCCCATCGCAAACGGCACGAGCCAGTTCAGCGCGGCGAGCAGCGTCGCGCCGTTCGCGCCCTTCTCCTGCAGCCAGTTGCGGTTGTGGCGGCGCGCGGCAAGCGCGGCCGTCACCAGCGGTTGCAGATCGTAGGTGACGTAGTGCAGCGCATCGCGCTCGCCGAAGTCGATCGTCGAGCCGTCCGACGCGATGTTGTCGCCGATATGCTCGACGAACAGCCGTTGCGCGGCATTGATCATCTTGCGATTGTCGAGCGTGAACGCGGCCATCGAGATCAGCTTGATACGGTGGCTTTGCCAATTGTTACGGAACGTGCCGGTGAGCGGCCGCGGCTGCGCGTCGATCTGTGCGATATAGCCGTTGGAGAACTTCGTTAGAAACGCCATTGCCGCATTGCGCGTTTTGACGGGCAGCGCGCTCGCTGTCATGTCGTAGGCGAGGATCAGCCCTTCGAAACCCGTTTCGTCGATCGGATTGAAGCTCGGCTGATAGGTCGTGACCCATGTATACAGCAGACGATCGACGAGCTTCAGGAAGCGGTCGTCGCTGGTCGCGCGCCACGCGAGCGCGGCATCGCGCAGCAGGTCGAGATCCTTCTGCGCTTCGACGCTCTGATCGTAGATGCCCTCGTGCGGCAGCGTGCCTTCGGTGTGCAGTTTCGCGAGCGCATGGGGCTGCTCGTTCAGATGCGCCTGCACGTTGGCGACGAGCGCCTTGACGCCGGGATCGGCATTGGTGCGCTCGCTCGTTTGCAGCGCCGGCGCCGCGCAGAAATTCATCGCGGCCTGCGCCTCGCGCAGCGGCAGCAGCACGGCCGCAGCGGCCAGCAGCACAGCGTAAGCGGGTCGCCACGGACGGAGACCCGCCGCCTCGTCCCGGCTTTGCATCAATCGCACCTTTCGCGCCATGCGAAACTCCTCGTTAGGCTGATTCGGTGTGTGATGTTAGCCGGTTGCGGCTTTCAACAACAGGATCGCGCGCGGACGCTGACGGACCTTCGCAGCGCCGCGCGTGACTTCCCTTGACTCGCTCTTACTCGTAATCGGCGATCGGCACGCACGAGCAGAACAGGTTGCGGTCGCCGTACACGTTGTCCGCACGACCGACCGGCGGCCAGTACTTGTTCGCGATCAGCGTCTTCAGCGGATACGCAGCGGTCTCGCGCGCATACGCATGCTTCCAGTCGTCGGCGATCACGACCGCCGCGGTGTGCGGCGCGTGCTTCAGCGGATTGTCCTCGCGGTCCGAGCGGCCTTCCTCGACCGCGCGGATTTCCTCGCGGATCGCGATCATCGCCTCGATGAAGCGATCGAGCTCTTCTTTCGACTCCGATTCGGTCGGCTCTACCATCAGCGTGCCCGGCACCGGGAAGCTCATCGTCGGCGCGTGGAAGCCGTAGTCGGCGAGGCGCTTGGCGACGTCGTCGACGGTGATGCCGCTCGTGTCCTTGATCGGACGCAGATCGAGAATGCACTCGTGCGCGACGAGACCGCCGGGGCCCGAGTACAGCACAGGATAGTGCGGCGCGAGCTTGTTCGCGACGTAGTTCGCGTTGAGGATTGCGGTTTCGGTCGCGGCCGTCAGGTTCTTCGCGCCCATCATCGCGATGTACATCCACGAGATCGGCAGGATCGACGCCGAGCCGTACGGCGCGCCCGACACCGCGCCGATGCCGTTCTCCGCGCGCTGATAGCCCGACGAAGTCTGGTTCGGCAGAAACTGCGCGAGGTGCGCGCCGACCGCGACCGGACCGACGCCCGGTCCGCCGCCGCCGTGCGGAATGCAGAAGGTCTTGTGCAGGTTCAGGTGCGAGACGTCGCCGCCGAACTGGCCCGGCGCGCACAGGCCGACCATCGCGTTCATGTTCGCGCCGTCCACGTACACCTGGCCGCCGTGCGCATGCACGATCTCGCAGATTTCGCGGACGTTCTGCTCGAACACGCCGTGCGTCGACGGGTACGTGATCATGATCGCAGCGAGCTTATCGGCGTGCTGCGCGGCCTTCTTCTTCAGATCTTCGATATCGACGTTGCCCTGCGCGTCGCATGCGACGACCACGACCTGCATGCCGGCCATCTGCGCCGACGCCGGGTTCGTGCCGTGTGCCGAAGCGGGAATCAGACAGACGTTGCGATGCGCTTCGCCGCGCGACGCGTGATATGCGTGGATGATCAAGAGACCCGCGTACTCGCCCTGCGAGCCCGCGTTCGGTTGCAGCGACACGGCCGCATAGCCGGTTGCGGCGACCAGCATCTCTTCGAGCTGATCGATCATCTCGCGGTAGCCGACGGTCTGTTCGGCCGGTGCGAACGGATGGATCTGGCCGAACTCGGGCCACGTGACCGGCAGCATTTCCGAGGTCGCGTTCAGCTTCATCGTGCACGAGCCGAGCGGGATCATCGAGCGATCGAGCGCGAGGTCCTTGTCCGACAGGCTGCGCAGATAGCGCAGCATTTCCGTCTCCGAATGATGACGGTTGAACACATGATGCGTGAGGTACGCGCTCGTACGTTCGAGCGCGGCCGGCACCGACGCGATGTTCGATGCGCTCAGCGCGGCGTCGAGCGCGTCGACTTGCGGCACGTCGCTCGCGAAGGCCGCTTGCGCGAACACCGCGAGCAGGTCGGCCAGATCGTGGCGCGTGGTGGTTTCGTCGATCGACAGACCGACTTGCGTCGCGCTCACGCGGCGCAGGTTGATGCGCTTGCCCGTGGCAGCGTCAAGCAGCGCTTGAGTGCGTGCGCCGGTGTCGAACGTAAGCGTGTCGAAGAACGTTTCGTTGACGAGCTTATAGCCGAGCTGCTTCGCGCCTGCGGCGAGCAGCGCGGCGACGCGGTTCACGCGCAGCGCGATCGTCTTCAGACCGCGCGGGCCGTGATAGACCGCATACATGCTGGCCATGATCGCGAGCAGCGCCTGCGCGGTACACACGTTCGAGGTCGCCTTCTCGCGGCGGATGTGCTGCTCGCGCGTTTGCAGCGCGAGACGCAGCGCGGGGTTGCCTTGCGCGTCGACGGTCACGCCGACCAGACGTCCCGGCATCTGCCGCTTGAATTCGTCGCGCACCGCGAGGTACGCGGCATGCGGGCCGCCGAAGCCAACCGGCACGCCGAAACGCTGGGTATTGCCGACCGCGACGTCCGCGCCCCATTCGCCCGGCGGCGTCAGCACCGTCAACGCCAGCAGGTCGGCGGCGACGACCACATGGCCGCCCGCCGCGTGGATCGCTTCGGTCAGCGCGCGGTAGTCGCGCACGTCGCCGTTCACGCCCGGATATTGCAGCAGCACGCCGAATGCGTTGGCGTCGGCGGCTTCAGCGGCCGGGCCGACCTTCACTTCGATGCCGACCGGCGTCGCGCGCGTCTTCACGACTTCGATGGTTTGCGGCAGCACGTCGTCGGCGACGAAGAACACGTTCGACTTCGGTTTGCCGACGCGTTGCAGCAGCGTCATCGCTTCGGCTGCCGCGGTCGCTTCGTCGAGCAGCGAAGCGTTCGAGATCGCGAGGCCGGTCAGGTCGGTGACCATCTGCTGGAAGTTCAGCAGCGCTTCCAGACGGCCTTGGGAAATTTCAGGCTGATACGGCGTGTACGCGGTGTACCACGCCGGATTTTCCAGCACGTTGCGCAGGATCACCGTCGGCGTATGGGCGTTGTAATAGCCTTGGCCGATGTAGGAGCGGAACACCTGGTTCTTGTCCGCGAGCTCGCGCAAGGCGGCGAGCGCTTCGGCCTCGCTCTTCGGTTGCGCGAAGGGGCCGAGCGGCAGCGCTTCGGTGCGGCGGATCGTCTTCGGGATGACGGCGTCGATCAATGCCGCGCGCGATGCGAAGCCGAGTGCTTCGAGCATCGCTTGCTGGTCGGCCGCATCCGGGCCGATATGCCGTTCGGCGAAGGCGTCGTGCACTTCGAGCGCGGCGAGCGAGAGAGGAGTGCGGTTCATCGGACGATCCGGGTGTTCGAGCTTCATGGGTGTTCCTGGCGGCGCGGCGCGCGCCGTTGTGCAAGCGCCGCGCCTGACGGTTAAAACGAAAAGTGAATCAGGCAGTAACTCAGGCGCCGATCGACTTCGCGTACGCGTCGGCGTCGAGCAGACGCTCGAGCGACGCGTCGGCGGCCGGCTTGATCTTGAACAGCCAGCTGTCATACGGCGTGCTGTTGACGGTGTCCGGCGAGTCGCCGACGGCCGTGTTCGCTTCGATGACTTCGCCCGAAACCGGCGCGTAGATATCGGAAGCGGCCTTCACCGATTCGATCACGGCGACGGTGTCGCCGGCGGTCACGGACTTGCCGAGTTCCTGGACTTCGAAGAAGACGATGTCGCCGAGCGCTTCCTGCGCGTGGTCGGTGATGCCGACCGTCAGCGTGCCGTCCGCTTCGGTGCGGACCCATTCGTGCGATTCGGTGTATTTCAGATCGGCCGGGATGCTCATCGGATGCTCCTGAACGGTATGTTCGGTAGTGGTTTGAATGTTGGGGGCGTGCGCCGGCCGCTTAGACCGCCAGCACCTTGCCGTTGCGCACGAACGGCAGTTTTACCACGCTTGCGGGGCAGGCTTTGTCGCGAATCTGGACATGCACCGTGTCGCCCGGCTGCACGCCTTTCGGCACGCGCGCGAAGGCGATCGATTCCTGTATGGTCGGCGAGAACGTGCCGCTGGTGATTTCGCCGTCGCCGTGCGGCGTGACGACTTTCTGATGCGCGCGCAGCACGCCGGCAGCCTTGCCGTTGTCCTTCAGCAGGATCAGGCCGACGAACGCGGCGCGCGAGCCGTCGGCTTCGAGGCTGCTCTTGCCGATGAAGTCGCGCGGTGAGGTGAGGTCGACGGTCCATGCGAGGCCGGCGTCGAGCGGCGAGACATTGTCGTCCATGTCCTGGCCGTAAAGATTCATGCCGGCTTCGAGGCGCAGCGTGTCGCGTGCGCCGAGACCGGCCGGGCGCACGCCGTGGGCGGCGAGCGCGTTCCACAGCGCTTCGACATGCGCAGCGGGCACGATGATCTCGAAACCGTCTTCGCCGGTGTAGCCGGTGCGCGCGACGGTCAGCTCGCCGAACGGCGTGCCGTCGATGCGCGCGGCGTTGAACGGCTTCAGCGCTTCGGTCGCGGCGCGCGCGGCCGGCACGGTTTGCCACGCTTTTTCGCGCGCGTTCGGGCCTTGCACGGCGACGATCGCCAGATCGCGGCGCGGCGTGATGGTGAGGCCGAAGCCGCCTTCGGCGTTGAGCTGGCCGAACCAGGCGATGTCTTTGTCGGCGGTGCCGGCGTTGACGACCACGCGGAACTGGTCTTCGCCGAAGTAATAGACGATCAGGTCGTCGATCACGCCGCCGTTCGGATTCAGCATGCAGGAGTAGAGCGCGCGGCCCGGCGTCTGCAGCTTCGCGACATTGTTCGCGAGCGCGTATTCGAAGAACGCGCGGACGCGCTCGCCGGTGAAGTCGACCACGCACATGTGGGACACGTCGAACATGCCGGCGTCGGTGCGCACCGCGCGATGTTCCTCGATCTGCGAGCCGTAGTTGACGGGCATGTCCCAGCCGCCGAAGTCGACCATGCGTGCATTGAGCGCACGGTGAGCGGCGTGGAGCGGGGTGTGTTTGAGTTCGGTCATGGGGCCTCGGGCGTCTCGCGGAACAAAAAAGGCCATGCGGCGCACTGCCTCGCGGCCTTGTGCCTGCGAGCGTGGTTCTGCATGACCCCTCTGTCCTCGATACCTGAGAGATTGCGCCGCCGCGACTGGCTCAATGAGCTCGATTCGTCACGGGGAAACGCGCGCCCCTTCGGTGGGCAGCTTGCCTGCGGTGCACGACGTGCGACGCGGATGGCTACTGCCGCTCTCCAGAGTGCGAAAAAACCGCCGAAAGACGGGTTTTTCGACGCGGTCGGTCCTTTTGCCTGAGAGTTTGCGGGTGTGCCCCTTCGGCGGCGCGGCCTGCGATTTTTCGCTTGCCAGCACGCTCTCCCGACGCGTGCGGCGAATGTACGCGACGGGCCGGGGCTTGTCAAATAAAGGGCCGGGAGCGCTCACTCGCCGATCGCATGAGCCGCATTGTCCAGTTCCTGGTTCAGCACGCGCTGTTCTTCCGCGGACAAACCGCCACGGTGTTGCGAGGCCATGTCACGCGCTTCCTGACGGATCGTCTCGAGGCGGTGATGCAGCGCGGCGCCTTGCGGCGGTGGGTAATAGCCCTGATTCACCCGAGTGTCGATACGGCGCGCGAGATTGTCGATGCGGCCCTCGACCTGATGCAGGCGCTGGTCCGCGATCTGCTGCGGAGTGGGGCTCGGGTGCGGGGCCGGCGGCGGCGTTACCACGCAGGCGGCGACGGAGCCGAGCAGTGCGCATGCAACAAGGGCACGGATGATTCGAGACATGGATTCTCCAGGAGTCGTTGTCGTATCGATTGCTACCTCGCTAGCAACGGATGACGAGGAACGCCCGCTGACTCGGCAGCGGGCGAATTTGTAACGTTATGTTCCTTTCTGGAACGTCAGGAAAGGCCCGCGCCGACGGCCTTTGCGGCGCGGAAGGTCATCCTGTTTTCGGTACACAGACCGCGCGAGCACGGTGCCACGCGCAGCGGCAAGGCTCAGCGAATGCGCTCGAACGGCAGCCGCACGCCTTGCTCGGAGCTGCGCGCGGCCAGTTCGATGATCGTCATTACGTCGACCGCGTCGCGCGTGCTGACCGGAAATGCGACGCCGTTCTGGATCGTATCGGCCAACGCAATATAGAAGCCTGCGTACTCGCCGTTGCGGGTGGGCAATTCACGTTCGACTTCCTGGTCGCCTTCGAGCACGCGCAGCACGCCGGGGGTGTTGCCGGCGCCGAAGCCTGCGTCGCCGGGGCGCAGGCCGGCTTTCAGCTGATCTTCCTGGGTGTCGAGGCCGTGTTTCACATAGCTGCCGCGCGTTCCATGGATCGCAAAGCGCGGTCCCGGCAACGCGGTCAGCGCGCTTGCATGCAGCACGACCTCGAACTCCTCGTAGCCGAGCAGGATGTGCACGTAGTCGGGTGCGCTTGCGTCGTCGCGATGCGTGCGCACCGTCGCCGAGACGGTCTGCGGTGCGCCGAAGAGGGCGAGCGTCTGGTCGATCAGGTGCGGACCGAGATCGAACAGCAGACCGCCGCCGCGCGTCACATCCTCGCGCCAGCGCTGACGCACGCCCGGCCGGAAGCGGTCGAAATGCGATTCGTAATGCGTGACGCGACCCAGTTCCACGCGCGCGAGCAGGTCGCGTACGGTCAGAAAATCGCCGTCCCAGCGGCGGTTGTGAAAGGGTGCGAACAGCTTGCCGCGGGCGAGCGCGATATTGGCAAGTGTGTGGGCGTCGGCGGCGCTCAGCGTGACAGGCTTGTCGACGACCACGTGCTTGCCGGCTTCGAGCGTGCGGCGCGCGAGGTCGAAGTGGGTGTCGTTGGGCGTCGCGATCACGACGCAGTCGATGTCGTCGAGCGCGAGCAACGCGTCGAGATCGGCGACGATCTTCGCGTGCGGATAGTCGGCGTGCGCTCTCTCGGATTGCCCGGTCGCAATCGCGGCGACGCTCGCGCGTCCGCAATGTTCGATCACCGGTGCGTGAAACGTCGCGCCGGCGAAGCCGTAGCCCATCAATCCAACCTTCAGCGATGCGGACATGCGATTCTTCCTGAGGAACGGCGCGCCGCCTTGCCACCGCGGCGGCGGCGCGCAATCTCATCATTGTGGCATTTGTGGGCTGGACCGGGGGCTGAGCATCACCCCATCGCGCAGTCCATCGCGGTTGTCCATGTTAACATCGCACCTCTCGCGCGCATCGAGCCGCGCAGCATGTCCCGGGCCTTCGGCCGGCGTCTCCCGCCGGTCCGACCTCAGCGGCCCTCAACCGTCTCACCCATCCACAAACGATGTCCGCAGGCCTGAACCCCGCTCAAAGTGAAGCGGTCCGTTATCTCGACGGTCCCTGTCTCGTACTCGCCGGCGCCGGCAGTGGCAAGACGCGCGTGATCACGCAGAAAATTGCTCACCTGATCGAAGCGAAGGGCTTCGAGCCACGCCACATCGCCGCCGTCACGTTCACGAACAAGGCCGCGGCGGAAATGCGCGAGCGCGTCGGCAAGCTGCTCGAAGGCAAGACGCTGACCGCGCCGGGCAAGGAAGGCCGCAAGGTGCCCGTGAACCAGCTGACGGTGTGTACCTTCCATTCGCTCGGCGTGCAGATCCTGCGGCAGGAGGCGGAACACGTCGGCCTGAAGCCGCAGTTCTCGATCATGGATTCCGACGACTGCTTCGGCATGATCCAGGAACAGGTCGGCTCGACGGACAAGGGCTTCATCCGCAAGATCCAGTCGATCATCTCGCTGTGGAAGAACGGCCTGATCATGCCCGAGCAGGCGATCGCGACCGCATCGACCGAGGACGAGCATCAGGCGGCGATCGTCTATCGCAACTACGTGGCGACGCTGCATGCGTACCAGGCGGTCGATTTCGACGATCTGATCCGCCTGCCCGCCGAGCTGTTCGCGAGCAACGAGCAGGTGCGCGACCGCTGGCAGAACAAGCTGCGCTATCTGCTGATCGATGAGTATCAGGACACCAATGCGTGCCAGTACGAACTGGTGAAGCTGCTGGCCGGCAAGCGCGCGGCATTCACGGCGGTCGGCGACGACGACCAGGCGATCTACGGCTGGCGCGGCGCGACCCTCGAGAACCTCGGCCAGCTCGGCAAAGATTTTCCGAATCTGCACCTGATCAAGCTCGAACAGAATTACCGCTCGACGGTGCGTATCCTGACCGCCGCGAACAACGTGATCGCGAATAACCCGAAGCTGTTCGAGAAAAAGCTGTGGTCCGAGCACGGCATGGGCGACACGATCACGGTAACGGGCTGCAACGACGAGGAGCACGAGGCGGAGTCCGTCGTGTTCCGGCTGTCCGCGCACAAGTTCGAGCGGCGCGCGAATTTCCGCGACTACGCGATCCTGTATCGCGGCAACTTCCAGGCGCGCATCTTCGAGCAGGTGCTGCGCCGCGAACGGATTCCGTACGTGCTGTCGGGCGGCCAGTCGTTCTTCGACAAGGCCGAGATCAAGGACATCTGCGCGTACCTGCGCCTGATCGCCAATGCGAACGACGACCCCGCGTTCATCCGTGCGATCACGACACCGCGCCGTGGCGTCGGCAATACGACGCTGGAGGCGCTCGGCGCGTTCGCGGGCCAGGCAAAGGTGTCGCTGTTCGAGGCGGTCTACATGGGCGGCATCGAGGCGCGTCTGTCGCCGCGTCAGATCGAGCCGATGCGCGCGTTCTGCGACTTCATGCAGCGCCTGACCGACCGTGCGGAGAAGGATGCGGCGGGCACGCTGCTCGACGAGCTGATGGAAGCGATCCACTACGAAGCGTATCTGTACGACGCGTTCGACGAACGCCAGGCGCAGGCGAAGTGGCAGAACGTGCTCGAGTTCATCGAGTGGCTGAAGCGCAAGGGCACGAAGGAGGAGCCGGCGGCCGGCAGCGAGGCGACCGGCTACGACACCGCCGACGGCCTCGGCGACACCGGCAAGAACCTGCTCGGCCTGATCCAGACGGTCGCGCTGATGTCGATGCTCGAAGGTCGCGAGGAAGATCCGGATGCGGTGCGGCTGTCGACCGTGCATGCGTCGAAGGGGCTCGAGTATCCGCACGTGTTTCTGGTCGGCGTCGAGGAAGGCATCATGCCGCATCGCGGCGGCGCGGACGACGAGCCGATCGACGACGCGCGCATCGAGGAGGAACGCCGGCTGATGTACGTCGCGATCACGCGCGCGCAGCGCAGCCTGCATCTGAACTGGTGCAAGAAGCGTAAGAGGGCGCGGGAGACGATCGTCTGCGAGCCGTCGCGCTTTATCAACGAGATGCTGCTCGACGATGCGCCGCCGCCGACGCCGGAAGAGGCGCCGATGTCGCCGAAGGATCGGCTCGCGAGTCTGAAGGCGCTGTTGCAGAAGGCGTGAGCGGGTGAGGCTTCAAGTGCCTGCCCGGTGCGGTTGCTTATCGTTGCGCATAAAAAATCCCTGCATCGCGTTAGCGCATGCAGGGATTTTTCGTTTAGCGGCTGATCCCGCCCGTTTTACTTCACCGCGCTGACCATATAGTCGACCGCGGCCTTCACGTCCGCATCCGAAGCATTCGAGCCGCCCTTCGGCGGCATCGCGCCCTTGCCGTGCAGCGCGAAGTTGTAGACCGTGTCCATCGAGTCCTTCAGGCGCGGCGCCCATGCTTCCTTGTCGCCGAACTTCGGCGCATTCAGCACGCCGGCCGCGTGACAGGCCTGACATACCGACTGATACAGCGCCTTGCCGGCCTGCGACGCATCCGCGCTTTGCGCGCCGCCTGCTGCCGGGGCGGGAGTCTGCGGCACGCTGGCCATGGCGGCCATCGCCGCGGCGGCCTGGGCCGCGCCCGCGTCCGATGCGGCTGCCGTACCGGATGCCGCAGCGGCACCCGATGCCGCGGCTGCGCCCGCCGCCGGCTGCGCCGGCTCGGGGAAGCTCGCGCCCGAATTGTTCGCCATATAGACGACCGCGCGCGCGATCTCGAAGTCGCTGTAGTCGTCGGGGCTCGTGCCGCCGCGCGGCGGCATCGCGCCCTTGCCGGACAGCGCGGTGTGCCACAGCGTGTCGAAGCCTTGCGCGATGCGCGGCGCCCAGTCGCCGGTGTTGGTGAATTTCGGCGCGCCTGCCGCACCCGACGCGTGACACGCTGAGCAGACCGCCTTGTAGACTTCCTCGCCGCTCTTGTAGACGCGCGGCGCATTGGCGTCGCGGATTTCGACCCGGGCGATTGGATGGATGCGGGAGTTGACTTCGGCTTCGGCGAGGGAGTCGGTGCCGGCGCCGGTGCGTGTCGAATTATCGACGTAGACGGCGAGCAGGACGATGATGACGATTGGCACAGCAAACCCGGCGATGACCGCGGCGACGAGCTGTGCTGGGGTTTTGATCGGGGCTCCGTGTGGTGCTTCGCTCATGCTTGTCTCGTCTCCGTGGGTATGTGAGCGGTACAGCGCGACGGCAACTTCTTGTTCTTTATCAGCCACGGACGATTATAGACGCAAGGTTTCGGCGGCGGCGAGGGGGCCTGGATGGTGTTCAGCAGGCGTTTACCCGCATCGGCATGGACGATGGCGGGACTCGGGGAAGAAGTTGGAGCGGGCGTCGGAGGCCGTCCGGTGGACGGTTCGGCCGAAACCGGGTATCCTTGCGGTCTCTCGCGTTGGCGTCGCGTCCGTTCTGGTTGTCGCGCTTTCGTGTTAATTCCCCGCAGTTTGTAGTGATGCGCCCGTAGCTCAATGGATAGAGTACTGCCCTCCGAAGGCAGGGGTTGCTGGTTCGATCCCAGCCGGGCGCGCCAAGTCAGTCAAGGCTTTCAGCGATTTTCCAGTACGTAGCGGCAGGCCAGTACGTAAAAAGTACGTAACTAAGCGGCGCAGTACGTAGCGGAGTACGTATCCGCTCCCCCTCACAGCAGCACCCCCAATGGCACCCATGCGGTGCTTTTTTTACGTCTGTGCTCCAGCGCATAATCCCGAGGCGCACTCACAGGGGGAAGGACATGGCCGATGGGCGCTTTGGGATGCTCTGCAGCGACTTCGGGAGGCCTGCAGGCGCAGGCATAGGGCACCGCCTGATGAGCCCCCAAATCTGTGGAGTCACAGTTATGCACCGCGCGCATAATCTCGCGAGCAGCATGAATCCAATGCTGGATCGTTGTTCACGAGGAGGAAGGCCATGTCGGACGGAAGGATTGCAACGCCTGTGATCGCATGGCTCGACACGCCTGCACGAGAGCGCCTGCAGGAACTCTGCAGCGGCATGAATGCGGTCCCGGAACGGCTTGCTGGGGATTTGTTGACTCGGGCCTTGCATGAGTACACGCGAGGGCAGCAGCGGGCGCAAAGTCTCCGAGAGGAGCAGGCTGAGAGGATTACCGAGGCAGAGATGGCCAAGGGTCCGCAGAGGAAGGTGGTGGTTCGCAGCCAGAAGGAATGGGCGAACGGCAAGCGAAGGTGAATGTGTGCCTCCCAAGCATTGCCCGGATCACATGCGACCATGCGATCCGGGCTCCTTTTACTCCGCCGCGCGTCCAGCGGGGAATTACCGGAGCATCAAAAGGCACGTCAGCAGCATAGCCTTGCGAGCAAGGGAACATGAAGTCATGTGTATAAGTCGGGACGTCATCGAACAGACACCGTCAGAGCCAGCGAAAGCTGCTGGAACACAGGTGGCGAAAGTCGGCCCCGACCTTCCTGACGCTCGGCGCGTACGCTTGCATCTCTCAAAACGACCCTAAACGGACAGTGAAGTCAGTGAAAAGGAGACATTCGGCGTTCGATATACTTGGCGAAAATTAAGACATCAGGGGCGCGTATGCGGGGCAAACTGAAGGGAATCTCATTGGCGAGAGTGGCTTCGTCGATCGTGCGCGATGACTATCCGGCCAAATCGGTGCGACTGGTTGCAGCGCTAATTGGAATATTGTTCGAAGTTCACGTGTGTGCGGCAGCAATGTCAATCGACGATGCGCAAAAGGATGTCTCGAGAGCAATACAAAGCAAGAATGCGAGCGCGGTAGATCAATTGCGGCACGCGGCGGAATCAGGTGACCCCGTTGCACAAGATTGGCTCGGTGTGTATTACGCGGCGGAAGGAGATTTTGTTCATGCCGCCGAGTGGTACCGCGCAGCAGCGAGTCAGGGCTATCCCGCGGCGCAAAACAATCTAGGCTTGCTTTATGACAGCGGGCACGGCGTCCCAAAAGACCCCGCTTTAGCGTTTGAGTGGTTTCATAAGGCTGCGGAGCAAGGTCTAGCAGATGCTCAGAGCAACATTGGGTTCGCCTACTCTCACGGTCGTGGTGTCCCGCAGAGCTACCCCGATGCGATCGAGTGGTATAGGAAGAGTGCAAATAGCGGAGACGCCGTTGCGCAGATGAACATGGGCGTCATGTATGAGAGAGGACGAGGTGTGCAGCAGAGCTACGCTTGGGCCGCTGGGTGGTATCGCATGGCCGCGGAGCAAGGGAAGGCACACGCGCAGTACGCCTTGGGCAGAATGTATGACATCGGCGAAGGCATAGAAAAGGACGAGACCCAAGCCGCGAACTGGTACAGAAAGGCAGCTGTGCAGGGTGATGTCAAAGCGGAGTACAACTTGGGGCGGTTATATGAGTTCGGGCGAGGCGTACATCAAGACTATACGCAAGCCATGCATTGGTTTAGTGCCGCCGCCGAACAGGGAGATGCTCTGGCTCAGATCGGCGTGGCCTCGCTTTACGAAAACGGCTGGGGCGTAGTGCAGAACGGTCCCCTAGCTGTCCAATGGAATCGAAAAGCCGCCGAGCAGGGTAATCCCTTCGCCGAATTTAACCTGGCGCTGATCTACGACTGTGGTCGAGGCGTGCCTCAGGATTCGGCTCAAGCGCTACAGTGGTATCGGAAGTCTGCGGACCGGGGACTTGCCGAGGCGCAATACAACCTCGGTTTCATGTATGCCCGCGGCGAGGCAGTCCCACGGAACTACGTGAAAGCTTACGCGTTATATGCGCTGGTCGCCCAAAGTGATTTTCAGCAAAAAAGTCGCGCAGCCTCTGTCAGGGATCGACTCGCGTCCAAAATGACAACAGCGCAGATAAAAGCGGCGCAAACGCTGACGCTCAATATGCGAGAGAAAGGCGTGCTCACGGCACTCGACTATCCCGATTGACTCCGAGGAGTAGATTGTCACCAATCTGGACTCGTCGGTCCAGTGACCGGTTGTGGCCGAACTGAGACCGACGGCTGACACCGTCTGTCAAATCAAGTCCAGATTTCTACAAGCATGCTATGTGCGGACGGATATTCGCGTGCGCCGCCCGCCTCGCACTATTCCCTAGTCCCCGAAGAACCTGCGCGCGATCTCTTCGTCCTCGGTTGCCTCGTCCATAAGCTCCACTGCAGACAGGTCCAGCATCGCGCGCCCTACCGGGCTCACGCCGAAGCGCATGGCAATGCGTTCGTAGATCATCAGGGCCTTGTTTGCAGCGCCCACCAGCGGGTTCTGGATGTGGTTGCCGTTGGACGTGCGGATGATCACGCCGTTGGTCTGCGGGTCCTTCCTCGCCATCATCGCCAGCGCCTTCTCTGCCCTGTACCAGCGCGCGTAGGCGAGGCAGCACCCGGCGAGCAGGCCACGGTCGAGCGGCTTCGCGAGCCCTGCGGGAGCCATGCTCGCGAGCATCCGTTTCCACTCCTCCAGGGCGTCCGGGTCTTCCTGCACAAGCTCGGGCGGCTCGGGCAGTTTGCGCGAAGGCTTAATGCTCGCCATCCCTCTACCGTGGCGGGAGGTGCGGTGAGTGCCCTGTACGAGGTGCAACTCGCGGGGTTTACGGGGTGTTGGCACGGCGGTCGGCCCCTGTTGATGAAGCGGCTTCGATTGAAAAAATGTGAACAATTGGGGTGTCCAAGGCCCCTTCCGTTCGGGCGACACTCCCCCCCTGCCTCTCGTCGCCGCCCGCGCGCCTGCCCTGTCTACTTGAACACGACACTGCCTTTGCCGGGGCGCTTGCGCGGAGGCTTCGCAGTCGTGCCCACCTTCGCCGTGGCGCTGCTGCCTGCAATGCCACGAGGGAGGAGCACGCCGACGCCGCCGTCGAGTTCAACGAGCACGCGTGCCGTCGCATCGTCGAGCGGTCTGCCAGCCTCGCGAATGATGGCCGCACTGACGACACGGGAACGCGCTGCCGCGTGCCGCACAGCCAGTCCAGCCATTGCGCGTGCCACTTCCAGATCGCTCATGAGGCCAACGTGCTCGCCTGCACCTTCGTGTGCGAGGATGCGACGCGATACGGTGTCGAGGGACCGTCCCTCAACGATGGTGGATGCCAGCAGCGTTGCTCTTGCCTTTGCCGTAGCCATACCTGCCTCCCTCAGTTGATCGTGCGTGCATCGAGGAACGGGATGACCACATGCCGCTGGTCTGCCTGCCTGTCTATGAACTCGACCAGCAGGTTCGGCGCGCCGTCGAGGTCGATGATGCCCACGTTGGTGATGCACTGCAGGCCGACCGCCAAGATTGCATCGTGTGCCAGTGCTGCCACACGCACGAGCATCTGCGCCTCGGATGCGTCGAGCGCTCTGCCGATGTCCTGCGACACGCACGAGAGGAGTTCCGCAGTCAGGGTGTTCAGCGCCGGGGTCGGCCCCTGCGCGTCGTGCGCGTTGCGCTCCAGATCGTGGCCGGTCATGCCGTCTCTCCCTTCGTCTTGGTCTGCTTCTGCAGCACGGCAGGAGTCGTCGCCGCAGGCGCTGCGCGCGTCGGTGCTTCCGCTCCGAGCATCGGCGCATCATCGACCCACACGCAGGTATCCGCGAGCGGCTTCCAGTAGCAGAAGAGTTCGCTTCGCAGCGCGGCGCAGTTGGACTGCCACAGCGAGAGCAGGGTCTGCGACCCGTTGTCGTCGAGCGTCATCGTGGCGTGCGTTGCCATCGCAGGCACAATCGGGCCGTCATAGACCGCGATGCGCGAGGCATCCACGAGCGCAATCATGCCATCGGGCGCGCCGTTGACGACGATTGCAGGCAGGCCGAGCAGGAAGCCGCCAGCCGCGCCGAGCGTCGATTCGATGCCGAACTCGTCCACGAGCGCGACCGCCATCTTCGGTGAGAAGAGCCAGAAGGCGCGGCTCAGATCGCCCGCGAACGCGTTGATGAGCATTGCAGCGTCGGCGGTAAGCGAGCCGGTCGAGGGCAGCGGAGCCGTGCCGTAGAGCGCGCCACCGGGCGAGGTAGCAGAAGGCGCATCGTTGCTCGCGAAGGTGGCGTTCAGTTCATCGGTTACGGCGCGCACGAGGTCGCGCTGCAGTGCCGCGTCGATCTGGTCGCTGCCGATCTTCAGAAGCTCTGCCGACACGACAAGCGTTGCAGTAACCTTGCGCACTTCCATCGGGCTGATGGCGAACTCCGCGCCGCTTATGGGTTTGAGCGCCGCTTCCGCCACCCACGAGGCAACCGCGCCCGCGACCTGCGTCGCGATGGCCTTGAACGGAATCACGTTGCGCCAGCCACCCGGCACGGCAGAGGCCACGAGGCCGAGCACCGAACGGCGCGCGACAAGGCGCACCACCTCGGGGTCGGAGACTGTCACCGCGTCGTCGTCCGAGGTGACAAGGCTCCCGGTTGCCGTGATCTTCGTCGCGCGCTCGAAGAACTCACGCGCGCCTGCATCGGATCGGATCGAGAGCGCCTGCCGCGCGCGCAGTTTGAGGTTCGAAACGTTGTCGTCGCGGGACGCCGCGAGCAGTCGAACCACCTTGAGAAAATCCCCCATGCCTGCCTCCTGTCCGTTGATCGGTTTGCCGGGTTCCGGCCTATGCAATTTCTGCATAACGCGAGGCGTCAGTCCAATCCGTGCTGCGCGTCCTTTTCGGAATCCGCGAGGAAGGCCGCGATTGTGTGCAATGGATACCACCTGTGACGCGCGTAGCGGCGCGTCGGTTGCAGCGGACTGCGGCCCTCGTTGATCCACAACCGTAACGCCGCTGCGCTCACGCCGAGCAGGAGTGCGGCAACTGGCTCGCTGACCTCTCCGATGCCAGAGATCACATGGCCGCGCTCTTCGCACCACGCGCGCAACACCTGCTCGATCTCCTCTGCGTTCACCGCACGAGCCGCCACGGGTCGAGGAGCTTCGCCCGGTATCCGTGCCGTCCTTTCAACAGCACGCGAACCTCGCCCGCACTCTTCTCTGCCTCTTCGCCGCCGGAGGCAGAGATTGTCACTGCGTTCGCGGTGGTCCCTCCGACCTGCGACAACACGAACATCGCTTCGTCAGCGGCGCGCGCGCGGTCGCTCAACAGCGTGGAGAACGTGGTTCCGCTGCCGCTTCCTCTGCCACTCGGCGCGGACGCCATCGCCCGCAACGGGCCCTGCATGATGTTCAGATAGACCTCGGTCATTGCCTGTCTCCCTGCTGCATCGTTGAAACGAGAAGGGCGCATCTCTGGTTCTCCGGTTAGTGCCTCGTTTCATTGCCTGCGTGGGAAAAGGAGCCCGCCGCAGCGGGCCGGTTAAAAAGACGCTTGCCTGCTGCCTCCTGCTGCTGCGCGTTGCTCTTCTGTGCCTTCATGCGTGCGTAGAGCGCGCTGCCCACGAGATGCCATGTCGGAGCCTTGCCGGTGCTCTGCGCCTTCTCTACCGCGTCGAGGCACGCGGCCTCGAACAGCGCTTCGTCTACATCGCGGTTCAGAACGAGCCACGTGCCGATGTCGAGACGCGTGTGCGTGGCACTCCACGAAGGCCGATCGATGTGCCGGAAGAGAATCGCCTCCCGCGCCTGCGCCGCAGCGATCTCCTCCTTGCTGTACTTGTGCGAATGCGCTCCTCCGACAACCGACGCGCGCTCCTGCACGATGACGCCGAGCGCATAGTCAATCGCGCTCCAGTGCGGTGCAGGCCCCTTCGATTTGCCCGCTGCCTGCACGAACGCTGCGCGCAGGTCTTCGAGGGTCGCACCTTGCCTCTGACGATCGCTCCAGTCCTTCTGCGGATCATCCCGACCTCGCACGACGCATTGCGCGACGATGCCTTCGAAGGTTGTCTCTTCTTCGCTTTCATGCGGCTGCACAGTGCGCGTTTTGCAGCGCACTGCTTCGGCGGTTTGCGCACCGTTCACGCATTCACTCCGTAGATCGGTTGAAGGTTCACCTGCGGCCGTAGCTGCGCGCTGCGAAACGCGCGCAGTGCCGTCGTTGCTTGTTTTAAAACGCTCTATAGAACGCTCCTGTAAACGCTCTAAAACGCTAGTACCGCATGGTGAGGTAATCCGAGGGGTCCGATGCGGTAATCCACCGTTGTTCATGCGGTAATCCGACACCTCGGATGCGGTAATCCGCTTGGCGGCGAACCTCTGCTGCTTCGCACGACCACCCACAAGGTACTCGTCCCAATCGATGTTCTCGGGATAGAGTTCGTGCAGACGGTGCATGTCAACGCGCCGGGCGATCTGCTTCTTAGGCTTCGGATTCTTCGGGTCGGGCGGGATCACAAAGTCGGGCAGGCGCACCGTAAGCCCTTTGCGGTCGAACTCGGTGAGCACGCGCTGCGCGGTCGCCTCGCTCACGCCTGCGCGATATGCGATCTTCAGCGCGGACGGCCACACCACGCACTCGTCATCCTTGATGTGGGCAACGAGCGCGCGGGCGACCGTCTGCCTCGCATCGGGAAAGGCGTGCGAATCCAACGCAAGGTCTGCCTTGCGACGCGCGCTCGGGTTCTCTGCAGTCACTTCGCGAGGAGCGCTCATGACGATGCCTCCTGCAGCGCTTGCGACGCCGCGACAGGAGCGCTAAGCTGGCGATGCTTTAAGCGCCTATCGCAGCCCGCGCCCCCTATGCGGGCTTCTTTTTTCCTGCTCTGCCTGCTGTTCATCTTCACCCTCCGTAACAAATTGGTTGCGTGCGCAAGCACCGCGCGCAGTGATGCGCGCAGTGAACCTGCGTCCCTTGGGGTGTCCTCTATTGCGCGGCGAACTGTCTGTGTGTGCGCGGCCCGACTGATGCGAGCCTGCGGTGATGCGGGTGCTATGCGGCGGCGGTGCTCTCCGTCATGCGCTCGACCCATGCGCGCAGCGCCTCATCCGTCACGAAGACGCGCCGACCGATGCGCGTGCGCGCAGGCCCTTCTCCACGGACCCACAGGTTGTGCAGCGTCGCGATGGACACGCGGGCGCGCTCAGCCGTCTCCGGGATCGTGAAGTATTGTCCGATAAATTGAGTGTTCATTAGCACTCCCTCTCTGTAGGTTTGCCCCGCTCTTCGTTAATAGAGCGGTTGAGAGGGAGATTAGAGAGCTTGGCTGAGGGCAACTAGCCTAGAACGCCACCCTGATCTATGTGCATAGTTACGGGTGGCGATCTATTGCAGTTGTTACGGCTCCTCATCGGGCGCGCCGAACTGATGCCGGTAGTCCGCGAGGTAGAAGTCCCGCGCCTCGCGGTAGCTATCGTGGTCATACACGTTGCTACGGAAGCTCACGGGGTCAACATCAGGGTATCGCTCGCACAGTTCCCGGATTGCCTGCGCCACGAAGCGCTTGCCGGGGCGCGCCGCCACGTCATATGCAACCTCGCGCAGTAGATCCAGATTGCGCTGTCGCCGGGGACTTGCGGCGTCGTGCTTCTCGCCAAAGAGGTAGGGTGAGTGCTTCTCCCACCGCACGCGCTCGGCCTTCGTCCTGGGCTCCCTGAGGAAATGAAGCACGAGCACGTGCGCCGCAATCTGCTCCGGCGTCGGGGCCTCCGGCAGCGGTGGGGTGGTCCCTGCGAACACCTGAATGGCGAGGCGCAGCAGATCGGCCTCGGCGCGGTGCTCCTCCCGCTCTACTTCTGCGGAGCCGTCGCGGTCGAAGAGCGCCAGATATTCCGCCCACTTCGCAGCCAACCCGGCGCGAGCCTTCTCCAGATCGATCATGCCGCCCCCTGATGCACAAGAGAGGGCATCGCGTCGAGCATCGCGCGCAGCGTGCTCGCATCAGCGTGCTCGTAGTGCTTCGCGATCATCTCGACCGAGGTTCCTGCAATGCGCGCCACGAGCACCGATGTCATGCCGCCCGCGATCAGTGCCGTGATTGCCGAGTGCCGCAACGTGTAGGCCACAATATCCGCCCCGAAGCCAGCGACGGTCGCGGCCTCGCGGAACCCGTCGCGCCACTCGAAGCGCGTCCACTGCAGGCCGTTCGCCTGCGTGAAGATCAGCGCTGCAGGCAGCTTGTCCTTTACCTCTGCGCGCAGGAAGTCCACGGCCTGCGTGGAGACCGGCACGACGCGCCTCCCTGTCTTGCCGTCTAGCGCAAGCGTCCCGGCCTTCGCGTCGAAGTCCCGCACGCGCAGCGCTGCGATCTCTCCAGGGCGCGACGGGATCAGCGCCAGTGCGCTCATGAAGGGGCGCAGCGCGTCAGGCATTGCAGAGAGCAGGCGCGCAGTCTCATCCGGCGTGAGCACGGCCTCCCGGCGCTTGCCGACGCCTTTGTACTTCGCAACCGTTTTCCAGCCCGCGTCGGTCGCAACGAGCCTGTCCTTCATGGCCTTGTTCAGCGCCGCCTTCAGGCTCGCGAGGTTCCTGTTCGCGCTGTCCTTCGCGCGGCGCAGGTCGTCCGGGTCGTCTGCCTCTGCGCCGTCTACCTGCCCGTGCAGCCACTTCTCGATGTGCGAGGTGCGAAGCCTGTCCAGCGCGATCAGGCCAATCGGAGCGTCGTCCACGAGTCGCCGGAAGCGCCCCGCAGCGTCCTTGCCTGCGTCCGCGCTCTTGCGATGCGTGATGTCGAGCACGTAGGCGGCGCAGGCCTCCTTCACGGTCGGAGCCTTGGCAGTGACGCCGTTCTCGGTGGAGAGCGCCCACCGCTCGGCCTCGCGCTTCGCGTCATCGAACGATGCAAGCTCTCCGAGCGAGCGGAAGTCGTAGCCCTTCGCCTCGTTGCGTCGGCGCGCAATCCACGAGCCCCCGTCTGCCGTCATTTTGCGGAACCCGAGATGCAGGCCTTCCGTCAATTTGTGCCAGTACGGATCACGGCGCAGAGCCAGCGCTGCACGACCCTTTTTTGTGGTGATGTCCTGTTTCATGGCGCTTCCTGTTCCTTCCGAGTACGTAACCAGTACGTAACTATAGAGCGATTTAGGCTCCTCTAACACTGTTTATGAAAATCCATATGCGTGTAAAATCAATCGCTTATAGATTTGTCTGGATAGTGTTAGAGTGAATCCTCTTCCCTCCGAAGGCAGGGGTTGCTGGTTCGATCCCAGCCGGGCGCGCCAAGAATTCTTCCCCCTGAAGTTCATAGTCGGCGGTCGATTGCCCGGGCAAGGCACGCTCGTCAATCCGCTCCCGCGCCGCGCTTCGCCAAAATCGCCCCGGTAATCAAATCGAAAGACGATCGGCGCGCGCATGGCCGTCGGCCTGCGCGCGGGCGAGCAACGCCGCGCCGGCCGCTCGCAGCGTCACGCACGACGCATGAAGCGCCGACTCCAGCTCCTCGATCGCCCCCGTCAAACACGACGCATTACCGCCGATTCTTCTGGATCAATGGACTAGCAGAGGAATTGGCGAGGATTTGACCGTTAGTTCGGGGGTTTGTTTGAGCCCAATCCGATTTAGTCTCATCCTCGTCTATAGCGATGCGCTGATCGGCTCCCCCCTTCCCGGCAAAGTAGAAATTCATGAATCGCCAGCTGCAATTGTTTGCCAAGCTCAACTCGCCGTACTACGTCTATGCACCGGATTTCACGCTTGCATCCGGCGGCATTCGCGCGATGCACTACCTGTGTCATGCGCTCAATCTGGCAGGCGAAGAAGCCTACGTCATGACCGACAAGGTGTCTCCCGGTCTGCGCACGCCCACGCTCACGCTTAAGGAGGCCGAGCGTCATCGCGCCGAAAATCGCGAGCCGATCATCGTTTATCCGGAGGTCGTGAGCGGCAATCCTTCCAACGCCCGCCACGTCGTCCGCTATCTGCTGAATGTGCCGGGCTTTCTGCATCAGAAAGGATATACGTGGGGCGCCGACGACCTCATTTACGCGCATGGAAGCTGTGTCGTTCCTGCGGGTGTGGAAGCGGATCTGCTGCAACTGCCGCTCATCAATACGAGCATTTACAACCGCGACGGCGTCGACGATACGAAGCGCTCGGGCAGTCTGGTCTTCATTAATCGCTATTTGGGCCGCGGGGGGCAACTCAGTCCGATTACGGAAGGGTGCACGGAAATATCGTTCCGTGTCGCGCGGCGCACGCCCGAACAGCTCGCCGCGCTTTATCGGTCGGCCGAATTCCTCTACACGTACGAGCCCTCGACAGCCTGCTTCGAAGCGATGCTGTGCGGATGCCCGGTCGTGTACCTGCCGAATAACGTAATGCTCGACATGCCGCCGCCGAGCTACCTGACCGATGTCGGTTCGGCGTGGGGCAATTCGCCCGAACAGATCGAGCATGCGCGGCGCACGATCCATCGCGTTCCCGAGGTCTACGAGCAGGTCAATCAATCGTTCCTGCGCGAACTCGAAGCTTTCATCGATCGGACTCAAGCGCGTGTGCGCAAAATCGCGTCCGCGCAAGCCGCGCAAGCCGCGCAAGCCGCGCAAGCCGCGCAAGCCGGCCTGATTCCCGCAAAAAAGCGCGTGATTTTGTTGTCGGCCGATCCCGCGGGCGCCACCGCGCCGCTCATGCGCCTCATCAAGCCGCTGGGTCTCGCGCCGGACGACTGGGAAGTCGTGTCCGGGTTGCAGGACGGTCAGGTCAAGGTCGACCTTACGAATCCGCCGCAACTGATTGTGCTTCAACGGGCCATCGTCGGCATGTTCTCGCTCGATGCGCTGAAACAGTTGTTCCGTCTCGGCATCCCCATTGTCTACGATACGGACGCGCGTTTCGATGCGCAGAGCGAGCAGTTCAAGGCATCGATCGACTATGCCGTGCAACATGCCCATGCGGTAATCGTGGCCAATGAGCAATTGGCCGAAGCGTATCGCGCGATTTCGTCGCGCGTGCATGTCGTACCGAGCCAGGTGGTATTCGAGCTCTTCGAACATCCGGTTCGCGCGGCCGCGCCGGTGGTTCGTATCGGTATATTCAGCAATTCGCTCGAAGCGTCGAATTTCGCGGTGCTCGACAAAGCGCTTCGCAAGATTCATGACCGTTACGGCAACCAGGTCAAATTCGCGTTCGTGGGCGAGACATCTCCTGCGGGCTGGGGTGCAGGCCGGGGCGCCCGGTTCGTCAAAGTCGCGCCGACGCTCGACGAGCGCGCGCGTCAAATGCATGAGCTCGAACTCGATATCGCGCTTGTGCCGCTCGACAATACCGCGTTCAATGAAAGCGGCTCGACGGCGTCGTATCTGGAATTCTCCGCGGCCGGTATGGCCACCATCGCGAGCGCGCGCGCGGCGTTTGGCGCGGCGATCCAAAACGGTTACGACGGCTTGCTGGCGAACGACACCGAGCAAGACTGGATCGATGCCATCGGCAAATTGATCGAGACGCCGTCGCTGCGCCGGCAACTGGCGCATACGGCGCAGGCCAAGGTGCGCAGATGGCATTCGCTGCGCGAATTGCCCGCGTCTTTGGAAGGCGCGCTAATGAGCGCGTTGGGTGTCGAACAACCCGCGCCGCCGTCGCAAACGGAGAGTGCGTCGGAAATCGTGCGCGGCGTGCTCGTTCTCGATCCCGAAGGTTGCGGCGAGCAGATCGACCGGACCTTCGGTTATATCGACTCCACGCCGTACAAGGATTTGATTCGTGTCGTGCTGACTACGCAGCAGGACACCCTGCCGGAATGGACGACGAAATTGCGATATCTGAAAGCCGCCAATCCGCGGGAATATGAAGCCGCCGCCGCTCAACTGCTCGCGCTGCCGACTTTCGATTGGGCGCTTGTGACCGAGGCGGGAACCATTCGAGCAGGAATGCAAGTGCAATGAAAAGAGTCGCCATCGTCCAATCCAACTACATTCCGTGGAAAGGATATTTCGACATGATCGCGGCCGTCGACGAGTTCATTCTCTACGACGATATGCAATACACGCGACGCGACTGGCGCAATCGCAATCAGATCAAAACGCCGCAAGGCGTTCAATGGCTGACGGTGCCCGTGCGCGTCAAGGGCCGTTACGACCAGAAAATCAATGAAACGGAGATAGACAGCGATACGCCCTGGGCCGGCAATCACTGGAAGGCGCTGACGCAGAACTACCGCCGGGCGCCGCACTTCGAAGAAATTGCGGCCTGGCTTGCGCCGTTCTACGAGGAAAAATCGTTCGTCTTGCTTTCGGATCTCAATCGAAGTCTGATCAGCGAGATTTGCGGGTATCTGGGCATCAAGACGCGTATTACGAGTTCGTCGGATTACGTGCTGGCGGATGGCAAAACGGAGCGGCTGGCCGATCTCTGTGCGCAAGCCGGGGGGGCGACCTATATCTCGGGACCGGCGGCGAAAGACTACGTCGACGAGAGCATTTTTCAGAATGCCGGAATCGAATTGCAGTGGTTCGAGTACGCCGGGTATCCCGAGTATCCGCAGCAGTGGGGAGAGTTTACGCACGGCGTGACCATCCTGGATCTGCTGTTCAACTGCGGGAAATCCTCGGCGCAGTATATGAAGTACGTCGCGTCGTGATGTCGGAAGACGGGAAAACTGAAACCATGTTCGTCGAACGCACTGTCCCCACCGCCCGTTACGGCATAACGGAACAGATCCAGGGAACCTCCGAAGCAGAACTCGCCGCCGAAAGCCTCCGCAATGTCGGCTATGCCGTTCTCGACGCCGGATACGACGCCGCCGGTTTGCAGGCATTGCAGGCGGAATTCGAACGGGTGCGCCATGCCTATATCGATCATTTCGGCGAAGAACGCCTGCGCCGTCTGAACGAGTTTCATACGGTGCGCTCGCCGCTGACGCTCGATAGCCGCTCGTTCCTCGACCTGGCCTTGAATACGGCGCTACTCGATACGCTCAGGTGCACCATCACCGGGACGTTCATTCTGAATCAGCAGAATGCACTGGTGAATCCGCCTGGAGAGGCGTACAGCCAGGCCGCGTGGCACCGGGATTTGCCGTACCAGCATTTTGTGGCGTCGCGTCCGATCGCCATCAACGCGCTCTTTTGCGTCGACGATTTCACGAGCCAGAACGGTGCGACCTTTATTCTCCCGGCCTCGCACAAGTCCGAGAAATTCCCGAGCGACGAGTACGTGCGCCGCAATGCGCTTCAGGTCGAAGCCAAAGCCGGCTCGTTCATTCTGCTGGACTGCATGCTTTACCACTGCGGCGGCATCAACAGTTCGCCATTGCAACGCCGCGCGGTGAATCACGTATTCACCATTCCGTACCTCAAGCAGCAGATCAATATTCCAGCCAATCTGGCTTCGGCGGCGTTGACGCCCCGGGATCAGGCGATCCTAGGCTTCGGTCATCAGGAGCCCGCCTCTGTCGATGCTTATTTCGCGCAGCGCGAATCGCGACAGTAATCAGGAAAAAATATGACCCGCAATAACGACACGATTCACGCCGAAGTGGCGAAGTACTACAGCGGCAAGCTCAGCGAGCACGGGGAAAGCCCGCGCGGCGTTGACTGGAACGGCGAGGAAGGCCAGACGCTGCGATTCGTCCAGCTTTCCAAAGTGATCGCCCCGGATCGACAGTTTTCGATCAACGATATCGGCTGCGGGTACGGCGCGTATTACGACTTTCTGTCGACGACGCATCGCGATTTCAGTTATGTCGGCACCGACATCAGCAACGACATGGTGGTCGCCGCGCGCAATCGCCATGCAGAAGCCGATAACGCGAAATTCCTGCTTACCGAACGCCCCGCCGAGCCGGCCGACTATAGCGTGGCGAGCGGCATTTTCAATGTGCGGATGGAGCGCACGGACAGCGAGTGGCTCGACTACGTCAAAGCAACGCTCGATGTGATCGCCGAATCCAGTCGTGAAGGTTTCTCCTTCAATTGTCTGACGTCGTATTCCGACCGCGACAAGATGCGCGACTACCTCTATTACACCGACCCGGCCTGGGCATTCGATTTTTGCAAGCGCCGTTATTCCCCGCACGTCGCGCTGTTGCACGACTACGGTTTGTACGAGTTCACCATCCTCGTAAGGCAGAAACCATGAAGAAACCCTTGGTGATTTTTGGCGCCGGTGACATTGCTGAGCTCGCGCATTTCTACTTCACGCACGATTCGGATCGTGAAGTCGCCGCGTTTACGGTCGACGAGGCCTGGATCGACAAGCCGGTGTTCTGCGGTCTGCCGGTGGTTGCGTTCGAATCGCTGGCCTCGACTTACCCCGCTGACAAGTACGACATCTTCATCGCTCTGAGTTATTCGAAGCTCAATGCGATTCGCAAAGAGAAATATCTAGCGGCGAAGGCAATGGGTTATGGCATCGCCAGCTATGTCAGCTCGCGTGCGTATGTGCCGGACCCCAACCGGATCGGCGAGAACTGTTTCATCCTCGAAGACAACACGATCCAGCCGTTCGCCACGATCGGCAACAACGTGACGCTCTGGAGCGGCAATCATATCGGCCATCACTCGCAGATCGGCGATCACACCTTCGTGGCTTCGCACATTGTCGTGTCGGGCGGGGTAAAGATCGGCGAGCAGTGTTTTATCGGCGTCAATGCGACGCTTCGCGATCATATTCAGATCGGCGATAAATGCGTGGTTGGCGCCGGCGCCATCCTGTTGGCCAATGCCGAAAGCGAAGGCGTCTATATCGGCCAGGCGACGGAACGTTCGCGCGTTCCCAGCACGAGGCTCCGCGGGATATGAACAGGACGCTACGGTGGGAGAAGCAGCGATTGATCTTCTGCCCGCCCGAAACAGGAGGGCATCCCAAACTGCTTTCGCACGCGGCTAATCCACTGCCTTTGCAGCTGGACGGCGACGTCTATCGCATCTTCTATAGCGGCCGCGATGAGCAAAATCGCTCGTCGGTCGGCGCGGTCGATGTCGATATTGTCCGGCGCGAGATTGTCGCGACGCATCGCGAGCCATTCCTGATCCACGGCCCCGCAGGCAGTTTTTACGCCGCCGGCGTGAGTATCGGCAATTGCTATGTCGCGAACGGCATCCGCTACATGCTGTTCATGGGCTGGCAAAACCCCGAAGGCGGACATTGGCGCGGAGATATCGGCCGGGTGCCCGTTACCGACGATCTGATGCTCGACGAAAGTCGCGTCGAAATGCTGATGGGCTCCGATGCCTGCGATCCCGTCAGCTTGTCGTATCCGTGGGTGATGGACGCCGAGGGCGGCGGTTTGCAGATGTGGTACGGCTCCACCGTGACGTGGAATGCCGGTAACGGCGAAATGCTGCACGTCTTCAACTACGCCACCTCCGACGACGGCGATCAGTGGGTCCGTCACGGTCAGGTCGTGCCGCATCAACTCGGCGCGGCACAGGCGTTTTCTCGCCCCACCGTTTGTCTGCATCCGCAAGGCGGCTACGAGATGTGGTTTTCGTATCGCAGCGGCAGCGGCACGCCTTATCGGATCGGTTATGCAAAAAGCGCCGACGGCAAAAACTGGGTGCTCGCGCTCGACGAAGTCGGCATCGAGCCATCACCGCAAGGTTGGGACGCCAACATGATCGAATACCCGTACGTGTTCGATCATAAAAACGAACGATACATGCTTTACAACGGCGACCGGTTCGGAGCGACTGGATTCGGACTCGCAATTCTGCGTCGAGACTAGGGTCATAAAATGAAAAAGATCCCGTTCAATCAGCCCCATATGGGCGGCAAAGAGCTGTTCTATATTGCACAGGCTCACATCAACGGAAAACTGGCCGGCGACGGCCCGTACACCAAGCGATGCCACACCTGGCTGGAAACGACGACCCGCTGCGATAAAGCGCTGCTCACGCACTCGTGCACCGCGGCGCTCGAAATGGCCGCGCTATTGCTGGATATCCAGCCCGGTGACGAAATCATCATGCCGTCCTATACCTTCGTATCGACGGCCAATGCGTTCGCATTGCGCGGCGGCATTCCGGTATTTGTCGATATTCGGGAAGACACGCTCAATCTCGACGAGCGTCTGATCGAAGCCGCAATCACGCCGCGTACGCGCGCGATCGTGCCGGTGCATTACGCAGGCGTTGCGTGCGAAATGGACACGATCATGGAGATCGCGCAACGCCATAATCTCAAGGTGGTGGAAGACGCCGCGCAAGGGGTGATGGCGACGTACAAGGGACGGGCGCTCGGCAGCATCGGCGACCTCGGCACCTACAGTTTCCACGAAACGAAAAACGTGATTTCGGGCGAAGGCGGCGCATTGCTGGTCAATCGGCCCGAATACGCCGAAGCTGCGGAAATCATCCGTGAAAAAGGCACGAACCGAAGCCAGTTTTATCGCGGCCAGGTCGATAAGTACACGTGGCAATCCATCGGTTCGTCGTTTCTGCCCGGCGAGCTGATTGCCGCTTTTCTTTGGGCCCAGCTGGAAGAGGCCGAGCAGATCACGAAAACGCGACTGGAAAACTGGTCGCGCTATCACGCCATGCTGGAGCCGTTCGAGGCGAAAGGCATGCTAAGGCGGCCTATCGTTCCGGAGCACTGCCAGCACAATGCGCATATGTATTACGTGCTGGTCGAATCGCTCAACGAGCGACAGCGTATTCTGGAACGGCTGCGTCAAAACGGGATCGATGCGGTCTTTCACTATGTGCCGCTGCATTCTTCGCCTGCGGGGCTGCGTTATGGCCGCACGCACGGCTCGCTCGCGGTGACGGAATCGCAGGCGAACCGGCTGATCCGGTTGCCGCTTTGGCTCGGCATGACGGAGGCCGACCAGCAGCAGGTGACTCGCGCATGTGCTGCGTTCCAGATTCGAGAAGGGAATTTCGTCGAGGCAGTATAGAGCCCCCAGGTTGAGCCTTCCGGCGTCGGAAAAGGGGGCGAAGATCGAGGACGAGGCAGCTTTGCCGGCGGTCGCAGCCGAATGCGAAGGCACCCGAACATGAGCGGGGGGACTCACGCGGACGAAACCGGGATCGTTGAGGATATGCCGCCAGGGAGATCGCCGGACGGCGGTGCGCGTCGCGCACAGGCCTAATTGGTCGGGTCTGAAAAATTCGAAGAGCCCTGTGCAACAAGGGTTTAAAGCGGAAAGTGGTTGATGCATTTGCAGGAACCTGGCATTTTATGGGTAATTTCCTGCAAATTCTGTCGAGGTCTGGATGGGT